>NZ_JAAHBU010000022.1 GCF_010671725.1 Pseudomonas brassicae | reverse complement strand
GCGCCCGAAGAACTGCCATCGACCACCAACGAAGTCACCTTCACCCTCAAGGACGCCGACAACAACGGTACCCAGGTTGAAGCCAAGAGCCGCTTCATCGGCCCACAAATTCGCTAAGAGAGTTGACACATGCCTGCAGCAACCGCCAACAGCCCCTGGTACAAGCACCTCTGGCCGTGGATCATCATCGGCGTACTGGCCACCTCGGTGACCCTGAGCCTGACCATGGTGACCATCGCGGTGAACAACCCCGACAACCTGGTCAACGACAACTACTACGAGGCTGGCAAAGGCATCAACCGTTCGCTGGACCGAGAGCTGCTGGGCCAGCAGCTCAACCTCAAGGCCAGCGTGCACCTGGACGAACTGACCGGCGAAGTCGACCTGCGCCTGAGCGGCGACAGCCAGCCGCAGACGCTGGAACTGAACCTGATCTCGCCGACCCAGCCGCAGAAGGATCGCAAGATCCTGCTGACCCGCAGCGAGAGCGAGCCTGGGCGTTACCTGGGGCAGTTGAGCGACAAGGTCGAGGGGCGTCGTTTTGTCGAGCTGCTGGGCACCCAGGACGGCAAGGTATGGCGCCTGTTCGAAGAGGAAGACGTGGCGCACGACAGCACCCTGCTGCTGGGTGACGAGGCGCTGCAAGGGGCTGAACACCTCGAGAAATGAGTCGCGCCCTTCGCTGGCAA
>NZ_JAAHBU010000219.1 GCF_010671725.1 Pseudomonas brassicae | reverse complement strand
CAGTGGAGTACCTGTGGGAGCTGGCTTGCCAGCGAAAGGCGCACCGCATGCCTTGACTGTTGCCAAAAGCGCAACAGTGCATTGCCCGATCCCCCCTTTTTCACCCCGCCGCCGAGGACTATCGTAGCCAGACCAAATAGATAGCTTGCTAAGCAAGAAGGTAGCTTCAAATGTCCAACAGTATGGGTATTGCCAGTATTTTCGTCCTGTCGTCCGTATTGCTCTCGCCGCTGGCCATGGCCGAAGAATCGCCGTCCTTCGTGGCCCAGTATGCCGCCCACGCCGCCGCCGCCCAACGAGGTCGCGAAGCCTTGGCCCAGCAACATCAGGATCACGCAAAAGGCCTGGAACAAACCGCTTCCAAAGAGACTGCAAAAGCCGACAAGGACAGCTGACAGGCTGTCGTTGCGCGCTGCAGAGCAAAGCCGCTGTCGATCAGCGGCTTTTTTCCGTCTGCTGAAAAGTACCGGTGAACAATCTGTGACCTCGCCTGCAGACACCGCTTCGCACAATAAGAACGTCTTGCACCTTCACCTCAAGGAGTTTCATCGGTGACCCACGCTTTTCGCTTCACCCCGCTGTTTGTTGCACTGGCTGCAACGATGCCACTGCAAGCTCACGCAGAGCAGGCCGAGGGCTTCGTCGAAGGCGCCAGCCTCGATGTGCTCAGCCGCAACTACTACCTGAACCGCAACCAGTTGCAGCGTGGCAACCACGACAACCGCGAATGGGGCCAGGGCTTCATCGGCACGTTCGAGTCCGGTTTCACTGCAGGTACGCTCGGTTTCGGCCTGGACGCGCATGCCATGCTCGGCCTCAAGCTCGACGGCGGTGGCGGCACCGCTGGCTCCAGCATCCTGCCGTACAACTACACCCACGACGATGAACTGGGCAAGGCCCCCGATTCGTTCTCCAACGCCGGCGCCGCGGTCAAGCTCAAGGCGTTCGATACCGTGTTGAAGGCCGGTGACCTGTTCCTCAGCAACCCGGTGATCGCCGGCGGCGAGTCGCGCATGTTGCCGCAGACCTTCCGCGGCGTCAGCCTGAGCAACACCAGCATCGACGGCCTGCAACTGGAAGGCGGCCAGGCAAGCTTCACCAAGCTCTACAACCAGAGCGGCCACAAGCGCATCGGCGCCACCTACGGCGCGCTGCCACAAGACCGCGAAAGCCGTCACCTGAACTGGGCCGGGGCCGCCTGGGCCCCTAGCGAGGGGCTGACCAGCAGCCTGTACGCCGCCGAACTCAAGGACGTGTGGAACCAGTACTACCTCGACCTGGACTACACCTGGCAGTTGAGCGACCAGGTCAGCCTCAACCCCGGCCTGCACTACTACCACACCCAGGACACCGGTGAATCGCTGCTGGGGCGTATCGACAACAACACCTACAGCCTGCACCTGGCGCTGAATGTCGGCGAGCACAGCCTCACCGCCGTGTACCAGCGGGTCAACGGCAACACCCCGTTCGACTACATCACCCTGGGCGACAGCGTGTACCTGGACAACTCGCAGATCTACTCCGACTTCAACGGGCCCGGCGAGCGCTCATGGAAGCTCAAGTACACCTACGACTTCCGGGGCCTGGGCATGCCCGGCCTGACCAGCGCAGTGTCGTACTCGCGGGGCGAACTGGACCTGAGCAAGGTCGACCCCAACAGCCCCGGCTACAGCAACTGGTACAGCGCCGAGGGCGACAATGCCCGCCACTGGGAGCGCGACATGGACCTGGCCTATGTGTTCCAGCAGGGCAGCCTCAAGGACCTCAGCGTGCTGCTGCGCTGGGCCTCGCACCGCGGCACCCAGGGTTACTCCCAGGTCGACAACGATGTCGACGAGTACCGCGTGATCGTGCAATACCCGCTCAACGTGTTCTGATCGGCCAGGCAATGAGCCGGCAACTTGCGGCTCATTGCCTACAACTCTCGACAACTTGCCGTACATCATCGCGCGCCATTAACACCTTGTCCGACAATCGGCCCGCACCTAGAATACCGCCGCTTCGCCTGCCCCTTAATCGACAGCGGTCCGAACACGCCGATCATGCCTTCGCGCCCCTCGCCTCAGCGCCCTTCCCTGTACAGGACTCATCCCGAGTTGATCCTGAACCTGGGCAGTTGCCTGGCCGTTCTGGCCATCGTTGCCATCGTCAGCTTCCTGCTGGTGCGCGAGCGAGCCAATGCCGAGCAGGCCGCCTCGCGCGCGGCGCGCAACATCGTGCAATTGATCGATACCGACATTGTGCGCAATGCCGAACTCTACGACCTGTCGCTGCAAGGCCTGATCTGGGCCATCCAGCGTCCCGAACTGATGCGCATCGACGGCCCGCTGCGCCAGCAGGTGCTGTTCAATCAGGCGTTCACTGCGCCGGTACGCGGCGACATCCTGTGGCTCGACCGTGCCGGCAACGTCGTCGCCGACTCCACCAGCGTGGTACCGCGCAGCGCCAACTTTGCCGACAGCACGGTATTCCAGGCGCACCGCAGCAACCCCGGCCTGGGCCTGGTCATCAGCCCACCGTTCAAGGCACGCCTGGGCGGGCTGGACTGGTGCATCAGCTTCACCCGGCGTATCAATGACGCCCACGGCGAGTTCGCCGGTGTCGCTGCCGGCGCCCTGCGCCTGGCCTATTTCAGCGAACTGTTCCAGCGCCTGGACATCGGCCGCGACAGCAGCGTCAACCTGCTCAATAGCGACGGGGTAATGCTCGCACGCCACCCGTCCATGCCCAATGACCCGCTGATCGGCACCAACCTGTCCGGCCAGAGCAACTTCCAGCGTGCCCAGGCGCTGGGCGATGGCAGCTTTACCGCGCGCTCCAGCCTGGACGGCAAGAACCGCCTGTACACCTTTTCGCGGGTGGCCAACCTGCCCTTGCTGGTGGTGGTGGCACTCTCGTCCGATGAAGTGTACGGCTCGTGGCGACGCACCGCGCTGGTGGTCAGCATTGCCACGGGGGTGCTGTGCATCGGCATTCTCTGGCTGTCACTGCTGCTGGGGCGCGAACTGCGTCGTCGGCACAGTGCCGAACAGGGGCTTGCGGCATTGGCTGCTACCGACAGCCTTACGGGGCTGGCCAACCGCCGTCAACTCGACCAGGTGCTGCGCCGCGAGTGGGCACGGGCACAACGCAGCCATCGGGCGCTGGCGGTGCTGATGGTGGATGTGGACCACTTCAAGGCCTTCAACGAACGCCATGGTCACCAGGGGGGTGACGAGGCCCTGCGCCAGGTAGCCGCGGCCATCGCGCGCAGCATCCGCCGCCCGGCAGACCTGGCCGCACGCTATGGCGGGGAAGAGTTTCTGGTGATCGTGCCCGAGACCGAACTCAAGGGCGTGCTGACCCTGGCCGAACGCATTCGCAGCAGCGTCGAGGCGTTGCCACCGTTCGGCAACGACCTGCACCCGGTAACGGTGAGCATCGGGGTTGGCCTGCTGACGCCAGAAGCCCAGCAAGATCTGTCGACCTTGCTGGGCTGTGCGGACGATGCGCTGTACTGCGCCAAACGCAACGGGCGCAACCGCATCGAAACCTACGCGGGTTAAGAACGCGCGCGGGCGGCGTTACGCAAGTCCCTGACCTGATCATGGTTCTTTTGTACGCCATCAAGCTGGCGTTGAACCAGGGTGTACGAGGGGTCTGTCATGCCCAAGCCCAACTTGACCAGTTTTTCGCGCGCTTCCTTGTAGGCCTTCAAGGCATGATCCTCTCCACGCTCAACTTCGTTGAGGACGGCCTCCTCATCCTTGCCGGTCAGCATGGACTTCAGATTCACCCAGCCGCGGTGCAGGTCACCACTGACGCTGGTGGAGGTTTCGGGATCGCCACCCAGCGACCTGACCTGAGCCTGCAGCTCGGCTGCGGCGCTACGGCATTCACCTTCGCGTTGAGTGAAAAAAGATTTCAGCTGAGGATTCTTGACATCCTCGGCCGACGTTTTGAAACCTTTCTCGCCATCCTTGCTGTACTCGATCAAATCATTCAGAACCGAGATTACGTCTTTGTTCAGATCGGTGGTCATGACAGTGCTCCTTTGCATGAGGATAGTTGCCAAGTAACAGAGCAGTGTTCATGCCAGGTTTTAGATTCAAAAAATACCAATATAAATCAACAACTTAAAAACAGATTGAACCTTCTCCGAGCGGCGTTCTGCATGAACTGTCCTTTGGCCTTCATGCAGATTGCATGTATCGTCAGGCCTTTCCTGAACACCCCGCGTTGAGCCCCATGACTCCCGAAACACTTGAACTGCTGGTTACCCGTGAAATGCCCTACGGCAAATACCAGGGCCGGCTGATTGCCGACCTGCCGGGCCATTACCTCAACTGGTTTGCCCGCCAGGGTTTCCCCAAGGGCGAGCTGGGCGGGTTGCTGGCGCTGATGCACGAGGTCGACCATAACGGCCTGGCCGACCTGCTCGAACCGCTGCGCAAAAAGCACCCGCGCCCACGCCCCTGATCAGGCCTTGGCCGGCTCCAGCGCCAGCTCCACCACCTCTTTGCGCTTGAGCACGGCATACACCACGGCCGTCACCAGGCTGCCTGCGGCAATCGCGAAGAGGTATGCCAGCGCGTGGTTGATGGCGTTGGGGATCAACATCACGAACAGCCCGCCGTGCGGTGACATCAGCTTGCAGCCGAAGTACATCGACAGTGCCCCGGTCAGCGCGCCACCCGCGATACTGGCCGGAATCACCCGCAGCGGGTCCTTGGCCGCGAACGGAATCGCGCCCTCGGAAATGAAGCACATGCCCAGCACCAGCGCCGCCTTGCCGGCCTCGCGCTCGCTCTGGGCGAACTTGCGTCGGGCTATGAACGTGGCAATGCCCAGGCCGATCGGCGGCACCATGCCCGCCGCCATGGTAGCGGCCATCGGCGCCATGCTCTGGTTGGCCAGCAGGCCCACCGAGAACGCATAGGCCGCCTTGTTCACCGGCCCGCCAAGGTCCACACACATCATTGCCCCGAGCAGAATGCCCAGCAGCACCGCATTGGCGGTGCCCATGCTGTCGAGGAAGTGCGTCAGGCCATCGAGCATCCCGGCCACCGGCTTGCCCACGATGTAGATCATCACCAGGCCTGTGAACAGGCTGGCCAGCAAGGGAATGATCAGGATCGGCTTGAGGCTTTCCAGGCTGCTGGGCAGGCGTAACCAGTGGCTGATGGCCTTGGCCGCATAACCGGCCACGAAGCCGGCGACGATACCGCCGATAAAGCCGGCACCCAGGCTGCTGGCCAGCAGGCCACCGATCATGCCTGGCGCCAGCCCCGGCCGGTCGGCAATCGAATAGGCGATATAGCCGGCCAGCAACGGCACCATCAAGGCAAACGCCGCGTCCGCGCCGATCTGGTGCAGGGCCGCGGCCAAGGTGCCAGGTTGCTTGTAGGCGTCCAGGCCGAACATGTAGGCCAGCGCGATCAACAGCCCGCCGGCCACCACCATCGGCAGCATGAACGACACGCCGGTCAGCAGGTGCTTGTACACCCCCGACTTGTCACTGCGCGCCGGTGCCACAGCGCCGGCGGCACGCTCCTCGCGCCCCTCGGCCAGGGCCTTGTGCAGCGTGGCCTGGGCCTGCTTGAGCGCCACGCCAGTGCCGCAGCGGTAGATACGCTTGCCGGCAAAACGCTCGGTGGGCACTTCGATATCCGCGGCCAGCAGCACCACGTCGGCCTCGGCGATGGCCGCCGCGCTCAGCGGATTGCGCGCGCCGACAGAACCCTGGGTCTCCACGCTGAAGTGGTAACCCAACTGCTGCGCTGCCTGTTGCAGCGCCTCGGCGGCCATGAACGTATGCGCCACACCCGTCGGGCAGGCAGTGATCGCGACAATCTTCTTGACCGCCGACGCTACCGCAGGCGCCGCGGCGCACGGCTGATGCAGCTGAGCCTGCTCGGCTGCCAGGCGCAGGAAACTCTCCACGTCCTGCAGGGCCTGGGCCGGGGTGCTCTGGAACAGGCGCTTGCCGGCAAAGCGCTGCAGATCGAACGGCCCGGTGCTGATCACCAGCACCCAGTCGGCGGCAGCGATCACCGCAGCCGACAGCTGGCGTTCGGGGTGCTCGGCGTCGTGCACTTCCACGCTGGTACTCCAGCCCTGGCGCTGCGCTGCGGCATCCAGCAGGCGCGCACTGAGCAGGCTCGACACCTGGCCGTTGGGGCAGGCGGTAATGATCGCGATCTTCATTGGTTACCCTCTTGTACGCTCGGGGTCTGTATCACCACCTCGGCTTCCAGCTGCGCCAGTTGCGCACGGTCATAGATGCCAAAGCCGATCTGGGTCACCGCCTGGGCGGCGATGGCGGTGGCGCGGCGCAGGGTCTGCGCGGGCGGCTCGCCGCTGAGCAAGCCGTGCAGCATGCCGGCCAGCAGCGAATCGCCGGCGCCGACCGTGCTGGCCACCACGACCTGCGGCGGCAGCGCCTGCAAGGCCGTGTCGCGGCTGAACCAGATCACCCCGTGCTCGCCCTGCGACACCACCACATGCTCCACGCCCTGGGCAATCAGTTGCACGGCGGCGGCCTGCTGCTCGGCAAAAGTGTGCACCGGGCGACCGAGCGCCTCGGACAATTCGTCGGTGTTGGGTTTGACCAGCCACGGCGCGCTCTGCAAACCGGCGCTCAAGGCCGTACCGGCTGCTGTCGAGCACCACCTTGAGGTTCATCGAACGCAGCCAGGCCACCAGCAGTTGCAACCATTGCGGGCTGACCCCCGGCGGCAGGCTGCCGGCCACCACCACGGCGTCATGGCCGGGCGCGACCTGCTGCAGGCGCGCCAGCAGTGCACTCTGCGCCTGCTCGTCGACCTGCGGGCCAGGCCCGTTGATGTCGGTGACGCGCCCGCCGTCTTCCACCAGTTTGATGTTGCTGCGGGTCTCGCCCGGCACGCGCACGAAGCAGTCGACAAAACCGCGACGGGCCATCAAGGCTTCGAACGGTGACAGGTTGTCCTGGCCGAGAAAGCCGCTCACGCTGACGCTGTGGCCCAGGTCGGCGAGCACCTGCGCCACGTTCAGGCCCTTGCCGGCGGCATGGCTGTGCTGGGCCTGGCTACGGTTGACCTGCCCCTCGCGCAGCACGTCCAGGCTTACGCTTAGATCCAGCGCCGGGTTGAGGGTAAGGGTGAGTATCCGGGCCATCAATGCGTCTCCACCAGGGCACGCACATCGGCGGCACTGCCCTGCAGCAGCGCCTGATGCGCCAATTGCCGGGCCTGTTCAAAATTCAATCCGCGCACCTCGGCCTTGACCTCGGCGATGCTGCGCGCCGCCACACTGAGCTCGTCCACACCCAGACCGACCAATATCGGTACGGCCTGCGGGTCAGCCGCCAGCTCGCCGCAGATGCCCACCCACTTGCCATGCGCATGTGCGGCACGCACGGTGATGTCGATCAGTTGCAGCACCGCCGGGTGCAGG
>NZ_JAAHBU010000218.1 GCF_010671725.1 Pseudomonas brassicae | reverse complement strand
CTTGGTAGTCCGCCCACACATTGCAGTGGGGCCACTCTGTGCCAGCCAACACATCTCCAGCGCTCTTGAAATCGAGTGCCGCCCATGCGGCGCATTGCAGCAGCCACATCAACCCAAAAAATCCACAAATATCCCCCCTCCCAGGGATAGCCACGCCAATACCGGCGCAAGTAGACTCCGCATGCTGGCCCCATGCCAGCATCCACTACCGCACAGCGAGAAGGAGTCTCAAATGGCCTATTTCATGATCAAGCCGGGCGAAAAAGTCACGGCGCTGGACTACATCAAGCAGATCGCCCGCATCGACAATGTCACCCTGCCTTCCCCCGAGGAGGTCAAGGCACTGGAGATCGGCGAGGTGGTGGAAATCAATTCGCGACTGCTCGACTACACCGCCGCCTGCAAGCTCACCGGCAGCATCGCCCAAGCCCAGGGCGATGTTCACCAACGCATTGTGGTGTTCTCCTATGAGCGCACCACCACCCTGCACAAAGCTGCGTCCTCGACCAACCCAAGCATGCTCGGCTGGCAGTACGGCGCCGGCTTTCGCCTGATCGTCAACCACATGACCGCCAAGGCGTCGGCAGCCATGACCCTGTCGGCCATCGCGGCCGAAGCCAGCGTCGGGCTCAACAGCACCACGATCCTGGTGCAGTCTTACGGCGCCAATGCCCTGATGCCCGCCTACCCGGACGGCCACACCGGTTTCTCGGCCTTCAACGTCGACAAACTCACCACCCTGGAAGGCTGGGTAGACGCCGCGCGCAAGAGCATCGGCGATGGTTGGGCCGACAAGACACCCACCGAGATCGACAAGATCATCACCAACACCCGCCCCCTGCTGACCGGTATCGAAATCAGCACCACCGGCAAAAGCTGCTTCGACAGCATCGACCCGCTGACCCAGTTCGTGCTGTGGCGCTGCTACTACGGCGACTCGCTGGAGCGCACTCTGGACCACATGAAAAACGGCAGTGGCGCAGGCATGAAGAAAGCGCGCGACTATCCCGACTTGATCAACCCGGATACCGTCAAGGCACTCTACCGCAGCCTGTACGCGCAGTACGGCGGCTTGCCTGGCCACGAAGTGGAGAAACTGCAGGGCAACGAGGCGTACCTCAAGAGCATGTCGATGCCCGAGGCACTCAGGGCCCAGGCCAAGGACTTCCTCGAAGGCTTCCGGCAGATGACCTGACCGTCACACCGCCAGGCAGGTGCACCGATTGCCGGTGCGCCTGCCTCACGCCCGGCGGTTGCGCGCCAGCAACCACAGCAGGTACAGGCCGCCGAGCAACCCCGTGGTCAAGCCGATCGGCAGATTGAGTGTCGACACCAGCCGCTGGCTCAGTACATCCGCGACCAGCAACAACACCGCCCCCATCAACGCAGCGCTGACCAACGGCACCCGCGCCGAGGCGGTCAGGCGCCGCGCCAACTGCGGTGCCGCCAGCGCAATGAAACTGATCGGGCCCGCCGCCGCCGTGGCAATCGCCGTCAACCCCACCGCCACCAGCACCATCAGCAACCGCGTGCGCTCCACCGAAACCCCCAGTTGGTTGGCACTGTCGTCGCCCAACTCGAGGATGTTCAACCCGCGCGCGTGATACGCCACCGCCGGCACCACCAGCAACAACCCCAGCGCCGCCGGCAGCACGTGCGACCAGGTACGGGTATTGAGCGAACCCGCCAACCAGATCTGCGCCGACATCGCCTGGTCAAGGTTGCCCATCACCAGCAGCACGGTGTTGAGCCCCGACAGCATCGCGCCCACCCCGATGCCCACCAGCACCAGGCGGTAACCGCCGCTGGTGCGGCCCTTGAGCGACAGCACGAAGACCAGCGCGGCCGTGCACACACCGGCCATCACCGCCGCCACCGACGCCCCCAGCGGCCCGGCATCGAACAGGATGATCTGCACGATCGCGCCACTCGCCGCGCCCGTGGTAAAACCAATGATGTCAGGCGAACCCAGCGCATTGCGTGAAATGGACTGGAAGATCGACCCGGCCATGCCCAGCGATGCCCCCACGCACAACGCCGTGAGCACCCGCGGCAGGCGCACGCGCAGCACAATGCGGTCGGCGGTCGGGCTCTGCCCTGCCCCCAGCACACTGGCCAGCACCTGCCCTGGCGACAGTTGCAGGGTGCCGATACCCAGCAGCACCACACCCAACCCGAGCGCCAGCAGCATCAGCACTGCACACACCAGCACCCCGCGTGGCTGCCAGCGAAACGACAAGGCCGCCAGGCGCACTACCCGTGTAGCGGTCATGTTCATAGTTTGCTCAACCGGAAGGTGCGCACCAGCGCGATGAAGAACGGCCCGCCAATCAACAGCGCGACGATGCCCGCCGCGATTTCCGCCGGCGCCGCGACCACACGCCCGAGCACGTCGGCAGTGAGCAGCAGCGCCCCGGCAAACAACGCCGAATACGGCACGATCCAACGGTAGTCAGGCCCTGTCAGCAGGCGCGCCAGGTGCGGCGCCACCAGCCCGACAAAGCCGATCGGCCCCGCCGCCGCTGTAGCGCGCCGGCCAGCAGCATGACCGTCAGGCAGGCCAGCAGCCAGGTCAGACGCACGTTCACACCCAGTGCCAGCCCCAGGTCCTTGCCCAGCGCCATGGCATTCAGGCTGCCCACCAGCCCGAGTGCTGTGACCCCGCCCAGCAGCACGGCCACCACCAGCACACCCACCGCGTCGAAGCCGCTCTTTTCCAGCGAGCCTGACGCCCAGTGACGGAACTGGTCGAACACCTCGAGCGGGGCATTGAGCAGGATGAGGCCGGTGACCGACGCCAGCATCACCGACAGGCCTGCCCCGGCCAGCACCAGGCGGACCGGATTGGTGCCGGTCTCCTGGGCACGGCCGAGCAAGAACACGGCGACACCCGCCAGCCCGGCGCCGACAAACGCGCACCACACGTACGCGCTCATGCTGCCCAGGCCCAGCACCGCCACCCCGATGATCACCCCCACCCCGGCGCCTGCATTGATGCCCAGCAGGCCCGGTTCGGCCAGCGGGTTGCGGGTGACCGCCTGCATGATCGCGCCCGACACCCCCAGCGCAACCCCGGCCAGGATCGCCACCAGCGTGCGCGGCACGCGCAGTTCGCGCACGATCAGGTGCTGGTCGTCCAATCGGTCATACGCCGTCAGCGCCTCGAACACCTCGGCCACACCGATACTGCGCGACCCGACCACCAGGCTCGCCACCACCGCCACTGCCAGCAGCAACAGCCCTGCCAGCAGGCCTTGCCCACGTCTTGATCGGCCCATGGTTCAGCGGTACACCCGCGCCACGCTATCGATCATCTCGCGCCCGGAGTAGTAGTCGATACGGAACGAACTGGGGCCCAGCGCGTACACCCGCTGGTGGATCACGGCTGGCAGGTTGGCCAGCACCGGATCGGCCAGAAACGCCTGCACATCGCTGTCGCTGCCGCCCAGCAGGAACACCGTGTCACCGGTAATGGCGGCGGACAGGTTCTCGCGGGAGATGAAGTCGACATCGGAACTGCGCTTGACCTGCCCCTGCAGTGCCGCGGGCAACCCTGCCACGTCGAACCCGAGTGCCTTGAGCACATGGGCATGGGGGCTGCTCAGGCGCGCGACCGAATAGCTGCCGCCCAGGTTGTAGCCAATCAGGCTGACCGTCCCGGCGGGTGGCGTGATGCCCGCTGCGACCTGCGCGGCATAGGCGTCGAAGCGCTCGATGGCGGCCTGGGCCTCGGCCTGCAGGCCGCTGGCCTCGCCCAGTTGGCGGGCCAGTTCCTGCCAGCTGTGGTTGGCATAGTTGACCACCACGGTCCTGATGCCCTGGGCCTCCAGTTCGCCCTGATGCTGGATCACGCTGTCGGCACCCGTGGCAGAGACCACCAGCAGGTCCGGGTTCATGCCCACCACCGCTTCCAGGTCGAACACCAGGTTCTTGTAGAGCACCTGCACGCCACGCGTGTGCGCGACATTTGCCCACTGCGAGAAGAACCCCTCGGCATCGGAAATACGGCTCGGCGTGGTCGCGGCACTCGCCACCAGCGGCGCGTCCATCGCCAGCAGTATGCCGGTCACGCTGGGAGCGCTGGAGACAATACGCTGCGGTTTGGCGGCAGGCGCCGGGGCCTCGACCTGCGCGGTGCGCGGCAACGCCCCCACCACGACCACCCCACCCAGCGCCACGGCAACGACCAGCAGCGCCACACTCAACTTTTTCATTTAGGGATTCAGCTCTTCAAGGTGATGGGCAAACGTGGCGCCGCTGTAGCCCGTGCGGAACAGCCCCGCAGCGACCAGGCGCGGCATCACCTGATCGAGGAACAGGTGCAGCGAATCCACCGAACCGCCGGGGGCAGCGATAAAGCCGTCAATCGCCCCGCTGGCGGCCCAGTCGGCAATCTGCTCGACCGCATCGTCGACCGTGCCCACCACTTGCCAGTGCGCCGCAGAGATCACTTCGGGGCGCAGCAGCAATTCATCCACGCGCAGCGATTCGCGCTCGATCAGGCGGCGCAACAGGCTGCTGTGGGTGCGGCTGGAGGCCTCGGGAGCAAGGGCCGGCAAATCGTGGCGAGTAACGAGTCGGTCGTGCGGCCAGCCGGCCAGGTCGAGCCCGGTCATTTCCTTGATCGACGCCAGTTTGCGCGCACGGTCCATGCGCCCATGGGTCTGCATGAACAAAGCCCTGGCCGCCTCGCGGGTCGGCGCCAGGTACAGGCTCAGGCCCGGCAGCAGGCGCACGGACTGTGCCGCACGGCCATGGCGTTGCGCGCGCAGGCCAAGGTCGCGGCGCAGTTCCAGTGCAGCCTCCTTGTCGGGCGTGGGGGCAAACACCAGGTCGGCCACCGACGCGGCAAAATCGCGCCCCGATTCCGAGGCCCCGGCCTGGATCAGCGGGATACGCGTACCGGCGAATGCGGGCAGGTTCAGCGGGCCCTTGACCTTGAGGTGAGGCCCGTCGTGGTTCACCGGCTGGATCTTCGACACGTCGGCATACTGGCCGCTGGTGCGGTCGAGGGTCAGCGCCTCGGACGGGAAGCTGTCCCACAGCTGATGCACCAGCCGGGTGAACTCCGCCGCCCGCGCGTAGCGCTCCTCGGCGCTGGGCATCTGGTCCAGGCCGAAGTTCTCGTTGCCTTGCAGCGCGGTGACGATGTTCCAGCCGACCCGCCCCTTGCTGATCCAGTTCAGCGATTGCAGTTGCCGGGCCACCACGTAGGGCGGGAAAAAGGTGGTCGACACGGTCGACACCAGGCCGATGCGTGAGGTTTCGCGGGCCACCGCAGTCAGCAGAATCGTCGGATCGAGGCTGGCGAAGCCCGGCCCGTTTTCCAGGCCTTGCATCGGCAGGAAGCTCACATCGGGGCGAAACACGAAGTCCAGGTGCGCCGCCTCGGCGCGGCGCGCCAGGTCGATCGCGTACTCCGCGGTGAAGATGGCTTCGATAGCGCTGTTTTCGCCGCGCCAGCCATCGCCACTGAGCCAGGTCGGGGCCAGTGACAGGCCGATGTGCAGTCGTTTGTGCGGGGTGGTCATCAACGCTCCGGTGTCCGTTTGTGGGTGAACGGCGGCCGTGCAGCGGCCGCCTGTGCAGGCAGGTGCCTCAGAAGCTGCCCTTGACGCCGACGCCGAACATCCGCGGCGTGGTCATGCTCGCTTCGGTGCCGCCAATGCCGCGGTTCTGTTGCAGGTAGGTCGGGTTACGGTCGTCGAACACGTTCTTCACATAGCCATACAGCTCCACGGCCGGGCTGTAGCGGTAGCTCATGCGCGCATCGGTCAGGGTGTAGGAATCGACGGCATACGCCTTGTTGTTGGCCGTGTCGGAGTAATAGCCGTCGATGTGGCGGACGTGCGCCGAGAGGTTCAGCGCGTCGGTGATATCCCAGCTGGGGCCGACGCTCAGGGTGTAGCCCGGCGACTTGGCAAACGCGTTGGCCTGGTAGCTGTCATTGCTGGTGATGCGGTCGATGCGGGTGCGCAGCGTGCCGGCACTGGCCTTGAGTGTCAGGCTGTCGAACAGCTGGTAGTCGGCGCTCAGTTCCATGCCATAGGCATGGGCCTTCTCGGCATTGATGGTGTAGGACTGGGTGATGCCGCTGGCGATCACCACCGGGATGTTGTACTGCGAGTCCTTCATGTCCATGTAGAACAGGTTGCCGCTCAGGCGCAGGCGGTCATCGAGCAGGCTGGCACGGGTGAACAGTTCATAGTTCCACACCGATTCTTCCTTGAAGTACTGCCACTGGCGCGTCGACAGGTTGAGCGACACGCCACCCGGGTTGTAGCCCCGGCTGACCATTGCACCCACGGTCCAGTCCGGGGTCGCGGCGTAGGCCAGCGAGACCTTGGGCAGCACCGCCGTGAAGGTCTTCTGGTAATCCAGCGCGGTGGGGGCCAGTACCGAACGGCCGTCGCGCTCGATGCGGTCCTGCTGGAAACGCAGGCCGGTGCTCAAGGTCCACTGGTCGCTCAGGCGGTAGTTCAGCTCGCCGAAGAGGCCGAGGTTCTGCTTGATGTCGTCGAAGGTCGACAGCCCCGCGAGGTTGAGGCTTTCATCGGTTCGGGTACGGGCGACATAGATGCCCGTGGCGCCACTGAGTGCACTGTGCTGGTCGCCGAACACCAGGCGGGTTTCATTGGACAGGTTCTTCTGCTTGATGTCGGCGTCGCCCTGCCCCGGGATGCCGGTGTAGCGCTGCACGTCGGACAACGAGTACTGCGCCTGATTGATCAGCTTGATGCCGTTGTCGAAGTCGTAGCTCACGTCCAGCACGCTGGTGTTGGTGCTCTGCTCCCAACTGGGCATGGTCGTGGTGGTGTGGTCGAGCTTGTGGTACGGGGCCGAGGCGGCCTCTTGCGTAGGGCGGTTGCTTTCGTTGTGCGAGAAGGTGAACTTGGCTTCCAGCCCCGCGATGTCGGTGGGCAGCCACAACAGCTTGGCCCGGGTGGTGAGCGCGCTGAAGTCGTGGTCGGTCTTGCCCTTCTGGAAGTTGGGGTTGGTGTAGTCGATGAAGGTGTCGCGCGCCGAATAGTCCACGGCCAGGCGCCCGGCCAGGTCGGTGCCCATCAGCGGCCCGGACAGCGCGATCGAGGTGCGCTTGGCGTTGTAATTGCCGATTTCGGCCTGGTACGCCGCCTCGGGCGTGAAGCTCGGGTCCTTGGTGTTGACGATGATTGCGCCGGCGATGGCGTTGGCGCCCTGGGAGGTGGTCTGCGGGCCGCGAAACACCTCGATGCTGTCCACGTCCCACACCGAGGTCGCGCCGAAGAACATCTCGTTGTAGTTCAGGTAGTGGCCGTCCAGGTTGATCGTGGCCCGCGGCACGGTGCCGCCCCAGAACTGGTTCTGCCCGTTGTTGGGGCCCTGGGTGTCCTGCCCGCGAATGATCGGCGCCCCCACCGAGTCGGTGTAGATCACGTTGGGCACGTCGTTGAGCACTTCATGCACGCTGGCATTGCCGGTGTTCTGCTGTTCGATCTCCCGGGCGCCCTTGACCGTGACCGAAGACGCGGTGTTCTTGAGGTCGCGTTCCAGCTTCTCGCCCGTGACCATGATCGGCTCGAACGTGACCACGCCCTTGTTGCTGCCTGCGCTGGCTTCGGCCGCCAGCGCAGGCGTTGCGCCGAGCAGGGTCGAGAGCGTGAAAAGGCTGAATCCATAGGTGAATGAACGCGGTTGATGGGCCTTCAAAACTCACTCCAAATGATAATCATAATCGTTTGAGCGGAGGGTAGCATGTGGCCACACCATTCCTCAATAGAGAATTCATTCTGCAATGCGGCATATAAAACGCTGCGCTATGCGGGATGCAAAGCCGGTATCATGCGCAGCGACGCCGCGTACAAGCGGCGCGCACGTGAAGCACGGTGAGGAGAGGCCTGTTGACCAGAACCAATGAAGTACCGGACGAAGCGCCGGATACCTTGAGCGAAAAGCGCTCGGGCACCATTCAGTCGGTGGCCATTGCTGCGCGGTTTCTCAATGTGCTGGCCAGCGCGGAATGCGAGCTGGCCCTGGGCGAAGTGGCGCGTCGTACGCAGACGGGCGCCTCCACCGCGCACCGTTACCTGCAGAGCCTGGTCAAGGAGGGCCTGGCCAAGCAGGACCCGGCCAGCAGCCTCTACGACCTGGGCCCGGCGGCATTGAGCATCAGCATCGGTGCACTCAAGCGCGTGGATGCAGTGGAGATTGCGGCGCAGCACATGAAAGCGCTGGCCCACCAGTACGCGGCCAGTGGTGGCGTGGCGATCTGGACCGACCGTGGGCCGACGCTGGTGCGCTGGTACCGCAGTGCGTTCTTCTCGATCAACCCGCTGGCCCTGGGCGACATCCTGCCCATCGACAACACCGCGTGCGGCCTGGTGTTCCAGGCGTTCTTGCCCAAGGCCACCATCGATGCGGCGCGCAAGCAGCAACCGGCACATTTTCGCGGTACGCCGCCGAGCAAGGCCGTGCTGGACGAAGTGCGCAGTGGCAAGTGGGCCGAGATGACCAGCCACCTGTTGTCGAATGTCACCGGCCAGGCGGCGCCGGTGTTCGATGCGCAAGGCGAGATTGTGTGCGCGATGACCACCGTGACCGACCTGGGCAAGCTCAAGACCCCGCAGGACCGCGAGGCGCTTTACCGCGCGGCCAGCCTGGTCAACCAATCAACCGGCGGCTTGCCGTGGGAAGGCGTCGGCCGCTGACCGGCCGGCCACTGGCACCACCAGCGGGGTGCCGGTGACCGGGTCGTCGATGATCATCGAGGCCATGCCGAACACCTCGTGCACCAGCGCTGTGGTGAAGATCTGCGCGGGTGCGCCCTGGGCGACGATTGCGCCGGCCTTCATCGCGATGATGTGCGAGGCGTAGCGGCAGGCCTGATTGAGGTCGTGCAGTACCGCGACCACCGTGCGGCCTTGGCGGTTGAGGTCGGCGAGCAGTTCGAGCAGTTCGAACTGGTGGGCGATGTCCAGGAAGGTCGTGGGTTCGTCGAGTAGCAGGATCGGTGTCTGCTGCGCCAATACCATTGCGATCCACACCCGCTGGCGTTGGCCGCCAGACAGCTCGTCGAGCGGGCGCCCGGCCAACTCCGTCACGTGAGCGGCGTGCATCGCGGCGGTGACGGCTTGTTCATCGGCTTCGGACCATTGACGCAGGAACGACTGATGGGGGTAACGGCCGCGGGCGACCAGATCGGCCACGGTGATGCCGTCGGGGGCGGTTGCGCTTTGCGGCAGCAGCCCGAGCTGGCGTGCCACTTCCTTGGCGGGCAGATCGTGGATACGGGCTTGATCCAGCAGGACCTGACCGGTGGTCGGCACCAGCAGACGAGACAGAGCGCGTAGCAGCGTGGATTTGCCGCAGGCGTTGGGGCCGACGATCACCGTGAACGAGCCGTCGGTGATATTCACCGAGAGGTTGGTAGAGATCGTGCGTTGGTCGTAACGAAGCGTCACGGCATCGGCCTGCAGGCGGTGCGTCATGGCGAAGGGTCCTGGCTGAATCGTGCGCCAGTATTGCAGACGAGGAATTGATTCCGCAATTCGGAATGGGAAAGGAGCAGATTGTGCCAGTGAGATCTGCGATAGGGCCTACAAGGCTGACAACGCCGATCCATCAGGCCATGGCGCGTTGCA
>NZ_JAAHBU010000217.1 GCF_010671725.1 Pseudomonas brassicae | reverse complement strand
CCGATAGTCGGTCTCGTCCACTTTGACCCACTCATAAAATTTCATGCGCACATCCCCGGTAGTCGGGTGGACCGTGGTGTCGACATCCAATCCCCAGCGCTTGATCAACTCCGGTCCCAGCACTTGCTGCCCTTCGAATTCGCGTGCATAACGAAGGTATTGTGCTGCGTCCAGTTCATGTGCGATCAAGGTGGCATTGAAGCGCAGCTCCAGCACATGCCTCAGCCGGCGTACCAGCACATCAGCCTTGTTGGCGGCAGGGAGCGATTGCAGTAAACCGATCAAGGCATTGGTAGCTGAAGTCGCCGCATGCTCTTCGAGGTATTTGTCCAGTACGTCGAACGTGCTTTTGATCAAAGAAGAAGTCTTCATCAATCGATCCGTGATGTTCGCATTGCCCTGGGCCAAGGCTTGCCAGTAAAGGCTGCGGTCGGGTGGCATATCGACCATTTGTTCAAGCAGTTGGCGCCCTGATTCGGTGTGCACCAATGCGCCGATGCAGTGGAAAACAGTTTCTTCGAAATCCTTGCCGTTGGCAGGCACCCCCAGGTCGTAGGTGTTGATCGCCAGGGCAAGATAACTGGAGTGGTTGAGCCATGCGTTGATATCCTCAACAGCACGTTCTATCGGTGCGTCGAAGGCGGCCAGGCGCGCGGCGTAGCCACTGCGAAACTGTTGCAGTTGTGCCCAGTTCACCAAGGCTTGTTGTCGGGTGAGGGTATCGGTGTTCTCAACCGAGTGATTGTGTTCGAAGTAGCCGCTGATCAACTGAGCGCTGGTCAGCCTGTGGGCATTTTCGGCAGTGAAACGGGTGCGCTCTTGTACGGCTCGCGTCACCACGTTGTTAAGCTCACTGGTAACGCCGACAGGGTCGTGCAGTACAACGGCCAAAGGTTGGATATCAGTACGGGCCATCAGTGCAGCCCGCATTGCAGCATCTACCTTCACGCCTTGTATTGGCACATGCTGGTGTTCGCTCCAATGTAGCGGATGTGAGGGAGC
>NZ_JAAHBU010000216.1 GCF_010671725.1 Pseudomonas brassicae | reverse complement strand
AAAGGGCTGGCCGGCGGACTGGGCGCAACGTCACGCGGTCAAGGAAAAGCGTGAGCTGTTCCTGCTGGACAGCTTCGACGGGTTGCCCACGGCCGAGCACGATGCCGACCGCCACATGCCGCATGTGCAGTCCGGCTACTGGAACAGGGGCTCGGGCAAGGCGCTGGACCCTCATCAGTTGATGGGGCAGTGCGGGCAACACCTGCCTGCCGAGCGTGTGCGCATTCTCAAGGGGTGGTTCAGCGAGACGCTGCCGATGCTGCCCAAAGGATCGGTGTTTGGCCTGGTGCATATCGACTCGGACTTCTACCAGTCTGCCTTCGAAATTCTTGACTACCTGTTTGCCAACGACTGCTTCGCCGATGGCTGCCGGTTGTTCTTCGACGACTGGAACTGCAACCACGCCTCCAACAAGCTGGGCGAACGCCGGGCGTGGAAAGAGTGCGTGCAGAAGTACGCACCGGATTTCGATGATTGCGGTGATTACGGGCCGCTCGGCCACAAGTTCATCATCCACAAGGGCTAGCGGGCCTGCCCCCCTGGCCGGGCCAATACCCGGCCAGGGGGCGCTCATGGGCTACAGAAACTGCTCGGCAAAGTGGCACGCCACCTGCCGCGTCCCGACGGGCCTGAATGCCGGCTCTTCACTGGCACAGCGCTGCGTGGCATACGGGCACCGCTTGTGAAATGCGCACCCCGATGGCGGGCTCAGCGGGTTGGGCAATTCGCCCACGATCTTGATCTTGGGCTTGAGCGGGTCTGGGTGAATCGTCGGCGTGGCCGACAGCAACGCCTGGGTGTAGGGATGCAGCGGCTTGGCATAGATATCTTGCTTGGGGCCCATTTCCGCCGGACGCCCCAGGTACATCACCAGCACCTGATCGGCCACGTGGCGCACCACCGCGAGGTTGTGCGAGATGAATACGTAGGCGGTGTTGAACTGCTTCTGCAAGTCCATGAACAGGTTCAGCACCTGCGCCTGGATCGACACGTCCAGCGCCGAAGTCGGTTCGTCGGCCACCAGTACCTTGGGCTGCAGCATCATCGCCCGCGCCAGGGCAATGCGCTGGCGCTGGCCGCCCGAGAACATGTGCGGGTAGCGCTGGTAGTGCTCGGGCCGCAAGCCCACCTGCTGCATCATGGCCTGGACTTTCTCGCGGCGCTCGGCCTTTGACAGGCGGGTGTTGATCAACAGTGGCTCGGCCAGTTGATCACCGATCTTCTGGCGCGGGTTGAGCGAGGCATACGGGCTCTGGAACACCATCTGCACATCGCGGCGCAACTGCTTGCGCTGCTGCCTGCTGGCGCCGGTCACTTCCTGCCCGGCAATCTGCAGCGAACCGGAAGAGGGCTCCTCGATCAGGGTCAGGGCGCGTGCCAGGGTCGATTTGCCACAACCGGACTCACCCACCACGGCGAGGGTCTTGCCGGCCTCCAGCTCGAACGATACCCCATTGAGGGCGCGCACCAGGGCATGGCCCTTGAACAGGCCCAGCGAGATTTCGTAATGACGGGTCAGCTCACGTGCGCTCAGTACGACGCTCATCACGCCACCTCCTGGTTCAGCGGGTAGAAGCAACGCACCAGGCTGTGGGCCTGCCGGTCGAGTGTCGGACGCTTCTGGCGGCAACGTTCCTGGACATAGGGGCAGCGCGGCGACAGCAGGCAGCCGTGGGGCCGGTCATAACGCCCCGGCACGATGCCGGGCAAGGTCGCCAGGCGTTCGGCACCTGCGCTGTGCTCCGGGATCGCGGCCAGCAAGGCTTCGCTGTAGGGGTGCGCAGGCACCTCGAACAGGTCGGGCACCTGGCCCACCTCGACGGCCTGCCCGGCATACATCACGCATACGCGGCGCGCCGTCTCGGCGACCACCGCAAGGTCGTGGGTGATCAGGATCAGCGCCATGTCCTGCTCTTTCTGCAGGTTGAGCAGCAGCTCCATGATCTGCGCCTGGATGGTCACGTCCAGCGCGGTGGTCGGTTCGTCGGCAATCAGCAGCCTGGGCTCGCCGGCAATCGCCATGGCAATCGCCACGCGCTGGCTCATGCCGCCGGAGAGTTGGTGCGGGTAGGCATCGAGGCGGCTCTCGGGGGCCGGGATCTCGACTTTCTTCAGCAGCTCCAGGGCGCGTTGACGGGCGGCCTTGCCGCGCAGGCCGAGGTGCTGGCGCAGCACTTCCTCGATCTGGAAACCGACGGTATAGCTGGGGTTGAGCGCGGTCATGGGGTCCTGGAAGACCATGGCCATGTCCTTGCCGACTACCTTGCGCCGTTGCCGGCCGCTGAGCTTGAGCATGTCGTTGCCATTGAAGTTCAAGGTGTCGGCAGTGATGCGCCCGGGGGCATCGATCAGCCCCATCAGCGCCATCATGGTCACCGACTTGCCGAACCGGACTCGCCGACGATGGCCAGTACCTCGCCTTTTTCCACGCTGAGGTCGAGGCCGTCGACCACCGGTACCGCCGTGGCGTCGCCGAAGCGCACGCTCAGGTTGTTGATCTGTAGAAGTGACATGGGCGGATCCTCAGGCGGCATTCTTGAGTTTGGGGTCCAGCGCATCGCGCAGCCCGTCGCCCATCAGGTTGATTGCCAGCACGCTGAGCAAAATGGTCAGGCCGGGCAGGCTCACCACCCACCAGGCGCGTTCGATGTAGTCGCGGGCCGAGGCCAGCATGGTCCCCCACTCGGGGGTCGGCGGCTGTACGCCCAGGCCCAGGAAGCCCAGCGCCGCGGCGTCGAGGATTGCCGAGCTGAAGCTCAGGGTGGCCTGTACGATCAGCGGCGCCATGCAGTTGGGCAGCACGGTGACGAACATCAGGCGCGGCAGGCGCGCACCGGCCAGGCGAGCGGCGGTGACGTAGTCGCGGTTCAGCTCGCCCATCACGGCGGCGCGGGTCAGGCGCACATACGCTGGCAGCGACACGATGGCGATGGCGATCACGGTGTTGATCAGGCCAGGGCCGAGGATGGCCACGATCGCCACCGCCAGCAGCAGCGACGGCAGCGCCAGCATCACGTCCATCAGGCGCATGATCGAGGGGCCCAGCAGTCGCGGGAAGAAGCCGGCCAGCAGGCCCAGCAGCACGCCCGGGATCAGCGAGATCAGCACCGACGACAGGCCGATCAGCAACGACAGGCGCGAACCCTGGATCAGCCGCGAAAGCAGGTCGCGGCCCAACTCGTCGGTGCCCAGCAGGAACTGCCACTGGCCGCCTTCGAGCCACACCGGCGGGGTCAGCAGGAAGTCGCGGTACTGCTCGCTCGGGTTGTGCGGTGCCACCCAGGGGGCGAACAGCGCACAGAACACGATCAGGCACATGAACAACAGGCCGGCCACCGCACCCTTGTTACGTGCGAAGGCGGTCCAGAATTCCTTGTAGGGCGAGGGGTAGAGCAGGCTCTGGTCGAGCGCGGAGGCGTCGCCAGCAGCGGTTTTTGCAAGGGGAGTAGTCATGACGAAGGCCTCAGCGCTGATGACGGATGCGTGGGTTGGCCAGGCCGTAGAGAATGTCCACGACGAAGTTGACCAGGATCACCAGGCAGGCAATCAACAGGATGCCGTTCTGTACCACGGGGTAGTCACGGGCGCCGATGGCTTCGATCAGCCATTTGCCGATGCCCGGCCAGGAAAAGATGGTTTCGGTGAGCACTGCCCCGGCCAACAGCGTGCCGACCTGCAGGCCGAACACGGTCAGGACCGGGATCAGCGCATTGCGCAGACCATGCACGAACACCACCCGCACCGGCGACAGGCCCTTGGCACGGGCGGTACGGATATAGTCCTCGCGCAGCACTTCGAGCATCGAGGAGCGGGTCATGCGGGCGATCACCGCCAGCGGAATGGTGCCCAGCACGATCGCCGGCAGTATCAGGTGCATCAGCGCGTCCTTGAAGGCGCCTTCCTCGTCGCTGAGCAGGGTGTCTATCAGCATGAAGCCGGTTTTCGGCTCGATGTCGTAGAGCAGGTCGATGCGCCCCGACACCGGGGTCCAGCCCAGCCCCACGGAGAAGAACATGATCAGGATCAGGCCCCACCAGAAGATCGGCATCGAGTAGCCGGCCAGCGAGATGCCCATGACGCCGTGATCGAACAGTGAACCGCGCTTGAGCGCGGCGATCACCCCGGCCAGCAGGCCGACGATGCCGGCGAAGAACAGCGCCGCCAGGGCCAGTTCGAGTGTGGCCGGGAACAACGCGAGGAATTCGCTCCACACGCTTTCGCGGGTGCGCAGCGATTCGCCCAGGTCGCCCTGGGCCAGCTTGCCGACGTAATCCAGGTACTGTTCCGGCAACGGCTTGTTCAGCCCCAGCCGTTCCATGGCCTGGGCGTGCATCTCGGGGTCGACCCTGCGCTCGCCCATCATCACCTCCACCGGGTCACCGGGGATCAGACGTATGAGTGCAAACGTCAGCAGGGTGATACCGAAAAAGGACGGGATCAACAGGCCCAGACGCCGTGCAATAAAACTAAACATCGTGTGATGGTCCTCATCAGCCCTAAAGGCATGCCCGCGAGCACCCGGCTGGGTGCTGCGGGCGTTGTCGTTCTACTTCACCCGGGTGGTGGCGAAGTTGTTGTTGGTCATCGGGTTGATGACGTAGCCCTCGACGTTCTCACGCAGTGCGGTGAACATCCTGGGGTGCGCCATGCTGAGCCACGGTTGGTCCTCATCGTACACCGCCAGTGCCTGGACATAGAGCGCCGCGCGTTGATCGGGATCGACCAGCTGGCGGGCCTGGTCGATCAGTGCCTGGAATTTCTGATTGCACCAGCGCGCATAGTTCTCCCCATTCTGGGCTGCGGCGCAGCTCAGCAGCGGGGTCAGGAAGTTGTCCGGGTCGCCGTTGTCGCCGGCCCAGCCGGTGGACACCATGTCGGCCTCGCCGCGTTTGGCACGGCGCAGCATCTCGGCCCATTCCATCACGCGGATGTCCAGCCGAATGCCGATCTGGGCCAGGTCGGCCTGCAGCATTTCGGCGCTCAGGCGTGGGTTGGGGTTGGTCGGCCCCCCGCCGTTGCGGGTGAACAGGGTCAGTACCGCACCCTCGGGAACCCCCGCTTGCCGGAGCAGCGCGCGGGCCTTGTCGAGGTCGCGCGGCGGGTTCTGGTTGTGGCTGTTGTAGCCCATCATGGTCGGCGGGTAGGGGTTGACCGCCACCAGCGCGTTGCCTTTGCCGAACAGCTGGTCGACGTGGTGCTGGCGGTCGAAGGCCAGGCTGATGGCCTTGCGCACGCGTACGTCGCTGAGGTACTTGTGCTGGGTATTGAGCGCAATGTAGCCGGTGGTCAGGGCTTCGACCTCGGCCACCTTCAGGCGCGGATCGGCCTTGATCGCCGGCACGTCGTCGGGCTTGGGGTACAGCGCCACCTGGCATTCGTTGGCGCGCAGCTTTTGCAGGCGCACGTTGTTGTCGCTGGTGATGGCGAAGATCAGCGCATCGCTCGGCGGCTTGCCGCGAAAGTAGTCCGGGTTGGGCTTGTAGCGTACCTGGGCGTCCTTGTTGTAGCGCTGGAAGATGAACGGGCCGGTGCCTACCGGCTTGCTGTTGAGGTCGGCGGTGGTGCCGGCCTTGAGCAACTGGTCGGCGTACTCGGCAGAGTAGATCGAGGTGAAGGCCATGGCCAGGTCGCGCAGGAACGGTGCCTCGGGGCGCGTGAGGCGGAACACCACGGTGTGCGGGTCGGTCTTTTCCACGGCCTTGAGCAGGTGCTGGAACGCCATGCTTTCGAAGTAGGGGAAGCCGATGCTGGTCTTGTCATGCCACGGGTGGGCAGGGTCGAGCTGGCGCTGGAAGCTCCACAGTACATCGTCGGCATTCAGCTCGCGGGTGGGGGTGAAGTACTCGGTGGTGTGGAACCTGACGCCCTTGCGCAGGTGGAAGGTGTAGGTCAGGCCGTCGGCGCTGATTTCCCAGCGTTCGGCCAGGGCCGGCTGGATCTCGGTGGTGCCGGGCTTGAAGTCGACCAGGCGGTTGAACAGGGTTTCGGCGGCGGCATCGGCGGTGACGGCGGTGGTGTACTGCACGATATCGAAGCCTTCGGGGCTGGCTTCGGTGCACACCACCAGCGGCTTGGCCGACAGGCCTGCCGCGGCGCTCAACAGGACGGCTGCCAGGGCAGCCCGTAGGGTTAACTGTTTCATGACACTTCCCTGCATTCGATTAAACCAGCGTAGCCACCACGACCGATTCGGCGAATCGGCCGTGGTGTGGCGCCCTAGAGGATGTTGAACGGTATGGTGGTGACGACGCGGAATTCGTCCAGGCTGCCGTCGCCCTGCAGTTTGCTGGCGCGGTGGGTGGTGTAGGTGGCGCGCACGCTGCTGTCCTTGAGCGCACCGCTCTGCACCGCGTAGCTGGTGCCGATGCCCCACTCGTAGTGGTTTTCACCGTCGAGGTTCTTCACGTCATAGCCGCTGCCCTTGTAGTGAGTGCCGTCGATACCCCAGCCGCGGGCGTTGTACAGGTTGAACTTGAGCCCCGGCACGCCGAAGGGCGCCATGTTCAGCACATAGCCGACCTGCAGCGACTTTTCGTTGGGGCCGTTGAAGTCCGACAGCAGCGAGTTGGCCAGGAAGATGGCGTTGGTGTCGTGCAGGTAGTCGAAGTATTCGTTGCCGTTGACCTGCTGGTAGGCCAGCGACAGGGTGTGCGCCTGATGGGTCAGGCCGAACGACAGGCTGAAGGTGTCGTTGTCGATTGCCCCCAGCTTGCTTTTGCCCTCGTCGCGGGTCTTGTAGTAGTTGAACCCGGTGGTGAGGCCGAGCACGGCGTTGTCGCCCAGTGCATGGCTGGCCCCGAAATAGTACTGGTTCCACAGGTCCTCGACCTTGGACACGTACAGGCTGGTGGTCAGGCTCTTGAGCGGCTGGTAGTTGACCCCGGCCATGCTCACGCGGTCGGTGAACTGGCTGGCATCACCGTACTCGGAGCGGAATTTGCTCTGCCCCTGCTCGGTACGCATCGAGACGCGATCGAAGCTGCCGGCATCGAAACTCAGGTTGTCGAACTCGGCGCTGTGCAGGCTCACCCCCTGGAAACTGGAGGGCAGGGCGCGGTTGCCGATGTAGGCGATCACCGGGGTATCGATGGACTGCCGACCGGCGGTGAGGGTGGTGTTGGATACCCGCGCCTTGAGGTTGGCCAGGCCGATCTTGCTCCACTGGTCGATGACCTCGCCGTCGCTGTGGGTCAGGGTGCGGTTGTTCGGCCCCGCCACCGTGGCCCGGCCACGTTCCAGGGCGATGGCGTTGTACATTGCCACCTCGGTGCTCAGGCCCACGGTGCCCTGGGTAAAGCCGGAGGTGTAGTTGAGGATCGAGCCCTGCACCCAGTTGCTGCGCCGATCGGTCGGATGACGGCTGCCGTCGCTTTTGCTGTACGACCACAACGGCCCGCGCCTGGCCCGTTCACGGGCATACCAGTTGCGCGTCGAGCCCGACAGGCTGTGGCCGTCGATGAAGCCGCTGGCCTGGTCCTGGGCGCTGGTGTCGCTCAGGGTGAGGGGGATGAAGTCCTGGCTGGCGGGGTCGGCGTGGGCCATGGCGCTCAGCCCGCCGAGGGTAAGGGCGAGTAGCAGGTGTTTGTTGGGGGTCAAGGTGGACGCTCCTGTTGGCTGTTTTTGTTGGCGCGCCAGGCCTCGTGAGCCTGGCGGATGCTGCGGTGGAACCTGGTTTCGCGTGGGCAGGGGCGCGGGCTCAGTCGATGCTCACGCCGCTGAAACTGTTGCGCCCGAACGGGCTGACCTTGAAGCCGTGGACCCGGGTGCTCAGCGGCTGGTGCACGGTGGAATGCGCAATCGGGGTGATCGGTACCTGCTGCTTCATGCGCTGCTGGGCCTGCTGGTACAGCGCAGAACGTGCGGCTGGGTCGGTCAGGCGCTTGGCCTGCTGCACCAGGGCGTCGTACTCGCGGTCGCACCACATCGAGACGTTGTTGCTGCCGATTGCCGCGCAGCTGTAGAGGGTGCCGAGCCAGTTGTCGGGGTCACCGTTGTCGCCGGTCCAGCCCAGCAGCATCACGTCGTGCTCGCCGTTCTTGGTGCGCTTGATGTACTCGCCCCACTCGTAGCTGACGATCTTCACGTCCAGCCCGACCTTGCCCCAGTCGGCCTGGAGCATTTCGGCCATCAGCTTGGCGTTGGGGTTGTAGGGGCGCTGCACCGGCATGGCCCACAGGGTGATGCGGGTGCCGGGTTTGACCCCGGCTGCGGCAAGCAGCGCGCGGGCCTTGTCGGGGTCGTAGGCGGCGTCCTGGATGCGGCTGTCGTAGGACCACTGGGTGGGCGGCATGAAGTTGACCGCCAGTTGCCCGGCCTGCTGGTACACGGCCTTGACGATGGCTGCCTTGTTCACGGCCATGTCCATGGCCTGGCGCACCTGCAACTGGTCGAACGGCTTGTGCTGCACGTTGTAGGCGATGTAGCCGAGGTTGAAACCGGGTTGTTCGAGCATCTGCACGGCCGGATCGCTGGCCAGCGCCGAGAGGTCGGCGGGGCGTGGGTTGACCGTGGCCTGGCATTCACCCTTGCGCAGCTTCTGCACGCGTACCGAGGCGTCGGTATTGATCGAAAAGATCAGCTGGTCGAGCTGTACCTGGCTCGGGTCCCAGTAGTCGGGGTTGGCGCGGTAGCGGATCTGCGCGTCCTTCTGGTAGCGCTGGAACACGAAGGGGCCGGTGCCGATGGGTTTCTGGTTGAAGTCGCTGGGGCGCCCGGCGGCCATCAACTGCTCGGCGTATTCGGCCGACACGATCGAGGCGAAGTTCATCGCCAGGTTCTGGATGAACGCGGCATCGACCTGGTTGAGGCTGAACACCACCGTCAGCGGGTCGGTCTTGTCGACCCGGTTGATGTTCTGGTCCAGGTCCATGCTGACGAAATAGGGGAACTCGGTGGGGTAGGCGAGGCGAAACGGATGCTGCTTGTCGAGCATGCGGCGGAAGGTGAACAGCACGTCGTCTGCATTGAAGGTGCGGGTGGGGGTAAACGCCTGGTTGGCGTGGAACTTGACCCCATCGCGCAGATGGAAGGTGTAGGTCAGGCCGTCGGCGGAGACCTCCCAGTGTGTGGCCAGGGCCGGCTCTACCTCGGTGGAGCCGCGCTTGAAGCCGACCAGCCCGTTGTACAGCGGCTCGGCGGCGTCGCCTTCGATGGAGGTGGTGTACTGGGCGATGTCGAAGCCACCAGGGCTGCCTTCGGAGCAGAACACCAGGGTGCCCTTGGCCAGCACGGCCGGGCCATGGGCCAGTGCCCCCAGGCCCAGCAGTGCGGCGAAAACCGGAAAAATACGCATGCGGTCCCATTCCTTTGTTGTTGTATGAGGCGTGGGTGCGTGCAACGAGAATCTTGCTGCCAGCACAACCACGCGCTCCACGGTAGGGACGTGGGCGGTATGCGAGGAGGTAAGGAAGTGGGTGCGTTACGTGGGAAAAATCTGGGAGTGATGTCGTAGATTTCGAGCGATTTCAGCTTCCCACGGGCACCGAAGGGTTCGGCACCCGCAGGGGCGGGCTAAACATCGTGTTCCGGGTTACTGGCTGATGCCTACGCCATAGAAGGCGTTCAGCGCGAAGGGACTGATCTTGAAGTCCTGCACGTTCTTGCGCATCGGCTGGTAGACCGTCGAGTGGGCGATCGGGGTGATCGGTACCTGTGCCTTGATAATGTGCTGGGCCTGCTTGTATAGCTCGGTGCGCTTGCCCTGGTCGGTGGTGGCCTTGGCCTGCCTGATCAGGGCGTCGTACGCGGGGTCGCACCACTTGGAGAAGTTGTTGCCCTCGACCGCATCGCAGCTGTACAGGGTGCCGAGCCAGTTGTCGGGGTCGCCGTTGTCGCCGCTCCAGCCAATCAGCATGGCGCCATTCTCGCCCGCCTTGGCGCGCTTGATGTACTCGCCCCATTCATAGCTGACGATCTTGCCTTGATGCCGATTGCCGCCCAGTCGGCCTGCAGCATCTCGGCCATCAGCTTGGCATTGGGGTTGTACGGGCGTTGCACCGGCATGGCCCACAGGGTGATCTCGGTGCCGTCCCTGACCCCGGCTTCCTTGAGCAGCGCCTTGGCTTTTTCGGGGTCGAAGGGCGGGTCCTGGATACTGTCGTCGTAGGACCACTGGGTGGGCGGCATGGCATTCACGGCTTTCTGCCCGGCGCCCTGGTACACCGAGTCGATGATTTGCTGCTTGTTCACCGCCATGTCCAGCGCCTGGCGCACCTTGAGCTGGGCCAGGGGGTTGGGCTGGGTGCTGCCTTTGATGCTGGGCATCACGTTGTAGGCGATGTAGCCCAGGTTGAAGCCGGCCTGGTGCGGCATGTTCAGGGCAGGGTCCGCCTCCAGCGTCTTGAGGTCGGCGGGGCGCGGGAACAGGGTCACCTGGCATTCGTTCTTCTTGAGCTTCTGCATGCGTACCGAGGCATCGGTGGTGATGGCGAAGATCAGGTTGTCGATCTTCACGTCCTCGGGTTGCCAATAGTCCTTGTTGCCCTTGTAACGGATCTGCGCGTCCTTCTGGTACTTGCTGAACACGAACGGGCCGGTGCCGATCGGCTTCTGGTTGATGTCGGCCGGCTTGCCCTGGCGCAGCAGTTGCGCCGCGTATTCGGCGGACTGGATCGAGGCGAAACTCATGGCGATGTTCTGGATGAAGGCGGCATCGACGCTGGCCAGGGTGAACCTGACGGTGTGCTCGTCGAGCTTCTCGATCCGGCTGATGTTCTTGTCCATGCCCATGTCGGTGAAGTAGGGGAACTCGGTGGGGTAGGCCTTGCGAAACGGCATGTCCTTGTCGAGCATGCGGTTGAAGGTGAACAGGACGTCGTCGGCGTTGAATGGGCGGGTCGGGGTGAAATAGTCGGTGCTGTGGAACTTGACCCCTTCGCGCAGGTGGAAGGTGTAGTTCAGGCCGTCCTCGCTGATGTCCCAGTGCGTGGCCAGGCCCGGGATCACCGCGGTGCCGCCGCGTTCGAACTGGGCCAGGCGGTTGAAGATCGGCTCGGCCGAGGCGTCGAAGTCGTGCCGGTGGTGTATTGGCCCGGGTCGAACCCGGCCGGGCTGCCTTCGGAGCAGAACACCAGGTTGTTGGCCGCGTGAGCGACGGGGGCGCTGGCCAGCAGGCCGGCACCGAGCATGAAGGGAACGAGTGCGTGTTTGAGCATGGTGGCCTCATTGTTGTCGTTCGAGTGCCGGGCGCCTGAGGGCGCGCACGGCGTAGGCAGAGGCTGGCCTGACGGCCAGCGCGACACTCAAACCATAGCTGACAGCAAACGAGGCGTTGCCCGGCGGCCGCAACCACCGGGCAACGGTGGGTCGATCAGGGCATCAGCACTTCGATGGTGCCATCGGCGCTGATGCTGACCTGGCTGGTACCGGCTTCGACTTCCGGGCTGGGCGCCGCTTCGGCGTCCATGCTGGCTTTCATCATCATCGCGCCACGGGCGTACGGGTGCGGGTAACCGCTGCTGTTGAGGTTCAGGTTGACCACTTTGTAGCCCTTGCCGCCGAGGGCCTCGGTGGTCAGTTGGGCGCGCGCCTTGAACGCGTCGATGGCGTCCTTGAGCAGCGCGTCTTCACTGGTTTTACGGGTGGTCGGGGCGATGGCGAAATCCATGCCGCCCATTTTCAGTTCCTGCAGCAGCTCACCGGTGAGCTTGGACAGCGCCGGGAAGTTCGCGCTTTCCAGGCGCAGCTCGGCACGTTCGCGCCAGCCGGTGATCTTCTGGGTCTTGTTGTCGTAGATCGGGTAGCTGTTGCGGCTGTCCTGGCTGAGCTTGATGTCCTTGACCGCGCGGGCCTTTTCCAGGGCCTTGTTCATGCTGGTGGTGATGTCGTTGGCCAGCTTGGCCGGGTCGCTGTTCTGCGCTTCGGTGTAGAGGGTCACCACCATCAGGTCGCGGGCGACTTCCTTGCTGACTTCGGCGCGCAGCGAGACCTGGTTGTAGCGGGGCTCGTCGGCCAGGGCCGGGAGGCTGGCCAGCAGGCCGGCGGCCAGGACCAGGGTGGCGCTGCTGCGGGAAGGGCTGTGCATGTGGAGCTCCTTGAAGTTGAGGCATAGCATCGTGGTTCCTGCTACGCAGACCCCATCTGACAGTGCGCACGCGGCAGAGGTTCAAAAAGCCATCATGCCTTGAATGCACCTGTGGCGCTTTGCCGCATTGCTGCAGTGGGGGGCACAGCTTGGGTATACTCGGCACGATTCGCCTGGAGCGCTCATCAGGAGAGCTCATGCTCGCCCCCGTACCCATGTTGTCCGCCACGCGTCAGAACCTTTGGCGCCTGACCTTTATCCGCACCCTGGTGCTGGCCGCCCAGGCCGGTTCGGTGGCGGTCGCCTACTGGACCGAGCTGCTACCGCTGCCGTGGCTGGCGCTGAGCATCACCCTGGCGTTCTCCATGGTGCTGTGCGTGCTGACGGCCATCCGGCTGCGCACCTCGCTGCCGGTCACCGAGCTGGAATATGCGGTGCAACTGGCCTGCGACCTGCTGATCCACAGTGCATTGCTGTATTTTTCAGGGGGCTCGACCAATCCCTTCGTGTCCTATTACCTGGTGCCGCTGGCGATTGCCGCGGTGACCCTGCCGTGGCTGTACTCGCTGATCCTGTCGGGCATCGCGCTGGTGGCCTACACCTTGCTGCTGGTGCAGTACTTCCCGCTCGAAACCTTCCCCATGGCCCGCGAGAAGATGCAGATCTACGGCATGTGGCTGAGTTTTGCCCTGGCCGCCGGGGTAATCACCTTCTTTGCCGCCAAGATGGCCGAAGAGCTGCGTCGTCAGCAGCAGTTCCAGGCCCAGCGCCGCGAAGAAGGCCTGCGCGACCAGCAACTGCTGGCCGTGGCCACCCAGGCGGCGGGCGCCGCTCACGAACTGGGCACGCCGCTGGCGACCATGAGCGTGCTGATCAAGGAAATGCGCCAGGACCACACCGACCCGCTGCTGCAGGAAGACCTTGAAGTGCTGCAGGAGCAGGTCAAGCAGTGCAAGCACACCTTGCAGCAACTGGTGCGCGCCGCCGAGGCCAACCGGCGCATGGCGGTCGAAGACCAGGAAGCCAGCTTCTGGCTGGACGAGGCGCTCAACCGCTGGCACCTGATGCGCCCCGAAGCCAGCTACCGCTTCCAGCGCCTGGGCCAGGGCAGTGTGCCGCGCCTGGCGCCGCCACCGGACCTGACCCAGGCCCTGTTGAACCTGCTGAACAACGCCGCCGACGCCTGCCCGGACGGGCTTGAAGTGCGCCTGGACTGGGACGCCGCCGATATCGTGATCAGCATTCGCGACCACGGTCCCGGCGTACCGGTGGCCATCGCCGAACAGATCGGCAAACCCTTCTTTACGACCAAGGGCAAAGGCTTCGGCCTGGGCCTGTTCTTGAGCAAGGCCAGCGTGACCCGTGCTGGCGGCTCGGTAAAACTCTATAGTCATGAGCAAGGCGGTACGCTCACCGAGCTGCGCCTGCCGCGTGACGCGCGAGGAGACGTGTGATGAGTGATGAGATCCAGGTTGAAGGCGAAGAACTGCCGCACCTGCTGCTGGTAGATGACGACGCCACGTTTACCCGGGTGATGGCCCGGGCCATGAGCCGCCGCGGTTTTCGCGTGAGCACGGCAGGCTCTGCCGAAGAAGGCTTGAGCATTGCGCAGGCGGACGTGCCGGACTACGCCACGCTCGACCTGAAGATGGAAGGCGACTCGGGCCTGGTGCTGCTGCCCAAGCTGCTGGAGCTGGACCCGGAGATGCGCGTGGTGATCCTCACCGGCTATTCGAGCATCGCCACCGCAGTCGAGGCGATCAAGCGCGGTGCCTGCAATTACCTGTGCAAACCGGCCGATGCCGATGACGTGCTGGCGGCGCTGGCGTCGGAGCATGCCGACCTGGATACGCTGGTGCCGGAAAACCCCATGTCGGTGGACCGCCTGCAGTGGGAGCACATCCAGCGTGTGCTGACCGAGCATGAAGGCAACATCTCCGCCACGGCGCGGGCGTTGGGCATGCACCGACGCACCTTGCAGCGCAAATTGCAGAAGCGCCCGGTTCGGCGCTGAGCCTCAGGGCCCCTTCGCGGGCAAGCCAGATCCCACATGGGTTTCAGTGCTCTTGAGTCATGCGCTGTACCTGTGGGGCTGGCTTACCAGCGAAGGGCTGCAACGCAGCCCACCACTTGGCTTATGATTAGCTCCCTAACGACGCCGACGGGACCGCCTGCATGCTCGCCCTCTTTATCCAGACCCTGAACATCACCGCACCTGTGTTCGCGATGATGTTCATGGGCGTGCTGCTGCGCCGCATCAATGCCATCAACGACAGCTTCATCCAGACCGCCTCGGCGCTGGTGTTCAACGTCTGCATGCCGGCGCTGTTGTTCCTGGGCATCTACCACGCCGACCTGGAAGCCGCCGCCAAGCCCGGCCTGCTGTTGTACTTCACCCTCGCCACCCTGGTCAGCTTCGGCCTGGCCTGGCTGATTGCGATCTGGCGCTGCCCGCGCGAAGACCGTGGCATCTATGCGCAGGGCGGCTTTCGCGGCAACAACGCGGTCATCGGCCTGGCCCTGGCGGCGAGCCTGTATGGCGACCACGGCATTTCCATCGGCGCGGTGCTGGCGGGGCTGGTGATCCTGCTCTACAACTCGCTGTCGGCGGTGGTGCTGGCGGTGTACAGCCCCACCATCAAGTCCGACCCCTGGAGCATCCTCAAGAGCATCCTGCGCAACCCGCTGATTATCAGCGTGCTGGTGGCCGGTGTGCTCGCCTACGCCAAGGTCGGGTTGCCCAACTGGCTGCTGACCTCCGGTGATTACCTGGCGCAGATGACCCTGCCGCTGGCGCTGATCTGCATCGGCGGCACCCTGTCGCTGGCCTCGCTGCGCGCCAGTGGTGGCCTGGCGCTGAGCGCGAGCCTGGTGAAGATGGTGTGGCTGCCGATAGCGGGCACCCTCGGCGCCTGGCTGTGTGGTTTTCGCGGTGCCGAGCTGGGGGTGCTGTTCCTGTACATCGCCAGCCCTACAGCGGCGTCCAGCTACGTGATGGCCCGTGCAGCCAACGCAAATCATCAACTCGCCGCCTCGATCATCGTAATTACCACGCTGATGGCCGCAGTAACGACGAACATCGGCATATTTCTCTTGCAGTGGGGCGGCTGGATCTAGATCCTGTCGCCCACAACATCCAAAACTGCCTCTCCTGTCCGAGGACACTTCATGCAAGACCAAGCCACGCCGGAGCGTTTGCAACGCGGCCTGAAGAACCGTCATATCCAGTTGATCGCGCTGGGTGGCGCGATCGGCACCGGGTTGTTCCTGGGCATCGCGCAGACCATCCAGATGGCAGGCCCGGCCGTGCTGCTGGGCTACGCGATTGCCGGCCTGATGGCCTTTTTCATCATGCGCAGCTGGGCGAGATGGTCGT
>NZ_JAAHBU010000215.1 GCF_010671725.1 Pseudomonas brassicae | reverse complement strand
GTGGCCCGGCGTGCCGTTGCCACGGCTGGGCGCCAGCAACGCCGCCCCGCCCAACTGCGCGTTGCCCTGCGCGCCATAGTGCTGCAACTGCACCACCACCGGGCACTGCTGCTGGTGGCCGAACTCGATCAACGGCGCAGGCACTGTGCCTGGCGCTCGGTGTAAAGGCCCAGCCCGCGTGCATGCAGGCGGGTAGTGGCGTCTACCGACGAGTTGGCGAGCACAGCCATGGCGCAGCCGCCGCGGATGATGCCCTGATAGAACTCGAGCATCTGCGCGGTCATGCAACCGTCCTGCGCCAGGTCGATCCCCATGGGCGCGAAGTACACCCGGTTGCGCAACTGCAGGTGCTGCCCCAGCGCCAGTGGCTGGCGGGTCAGCGCGTAGCCCGCCGGCATCGCCGTCACCCTTCGACGCGCGAGAATGCAGGTGCCAGCGCCTCATTGCTGGCGTCCAGTCTACGGACCGGCGTCTGCTCCGGTGCGTGGAAGCAGTGACACTTGATCACTTCCTTCAACGCCACCAGGGTCTGCTTGTCGAGCACGTCGAAGTGGGCGATGCGCTCATCCTCGGCCTCGCCGGGCTGGCAGCCCTTGATCGCAAAGCTGATGAAGCCGATGCCCTGCACATGGATCGCTGCCTGGTTGATCGCCTGATCGCCGGCAAGCCCGGTCGCGCTGCCACGAAACCGCAGGCCCGTCAGCGACAGGTGCATCAACTGCCCGACAAAGCTGTGGCCACTGGCGGTTTGCAACAGGACGTCCGGCAGCACCCGCGCCGACGGGCTGAACCAGTGATGCTCGGGGAAGCTCAAGGTGCGCATGCGCTTGAACAGCGGCATCTTCATCACATTGCCGCGCAGGCGCAGGGTGGCCACCACCGCGCCGTTCTGGAAGAACGTGGCGGTCTTGTCGATGCTGCGTGGCTGGCGACGTTTTTCGCTGGTGGTGTGCTCCACCACCACCTCCACCGCGTAGGTGGATTCGGTGTAGCTGCTGAACGAGACATTCAGGTCTTCGATGGAGATCGACACCTCGCCGCGCCGGTACCCGGTGTGGCTGTAGACATAGTGATACATGGCCTGGCGCGCGACCTCGATCAGCATCAGCCCGGGCACATGCTCATGGGGCTTGTTGTAGAAGAAGTAGTTGTTGGTGTCGTTGAGCACCGTGTAGGCGGTACGGCTGGACACGGTCCATTGCGGCCACTCGAACAGCAGGTCGGCCATCTGGCGCACGGCGTGGGCATCCAGCAGCGGGGTGTTCAGGTGGCGTTGCAGGTACGCTTCGACCTGGCGTGGCAGCCATTGCGCGGTCAGCTGGTAACCGCCGGCCACCGGCTGGTAGAACCCCTGCAGGTCCATTTCAAAGCTGGACAACGCGGCCAGCGCATCGCCCTCGATGAACAACGGGATGCTGCGCAGTATCCATACGCCCACCGGTTCCTGCCGGTAGAGCGAATGCAGCAACTGGCATTGCGCTGGATCCAGCGCAGCCAGCATCTGCGTGACGGTTGCGTCTGCCAGTTGGGCAGGCAGGATGTCCATCAGGCCGCTGAGCAGCACGTCGTCCGCGGCCGACTTGTGCAGGATGTGGGGGGTAAGGGGTAATTGACGATCCATGTAATCACCTGTTCTAGCGTTGGGGCGGGTACGCCGCTACGGCGTTCCTGAGCATGCGTTTGACAATCAGCCCGTGGGTGGGGGCCACCGGCACCATGTAGAGGCGGCCGAAGGTGTTGAACTGCTCGACGAGGTCGTCACGCGCAGCCGCCATAGCCGCGGCGCTGCCTCGCGGGCAGGCAACGGGGTCAGGTCCAGGCAGACCATGACCGCCAGGTGCGTGTCGCGCGAGGTCAGCACCAGTTGGCGCGGCGTGATGCCCTCGACCGTGAAAAAATCCAGGCGCTCACCCACCGCCGGCAGATGCTGCGCATCGCGCGGGGTGAAGCCCTGAATGGTGTCGACGTTGAAGTAGCGTGAAATCAGGTCGCGTATGCGAAACGCGCCACTCAGCCACGCCGGGATGTCCGAGGTCATCGCGCAGTAGGCCTGCAGCGCAGTCGGCATGCCGCCCACCTCGACCTCGGTGGCATGCAGAAAGTCCAGGCGCGCCGGCTCGGCCACCAGCCGCACGCCGTCCGCAGTGGTTACCAGCGCGCACGTTGCGTTGACGGTGTTCATCATTGCAGCAACGCAATGCTCGCCTGTTCGGCCTTGAGCAGCAGGTTTTCATAGGCCTGGTCGGGTGACTCGTGCGCACTCACGATGCGCTGGGCAATCTGCGCAGCGGCTTGCTCCAGCGCCTCACCGGCGATGAACACCGACTCGAACACGGGCAACGGCGGCAGGTAGCGCCCTTTCACATACGCCACGGTCTGCTGCAACGGGCGCAGCAACTCGTCCAGCGTGTAGCGGTTGAAGCCGCCGGCGCGGTAGCCGGAAGCCGGCGCCCCCACGCTGGTGACGATGAGGAATTCCTTGTCCTTGAGCTTGTCGCCACCGCGCGCATAGGCAAAGCCGGGGGTGAACACCTCATCGATCCAGCGCTTGAGCAGCGCCGGGCAGGAATACCAGTACAGCGGAAACAGCAGCACCACACGCTCATGCGCGCACAGCAGGCGCTGCTCGGCCGCCAGGTCGAAACCTGTCGGAGTGATGGCGCTGGCCAGCGGGTGGAGGGTAACCGACGTGTGTTCGAGCGCGGCGACGATCGCGGCGCTGACCCGGGACGCGCCCAGGTCCGGGTGCCCGACGACAACCAAGACATTGTCCATCCTTGACTCTCTCTAAGTGCGTGAACCAGTTGAAGGCTGCGGCATTCAGGCCGCGCAGTCCATTGAACGACAGCTTGGCAGCGGTGTAACCTCACCAATTGTGTAGGTGCTGGCGGGCACGTCTATCCAGCAGGCGAACAACCAGTGCGGGCCGACCTGCAACGGCGCCGCCGC
>NZ_JAAHBU010000214.1 GCF_010671725.1 Pseudomonas brassicae | reverse complement strand
ATTCACCAGCGCTCTCAAGATCGAGCGCCGTCCCGCGCGGCGCTTCGCTGGCAAGCAAGCTCCCACATTTGTTGCAACGTGCCATGGCCTGATGGATCGGCGTGGTAAGCCTTGGGGGTTCGTCCGCAGATCGCAGGGGGGCTACCAGGTGCCAGCCAATACATCAACAGCGCTGTTGAAATCGAGCGGCGAAGCCAATCAAGCACTCCACCTACAACCAATGCCACCCCCACCCACTACCCAAGTAGCATTCGACCCCCTCCAGGCCGTTCGTACACTGAGCCCATCCGTTTCAGCCCCCGCCGGAGGCCGTCATGCACCATCCCCCCGCCGAGGGCATCATCAGCGCCGTGTCGCGCGCCAGCGGCGCCGAAGAGGCCGCGCAAGACCTCGCCCGCCAACTGCTGCACCCACACCTGGGCTTCGTGCTGTTCTTCTGTTCCGCCGAATACGACTTGCCCGCCCTGGCCCAGGCTTTGCAACACAGCCTGGGCGGAATTCGCCTGGCCGGCTGCACCAGCGCCGGCGAAATCACCCCCGACGGCTATGGCCGCGGCTGCATCACCGCACTGGGCTTCGACCACCGGCAGTTCTCGATCGCCGCCGAACTGATCGCACCGATGCAGCATTTCAGCCTGATCGACGCACAGCAGATGGTCGAACGCCTGGTGGGCACCTGCCGCAGCAACACCCTGGCGCCGATCAAGGGCCATAGCTTTGCCTTGACCCTGCTGGACGGGCTGTCCAGCCGCGAAGAAACCGTGCTCGCCGCGCTCAGCGCCGCGCTGGGCGATATCCCGCACTTCGGCGGCTCGGCCGGCGACGACAATTACCTGCACCACACCCACGTCTACTTCGACGGCACCTTTCACAGCAGCGCCGCCGTGGTGTTGCTGGTCAATACCTGGCTGGACTTCGAGGTGTTCACCACCCACCACATCCAGCCTCGCGAAGAAAAGCTCGTGGTCACCCGCGCCGACCGCACGCTGCGCCGGGTCTACGAGCTCAATGCCGAACCTGCCGCGCAGGAGTACGCGGCACTGATCGGCGTGCCAGCCAGCGAACTGAACCACCGCACCTTCGCCGCTCACCCACTGGCGGTGCGAATCAACGAACGCTATTACGTACGCGCCATCCAGCAGGTGCACGACGACGGCAGCCTGAGTTTCTACTGCGCCGTGGAAAACGGCATCGTGCTCACGGCGATGCGCCCCGGCCCCTTGCTGCCCAACCTCAGCACGCTGTTCGACGGCCTGCGCGAGCGCCTCGGGCCCTTGCTGATGACCATCGGCTGCGACTGTTTCCTGCGCCGCCTGGAGCTTGAAGGCAGCGCCGAACTCGACGCCGTCGGCGCCTTTCTGCAGCAACAGCCAGTGGTGGGGTTCAACTCCTACGGAGAACAGTTCAATGGCATGCACATCAATCAGACCTTCACCGGCGTCGCCATCGGACAACCGCGAGCCCGCCGTGGCCTGTGACCAGGCCGCGCTGATCGCGCGGCTGCAACACGAGAACCGCAAGCTGCAGCGTATCAACGCCGCACTGATCGAACGCCAGGAATCAGGGGCGGCACGCCCGGACGATTCCTATGCGGCGTTCCAGCATTCGGTGGTGCTGGCCGAGCAGGTGCGCGAACGCACCGATGCCCTCAACCAGGCCATGGCCGAGCTCAAGGCCAGCAACCATCTGCTCATCGACGCCCGCCAGCGTGCCGAAACCGCACACCAGCATCTGGTCGACGCCATCGAAAGCATCTCCGATGCCTTCGTGCTGTTCGACCCGCAACAGCGCATCGTGCTGTTCAACCAGCGCTTCAAGGCGTTCTGGGCCAACAGCCGCATTCGCATCATCAGCGGCATGCGCCTGGCCGAGGTCAAGCGCCTGATGCAGAGCACCGGCCTGTTCAGCGAGGAACAACGGGGCCCCAGTGCCGAGCACCTGGTGTATCGCCTGCAAGGCGGGCGCTGGTTGCAGGTCAGCGAGCGCCCGACCCAGGGTGGCGGTTGCGTGATGCTGTTCACCGACATCACCCAGATCAAACTCAGCGAAACCCAGCGCCGCGAACAGGCTGTCGCGCAGAAGTCGCACCTGCTGCAGCGTGCGGTCGATAACCTGTCCCAGGGCGTGGCGATGGTCAACGCCGACGGCGTGCTGGAGCTTTGGAACCGGCGCTTCCTGGAACTCAGCGGCCTGGCCCCGATTGCCGCGCACCGCGACTTCGCCGAGGTGATCGCCGACAGCGAACTGGCGCTGCTCACACCCACCAGCCGCGACAGCAACGGGCGTAGTATCGTCGAACTGGAGCAACGCCTGTTCGACGGGCGCATGCTTGAAGTGCGCACGCATGCGTTGCCCGCCGGCGGCTTCGTCAACACCTTTACCGATATCACCGAGCGCTACCAGCACGCCGAAGCACTGAGCGAAAGCGAGCGCTGGATCCGCCTGATCACCGACCATGTACCCGCGCTGATCGCCTACCTCAATGCCGACCTGGTGTATGAATTCACCAACAAGGTGTACGAGCAGTGGTACTGCTGGCCACGCGGCGTGATGCTCGGTCAGAGCCTGCGCGAGGTGCACAGCGCCGAGCACTACCAGCGCCTGGAAAGCTACGTGGAGCGTGCACTGGCCGGGGAGAGCGTGACGTTCGAGTTTGCCGAAACCAATGCCCATGGCCAGGAGCGCTACATGTTGCGCTCCTACGTGCCCAACCAGCTGGCCAGCGGCGAGGTGGTGGGGATTTTCGTGCTGATCCGCGATATCACCGAGCGCCGTCGTACTGCCGAAGCCCTGCACCAGGCCTATCAGAACCTGGAGTTGCGAGTACGCGAGCGCACCGCCGAACTGACTCAGCTCAACGGCCAGCTGCTGCGCGAAATCGAGGAGCGGCGTCGTGCCGAAGCGCGCCTGCGCGACGCCAAGCAGGAGGCCGAACAGGCCAATCTGTCCAAGACCAAGTTCCTCGCGGCGGTCAGCCATGACCTGCTGCAGCCGCTCAATGCCGCACGCCTGTTTACCAGCGCCCTGCAGGAGCAGAACGGCACCAGCCCGGCGCTGGTGCGCAATGTGAGCAATTCGCTGGATGACGTGGAAAGCCTGCTGGGCACCCTGGTCGATATCAGCAAGCTGGATGCCGGGGTGATCAAGGCCGATGTCGGCACCTTTGCCGTCAGCGACCTGCTCGACAACCTGGCGGCCGAATTTGCCCATGCCGCCGCCAGCGAAGGCCTGTGCCTGCGCTACGTGCCCAGCGGCCTGCGGGTTCGCAGTGACATCCAGTTGCTGGCCAGGATCTTGCGCAACCTGCTCAGCAACGCTATCCGCTATACCCCCCATGGGCGCGTGCTGCTGGGCTGCCGGCGGCGCGGCCAGCGGGTCTTCATCGAAGTCTGGGACACCGGTATCGGCATCGCGCCAGACAAGTGCCGCGAAGTGTTCCAGGAGTTCAAACGTGGTGACCTGCAACGCCCCGACCAGGACCGCGGGCTGGGCCTGGGGTTGGCCATCGTGGACAAGATCGCCGGCATTCTCGGCCACCGTGTGCACCTGCGCTCGACCCCTGGCAAGGGCTCGGTGTTTGCCATCGAGATGCCGCGCAGCAAGCGTGCGCCGCGCCGCGAAGCAAGGGTGTTGCAGGCCGAGCCCTTGACCGAGCGACTCGATGGCGCACGCATCTGGGTGCTGGACAACGATGCGGCGATTTGCGCGGGCATGCGCAGCCTGCTCGAGCAGTGGGGCTGCGAGGTGATCAGTGCGCTGAGCGAAACCGACCTTGAACGCCAGGTGGCGCTGGACAGTGCGGTGGCGACCTGTTGATCGTCGATTACCACCTGGACAACGACCGCAACGGCCTGGAAGCGGTGGCGGCAATCAACGCCAGGCGCCAGTTGCCACTCCCGGCGTTGATGATTACTGCCAACTACAGTGTCGAGCTCAAGCAGCAGGTGCGCGATCTGGGGCACAGCCTACTGCACAAACCGGTGCGGCCGATGAAACTCAAGGCCGCGATCAGTCACCTGATCGGTTGTGAACGCAGCGCGCCAGTCGGCCACTGACGAAGTGCGCGGTGTCGTTGTAGCCATGGGTGGAGGCATGCCCGGGGGTGACCAGCGTGTCGACGAAGGCTTCGTCCTCGGCGTTGATCTTTACCTGCAGCGCGCCACCGTAGGTGTCCCATTGCGCTTCGGTGCGCGGGCCGACGATGGCCGAGCTGACATGCTGGTTGTTGAGCACCCAGGCGATGGCGAACTCGACCATGCCCACGCCCTTGGCCTGGGTGTAGGCGTGCAGCTTCTGTGCGATGGCCAGCGACTCGTGGCGCCACTCGGTCTCCAGGATGCGTTTGTCCTGCGCCCGGCACGGCTGTCGGGCGCCGGGGTGGCATCGGGGGCGTACTTGCCGCTGAGCACGCCGCGCGCCAGCGGGCTGTAGGGCACCACGCCCAGGCCGTGGTAGGCCGCGGCGCTGAACTGCTCGGGCTCGGCCTGGCGGTTGACGATGTTGTACAGCGGCTGGCTGATCACCGGCTTGGGGATGCCCAGGCGTTCGGCCAGGTTGCACACCTCGGCGATGCGCCAGCCGCGAAAGTTCGACACGCCCCAGTGGCGGATCTTGCCTTGGCGCAGCAGGTCGCCGATGGCGGCCACGCTGACCTCCAGCGGGGTGGCGTGGTCTTCGCGGTGCAGGTAGTAGATGTCGAGGTAGTCGGTGTCCAGCCGGGTGAGGCTGGCCTCGATAGCATTGAAGATGTGCTTGCGACTCAGGCCGCTGCGGTTGGGCAGGCCGTCGGTGGGGCCAAAGCCGACCTTGGAGGCACGATCCACTCGTGGCGGTGGCGGGCGATGGCTTCACCGACGATCTCTTCGGAGCGCCCGGCGTTGTACACGTCGGCGGTATCGATGAAGTTGATGCCCTGGTCCCAGGCCTTGTCGATGATCCGCAGCGCGTCTTCGGTGCGGGTCTGCTCGCCGAACATCATGCTGCCCAGGGTGAGGGCGGAGACCTGCAGGCCACTGCGGCCCAGGGGACGGTAGATCATGCTGGAGAATCCTTTTGCGTGAAGGGATTCGGTCCGTTGTACAGGGTTGAAAGCTTCGCTGGCAAGCCAGCTCCCACAGGGTCTTGTAAACACCGAAGAACACTGTGGGAGCTGGCTCGCCAGCGCAGGCGGCGACGCGGTCCTCAGTTGGCCTGGGCTGTCACTGCGCCGGTTTTGCTGCGCGACACCCGCAACGCCACCAGGCTGCCCACCACGATCAAGCCTGCCAGCGAATACAGCGCCGCATCGGTCGAGCCGGTCTGGTCCTTGATCCAGCCCACCAGATAAGGACTAAGGAAGCCTGCCATCTGGCCCACCGAGTTGATGATCGCCAGGCCTGCCACCGCCGTGCCGGCCGTCAGCAGGGTGGTCGGCATCGGCCAGAACATCGGCAGGCCGGTGAGGGCGCCCATGGTCGCAATGCTCAAGCCCAGGATCGCGATCACCGGGTTGTGGGCAAAATTGACCGCGATCAGCAGGCCTGCCGCGCCCATCAGCATTGGCACCACCAGATGCCAGCGGCGCTCGTTGCACAGGTCTGCCGAACGGCCCACCAGCAGCATGAACACGCCCGCCAGCAGGTAGGGAATTGCACTCAGCCAGCCAATCAGCAGGGCATCGTCGAAGCCCATGCTCTTGATGATCGAGGGCAACCAGAAGTTGATCGCATACACGCCGCTCTGGATGCAGAAGTAGATGAAACCGAAGGTCCAGATCAGCGGGTTGGCGAACACCGACAGCAGGCTGTCGCTGGCAGTTTTCGGCTTGGCATCGGCATCGGCGCGCAGGTCGGCATCCACCGCCTGGCGTTGCGCCGGGCTGAGCCAGCGGGCCTTGGCAAAGCCGTCACTGAGCAGGAACACCGCCAGGCAGCCCAGCACCACGGTCGGCAGGCCCTGGATCAGGAACATCCACTGCCAGCCGGCCAGGCCGCCCTGGCCGGCGGCGAAGTGATTGAGGATCCACCCCGAGAACGGCCCACCGAGCAGGCCCGACACCGGAATCGCCGACATGAACAAGGCCATGATGCGCCCGCGTCGATGCGCCGGGAACCACTGCGAGAGGTACAGCACGATGCCCGGGAAGAAGCCGGCTTCGGCCGCACCGGTCAACAGGCGCAGTACGTAGAACTCCATGGGCGTGGTGACGAACAGCAGGCAGGTCGACAGCGTGCCCCAGGTGATCATCATCAGCGCGATCCAGCGCCGCGGGCCGAAGCGGTTGAGCGCCAGGTTGCTGGGCAGGCCGCACAGCACATAACCGATGAAGAAGATGCCGGCGCCAAGGCCATAGATGGTTTCGCTGAACTTCAGCGCATCGAGCATCTGCAACTTGGCGAAGCCGACGTTGACGCGGTCCAGGTAGTTGAACAGGTAGCAGACGAAGATGAACGGGATCAGCCGCCAGGTGATGCGCCGGTACAGCGCGTTGCGGTCGACGTCGTGGCCTTGGTCAGGGGCAGGGCTGTATGACATGATTCTCTCTCTGTTGTTATGTTTATCGCCGCAGGTCTGCATCGAGGCAGCTGCTGTGACGAGTCTCGTTGAGCCGGCGGGCGCTGTCTTTGTGCTTTTGCACAGCATTTGCGCCGCGCCGCTGTGCCCCGGACCAATCCATGCGACCACAAGGATCCCCCCCATGTTCGAGCTCATCATGAGCTGGCACAGGATATCGTCGACCGGGCGATGGCCATCTTGCCGTACAACGTCAATGTCATGGACAGCCAGGGCCTGATCCTGGGCAGCGGCGAAGCAACGCGTATCAACACGCGGCATGAGGGCGCGCAACTGGTGCTGGCCAACCAGCGCATCGTCGAGATCGACGATGAAACGGCCAAATGCCTGAAGGGGGTGCAGCCTGGGGTAAACCTGCCACTGATGCTTGATGAACGCCTGATCGGCGTGCTCGGTATCACCGGTGATCCGCAGCAACTGCGCACCTATGCCGAGCTGGTACGCATGACCGCCGAGATGCTACTGGCCCAGCGGCACCAGCAGGTCGAGCAGCAATGGCGCAAGCAGCGCTGCGACGACCTGCTGGCGTTGCTGCTGGGCGGCACCGGCGATTCACCGCGGCTGGTGGACGAGGCCAGGCAACTGGGGCTCAAGCCGCAACTGGTGCGCATCCCTTGCCTGTTCGAGCTGCAAGAGGGCCCGGCCGCCGAGCCGCTGGCCGCGTGGCTGACCGCGCGTTACCCCGATAGCTGGTGCGTGAGCCCGGCGCGCCAGTCGTTGCTGTGGTGCCGCCCGGCCGCTATCGCGCTGGACGAACAGCGCCTGCTCGACAAGGTCCAGGCCCAGGGCTGGCAGGTACAGCGCCTGGCAGTGGCAGGGCCGGCTGACGGGCTGGAGAACCTGCGCCGGGGCTATCGCCGGGTGCGTGACCTGCTGGCCTATGGCCGCGAAGTACTGCCCCGTGAGCGTCTGCTGACCCTGGCACGCTATCGGCTGCCGGCATTGCTGTGGCGCCACCGCCATGACGATGCACTGGACGAGTTGCTGCAACCGTTGCAACGGCTTCGGGCCAAGGACGCCAGCGGGCAGTTGCTGGTCACCCTGCGTGCCTGGTGCGCGCATGACGGGCAGAGCCAGGCGTGCGCCGAGGCGCTGGGCATTCACCGCAACAGCCTGCGCTACCGGCTGGAGCGCATTGGCGAAGTGAGCGGGGTGGACCCCTTGCGGCTGGAGGGGATGTTGAGCCTGTACCTGGCGTTGCAGTTGCTGCCTGCGCATAGCTGATTGTCCAACTGAACAAATAACCTGGCGCCACCTTGTGCATCCGACCGACGCCTGCAACCCCCGTAACTGGCAGCATGCAGCCCAACTGGATCAGGAGTACACCCATGAAAATCGTCATCGCCCCCGACTCGTTCAAGGACAGCCTGAGCGCTGAAGGTGTCGCCAGCGCCATCGCCCAGGGCCTGGCCGAGGTGTTGCCGCAGGCGCAACTGGTGTGCTGCCCGATGGCCGATGGCGGCGAAGGCACCATGCAGGCGCTGGTGGCCGCCTGCGCTGGCGAGCAACGTACGCTGCAGGTGTCCGGCCCCCTTGGCACTGCGGTGCAGGCCAGCTGGGGCTGGCTGGCCGACAGCCGCACCGCGATCATCGAGATGGCGCAGGCCAGCGGCCTGCAACTGCTGGCGCTGGAACAGCGCGATGCATGCCGCAGCAGCACCTATGGCACTGGCCAACTGATTGGCGCGGCGCTGGATGCCGGCGCCCGCCAGATCATCCTGGCCATTGGTGGCAGCGCCACCAAC
>NZ_JAAHBU010000213.1 GCF_010671725.1 Pseudomonas brassicae | reverse complement strand
GTCACCACTCATCAAAGGCAGTTTTCGCAATCTTGCTGTTGATAAATTTGTTGAACCATTCACCGCTTGGAGGAAGGCGTATGGACCGTTCCAGCAAAACGGCCATAAGGTCTGGGCAGTACTTTCAGACACCCTGAAGGTCCACGGCATCCAAAAAAGTACCGGGTATGTCCTCCGATTTATGCGTGACAGAAAAAACGCTGTCAAATGCCACTGTCTTTCTATTGAACTCGGTTGTTTCGGTATAAGGTATTCTTAACAGGCTAGAGAATTCTGCAATATTTTGTTTGTGGTCTTTTGTCAGGCAGTGACGGGCAGTAACATAAAATATAGAGCCATTCTTGTTGCAGAAAAAACCAGTGCCCTGAATGCCAGGGTATTCTTCGCACCCATCAGCTACTAGAATATTTGGCGAAAGAGACCTTGCTGGCAAGCTTGAATGTACAAATGATATTTCGTTCTTCAATGTGTCAATCGTCCAGTATTACGGCCATTCTTGGTGTCAAGCATATTGCGCCTCACTGTTTCATCAGGCCCAGGTGCGGCGGCACTACATGGTTTGCGCTATGCCCGATTTTTTAGCACATCAATAGCCTATAGGCGAACTCATAATGCGCGCGGACGGCATAGAGATTGGGCAACTCGAGGCGCGCAAGCTGATGAACGAGATGAAATTGAACAGCAAGCAACTTGGTGGCTGTTATCGATCTGTTCGACCGCCAGGCACAGATCGGCTTTCAACAGCTAAGCGAGCTCAAGCCGGTCAAGGGCATCGACATCGTTGGTCTGATACCGGCCGAAGCGCAGAAAATGACAATGTATTCGGGCGCGGTCGTCAGCAAGAGCCAGCATCATGCCGCAGCCCAGGCGCTACTCGACTACCTTGCCTCGCCGTGTATGCTGGGGCTTCGAGAGTGTGCTCACTGGTCGCTCTCGCAGACAGCATTTCACCGTGCGGCGGAGCCTACTTGAGCAATCGAGATGTCTTTAGACTTCGTAGTTATTCAATAGGTCAACTCTCTGCGCGGAAACGCTCGTTCGACTACTGCACTTGCGCGGAAGAAGTTGCCAGATTTGCCCGGGCCAACTTCTCCGCGGTCGTGAGCTGACAAGCCTTGAATTCGTTTTGAGCAGCCTCGCCAGTGATAGCTTGCCGTATCGCGCGCACGTCGCGGGCAGGCGAAACGCCGAATTGTCGCAAATATTCGCGGCTAAACTGTGAAGCGCTTTCATATCCCACAGCGAACGCCACATCAGATGCGCGGTGCTCGCCAGCAAGCAAAAGCTGCCGAGCTTCCTGCAATCTAAGCAGTTTCTGATACTGGATCGGACTTAGGCCTGTCATCGACAGAAAGTGGCGATGCAGGCTTGCCCGGCTCATGCCACTTGCGACGCACAAGGCCTCGATGCGCAGTCGAGTGTTGTAATTGTCCCTGATCCAGGCAACAGCGCGACGGATACTGCCAACTGCGCCATCGGGTTGCGCAATCTGGCGCAGCAGCCGTCCCTGAGGGCCGAGTAGAAGACGATAAAGCAATTCGCGTTCAACCATCGGGCCGAGAACTGGGATATCGGCAGGCGTGTCGAGCAATGACAATAGGCGTAGCAACGTATCGCGAAGCGAAGCGGTCATCGGGTTAATCGTGATGCCAATTCCTGTTTGTGAACACTCGCGAATCGGCGGCATGTTCGCCGCCAGTTCAGCCAGTATGGCCGGATCCAGCACGAGCGATACCGCAACGTAGGGCTGTCCGTCTTCAGTATCAAAAATCTGGCCGATCAGAGGCAGATCCAGGGCGCTGATGAGATATTGTTCGCTGCCGTAACCAAGAAGACTGTCGTTAATAGAAACGCTCTTAGAGCCTTGTAGGATGAAGCAGATCATTGAGCGATAAAGACACGGCGCCTTGTCTGTAGAACCTTGGCCAACACAGAGATCCACACGCGGGATCGGCGTGGTGGTCAAACCCGGTGGCGCATGGCGCAGGGCTATATCAAGATGCGGTGCAAGATCTTTATTCATGCGCCGATTATGACCAAGCTCCGACACCATGCAAGCTGATTGATACAATCAGGCAATAAATTGAGCTTATTGGGTGTGGGTTGCATACCCGTCATTGCTTATCTTGGGCAGGTGAAGAAACCGCCGAAAGGCGTGCCTAACTTAGCAGAGACAGTCCATGACCAATCAGATCGCACTCATCACTGGCGCCAGCCGTGGCCTTGGCCGCAACATGGCCCTTCACCTCGCCAAGCGCGGCGTATACATCATCGGCACTTATCGCAGCGGCGCGGCTGAAGCCGAATCGCTGATGCGGGAAATACAAGCGCAAGGCGGCAAGGCAGCGATGCTGGCGCTCGACATCACCGATACCGCCAGCTACCAGGCTTTTTCATACGCACTGACAGATACACTGAAGACCGACTTCGGTCGCGAGCGCTTCGACTTCCTCGTCAACAATGCCGGCAATGGCCTCTTTGCGAACTTTATTGACGCAACCGAAGATCAGTTTGCCTCACTGGTCGCCACGCACCTTCGCGGCCCGATTTTCCTGACTCAGAAGCTGTTACCGCTCGTGGAAGATGGCGGTCGTATCCTGAACGTATCCTCCGGCTTCGTGCGGTTTACTTTGCCAGGGTACAGCGTTTACGCGGCGGTAAAGGCGGCAGTTGAAGTGCTGACCCGATATATGGCTGTAGAACTGGGTTCGCGCCAGATTCGAGTGAATGCGATTGCCCCAGGTGCCATCGCAACCGATTTTGGTGGTGGTGCAGTGCGTGACAACAAGGATGTGAACGCCTACGTTGCGCAGGGCATTGCGCTGGGGCGTGTGGGTCTACCGGACGACATCGGCGGTGCGGCAGCTGCCATCCTGTCCGATGACATGGCGTGGGCTAATGGGACGACTTTTGACATCTCGGGCGGGCAGTTGCTGTAGCCACCGCCGGATTAAAACCACCCCGTCACTGGCTTTTTCGAGAGACCACCATGCCGCACGCTCAATTAACGCTCATCAGCCATCCTCTGTGCCCGTTCGTTCAACGAGCGGCCATTGTGCTACTGGAAAAACATGTGCCCTTTGAGAGGATCAACATTGATCTCTCAGCGAAGCCTGGCTGGTTCTTGGCGCTTTCGCCGTCGGGAAAAGTGCCATTACTCGGGGTAGCGCTAGCGGACAGTACGCACGCAACGTTGTTTGAAAGCACGGCCATCTGCGAATACCTGAACGAAACTCAGGGAGGCGCCAGTCTTTATTCCGATGATGCGTTGTCTCGTGCCCAACAACGCGCCTGGGCAGAGTTTGGCGTGGCGGCGCTCTCCGATGCCTGGCAATTCCTAAACGCCAAAGATCTGGAAATGGCCGATAGCAAGAAAACTGCCTTTAGAGATAAATTGCATCAGCTTGAATCAAAGCTTGATCAAGGGCCCTATTTCTCAGGATCATCGTTCAGTATGGTCGATGCGGTGTTTGCGCCTATTTTTCGATACTTCGACGTGCTGAGCCCAGTCGTCTCCCAGCCGATCTTCAACGATCTTCCCCGCGTATCGGCCTGGCGATCTTCATTGGCGGACAGGCCAAGTGTCATGTCTGCAGTGGGAGAAGATTACGCCAATCGACTCCAGCAGCATCTTGTTAACCAGCAGGCACTGCTGTCAGATTCGATACGTAACGACCTTCTAGCAGGCTTGAGTAGATAGGATCTCAAATACTACGGAGAACTACCGCAAGAGAGCGTTCTCGCCGCACTGCCTCATTTCATTTGATAGACGACACCTCCATGCCAAAACCAATCGAGAATGTCACCGCTTTTTTTGCTGCTTATCCTGAAGATGGCGGTAGGGTTGCCATACGGCGTTGGTTCACGCCCAGCACGGTTTGGGTCAATCAAGGAGTGGCCACTACACGGTGCGCTTTGAAATGCTAGCCATCGCCGCTGACGGTAACAAGGTGCTCACCGAACGGCTTGATTGGTTCGAACGCGCTGATGGCAGCCAGATCGGAGCGCAAAGATCATTGGCTTGGATCGGATAAGTGTGTTGGCCCGACGCTTACGCCGCAAGGAAGTTGAGGGAAGCTGAGTTGATGCAGAAGCTTGCCAATGTAGAAGCGGCCCTCGAAAAAATGGGCGGCGGATCCTAGGAAAGTATCGTCATGGGCATTCGCCGCATCCTACGGTTCCAGACTGAGTAGTCGCGCTGTACTGACTGCTGCTTGGAGGTCGAGATGGCTGGAGGCAAACGACTTCATGAGGAGCGGGCGGGGAAGGGCCCAATCCCATTTCTCTCTGAGCATGTTTTCGACATTTTCCAAGATCGGCTCTACATTCGAGATGTCCATTTGACCGACCACGCGCAACGCTCGCAACGTATCCTCACCGCCGAATGCAACTTCCAAGAATAGCCCGGTATTTTCGCACAATGCCCACATGCCTGAGCAATAACGCCAACGCATCCCATGAGCGCACGAGGGTGCGTCTGCCACCCAGTAGATTTCTAATCTCAGAAATCATGGGGGGCGGGGCGGATGATCATCGCATCCTCACGGCCAGAGGTCTTCATCGTGCGGCAAATCACGTCGTGCCCCATGTGGCAAGTATTGAAGCGCGGGTGATTGCCACCAGCCTGGCCACAGGCGCCAAGATGCCGAGGGCACACTTTGGTTAGGCGAACGAGTCTTTCACCATTAATGCTCGAGATAACTACTCGTCGAGCACAAGCCGACATATTGGCTTGGGTAAGCAACGCATGTACGCGACCTCAAAGGCTTTCCGCGAAACCGTCGGTGGTTTCCGATTAACTGGTAGAGCTTACCTTACGTGGCTTATGAACATATCTGACATGGCATATGATTTAACATAATATACATTATGCGTAGCAGTGTATTGGGCTACCAACGCCGTAGGAGGACAAATTTCAACCCCTGGCACCTCCCTCGACCGAGCCAGTTCTCGGGCCGGATCTCTTCTGCAAACAAACGCAGCCAGGCGCTCCCTCTGGCCGCGTCGAACGCTAATCCTGAGCATGCACCTGAGCGTCACCACCAAGCGCCTGTTCACCATCAGCCAAACAATCCCAACACATCGTCATTCCACTCATGGCCATTTTCCGACCAGCCATTGCCGGTCGCTGGCGGGAACGCCGTGCGGCAATAACCTTGCCTGGCCTGGAAATCGAACACTGCGTGAGGATAATCATTGATCAACAGTACGGCCTTGGTGTGGTCCATGGACCAGCCGATCTTGACCGTCGAGGGCTTTTCTTTATCAGATACATCGCTGGCATTGTAGATATGCAGCGCGTCCTGAATCGGGTTGTCGTCGGCCGAAGTGTCCAAGGCATAGAAGTAAGCTGTATCCTCATCGTCTTCGAATACGACGACATACGGTCCTTCCTGCGCCGGTGCTTCTACTACCAGCGTGCGCCCTACGATCAGTTCCTGTTCGGCGGCGAGATAAACGGGCATGTGGCAATCCTTGTCGTGGTGAAGTGAAAAACGCCGATAATGCCTAGCCAGACGCCTTGCTCGCAAGTTGCCAGACGCTTCAGATGCCCTGTTCCCACTAAAACTTGCAACGTTTCACACTTAACTCAACTAAATGACTATTTAGTTGAGTTAAGTGTTGAGCACACACCTCCTTCCTTTAGCGCCACCAGCAACAGGACGCCTCCAGGAAAAACTCTCATCGTTTCAGCATGTCCCTCGCATCACCCTTCAGCACTGCATGAATTCCCGTATGCCTTGCAGCACTGCAAGGTGCACCGGATAGAACCAGTATGCCCACTGGCGCACCGGCCAGACCTTGCAAGCAAGTGGAGCACGCAGTAACCACAGGCCAATCAGCGGTGCGCTGAATGCACTGCCCCATACGGCCAGAGAGTACGCATCCATGTCCATCGCCCTTGCCCACAAGCTGTCACGGGTATTGATCGCCACACACAGCAACGCGGGCAACACCCATACCGGCCCCGGCCGCTTGATGGCCAACAGCAAGGCGGCGGGCAGCAGGCAACCCAGAAACCCATACATCAAGGGCTCATTCATCCAGGCGGCGATGGCCCCAGCACCCGTGGCCATGCAGGCAGCGAGCACGCTGCGGTAATGAACGCCCCAGGCAATCACCAGCCCCAGCAACAGCGTAAACATCACGTTCAACGTGCCAGCGGGGCTCATGGGGCGGTACACCACCTCGGAAATGCTCGCGAACAGAAGCATGCCACCCAAGTAGCGTGCATTCGAGTCGTTGATCAGGCGCGCGGAACGCGAGCGCGCCACATTGGCAGCGATCGCCACGCAGAACAACGGGAACGCCAGGCGCCCCGGCACGAACAGGCTGTGCATCCCCGGGCAGAGTATGCGCAGGTGGTCCAGCAGCATGCTCAACATGGCCAGCCATTTCACCAGGTCCAGCGCGGCATTGCGCGCCACGGGCTGCGTGCTCAGCGGTATCGGTTCAATCGTCATTGCACCTCGCGTGCGTCAAGCATCCGTGCTGGCATGCATTGCGCTCACTTTGGCCAACAGCACCTCAAGTGGATGCTCAATCCCCTGCCCCTCCTGACGCTTGACCTGGCTGCGGCACGAGTACCCATCGGCCAGCAAGCGCCCGCCTTTGCCGTGCTTGGCCACCAGTGGCTGCCAGGACTGCTGGTAGATGATATTGGAGGTAGCGACGTTACGCGTCTCGTGGCCGTAGGTACCCGACATTCCGCAGCAGCCGCTGGGCAATACCTGCAGCGCGAGTCCCATGCGTTCGAAAACTTGCTGCCACAGGCCAATGGCCGCAGGCTCGTTGGTCTTCTCGGTGCAGTGCGGCAAGAACTGATACACCTCCTGCGCAGTCTTCCCCGGTGCCTCGGGCAGCACCGAAGCCAGCCACTCCTGCGGCAAGGCGACAACCGGGGCAGCGTCACTGCCCAGGGTCTTGCGGTACTCCTGGCGATACACCAGCGTCATCGCCGGATCCAGCCCCACCAGCGGGATCCCGCTGGCCTGCAGCAACAGCAGCGACCTGGCATTGAAGTGCGCCGCCTTGGCGAACGCGCCCAGGAAGCCCTGCACCTGCAGCGGCTTGCCGTTGGGCGCGAACGGAGCCAGGTAAACCTGGTAGCCCAGGCGGCTGATCAGTTCCAGCCATTGCGCCGCCAACGGCGTCTCGAAGAACCGGGTGAACGCGTCCTGCACCAGGATCACACTGCGTTGGCGCTGCTCCTGCGACAGCGCCGACAACTCGCCCACCGTCGCCACCTTCACGTTCCAGCGCTTGCATTCGGCGGCGAAGTCCAGGGTACTGAGCAAGGGACTGTCGACCATGCCGGCCAGGTGCTGCAGCGTGTAGCGCACCGGTGTGGCGGCCATGATTGCGTTGTACAGGCGCGGCATGCGCGCCAGGTACGGAATGCTGAACTCCAGCGAGCCGATCAGGTAGTCCTTCATCGGCCGCAGGTAACGGCTGTGGTAAAGCTCCAGGAAGCGTGAACGAAACTCCGGCACATTGACCTTGATCGGGCATTGCCCTGCACACGACTTGCAGGCCAGGCAACCGGACATGGCCTCGTACACCTCGTGCGAAAAATCCTTGCGCCCCACCAGGCGTGCCAACGAATTGAGCGTACGCCGGGCAACGCCCGTCACCTGCCCTGCGCTGGCCAGGTTCAGCACATCCACACCCGCCTCGCCCTGGCGTCGCAGCCATTCACGGATCAGCGAAGCACGGCCCTTGGGCGAGTGAATACGGTTGCGCGTGGCTTTCCAGGACGGGCACATGGCGTCGTTCGGGTCGAAGTTGTAGCAGGCACCGTTGCCGTTGCAATGCACGGCGCTTTCATAGTGTTGCCACACCCGCTCGTCGATGGTGCGGTCGAGCTCACCGCGCAGGGTGACCGCATCCACCTCGGTCAGGCGTGCCGAGGGCACCGTTGCCGGCGTGGCAATCTTGCCCGGGTTGAGCTGGTTGAACGGGTCGAAGGCCGCCTTCAGGTCCTGCAGCGCCGGGTACAGCTCACCGAAGAAGTCTGGCACATACTGCGAGCGCAGCCCCTTGCCGTGCTCGCCCCAGAGCAGCCCGCCATATTTGTGGGTCAGTGCGGCCACCGCGTCCGAGATCGGGCGGATCTGTGCCGCCTGGGCTGGGTCCTTCATGTCAAGGATCGGCCGCACGTGCAGCACGCCGGCGTCGACGTGGCCGAACATGCCGTACTGCAAGCCATAGCTGTCGAGCAAGGCGCGGAACTCGAAGATGTAGTCAGCGAGGTTTTCCGGCGGTACTGCGGTGTCTTCCACGAAGGGTTGCGGGCGCGCTTCGCCCTGCACATTGCCCAGCAGGCCGACCGAACGCTTGCGCATGGTGTAGACCTGGTTGACCGCCTGTGCGCCGATGGCCAGGGTGTGCCCCAGGCGTACTACCGAGGTGTCCTGCTGCAGGTGCTGGATGAACGCATCCACCGTCAGTTCCAGGGCATCGAGGTCGTCACCGCTGAACTCGATCAGGTTGATACCCAGGGTCGGGGTCTCGGCATGCGCGGGGAAGTACTGCGCCACGCCGTGCCACACGATGTCCTTCATTGCCAGCATCAGCACCTTGGAGTCCACGGTCTCGATCGACAGCGGGCTGTGCGCCATCAGCGCCTTGGCATCACGCAGCGCGTCCATGAAGGCGGCGTACTGTACATTCACCAGGATCGAATGCCTGGGGATAGGCAGCACGTTCAGCTTGGCTTCGACGATAAACCCCAGCGAACCTTCCGAGCCACACAGCACGCTGTTGAGGTTGAAGCGCTCTGGCGTTTCACGCAGGTGCGCCAGGTCGTAGCCGGTGAGGCAGCGGTTGAGTTTGGGAAAGATCGCCTTGATCAGTGCCGCCTTGTCATCGGCAATCCCCTGGGCGGTACGATAAACCTCGCCAATCTTGTCATTGCGTGCGGTTTGCACCCGCAATTGCTGCGCATCGATGGCGGCCGTGTCCAGACGGCTGCCGCCCAACAGCACGGTGCTCAGTGCCAGCACGTGGTCGCGGGTCTTGCCGTAGGTGCAACTGCCCTGCCCGCTCGCATCGGTATTGATCATGCCGCCTACGGTGGCGCGGTTGGAAGTGGACAGCTCCGGCGCGAAGAACAGCCCATGGGGCTTGAGCGCGGCATTGAGCTGATCCTTGACCACACCGCTCTGCACGCGCACCCAGCGCTGCTCCACATTGATTTCGAGGATGGTGTTCATGTGGCGCGACAGGTCGACGATGATGCCGTCGGTCAACGACTGGCCATTGGTGCCGGTGCCACCGCCACGGGGCGTCAGTACCACTGAACGGTGCACAGGCAGTGCAATCAGGCGCGCCAGCAGCTCCACATCCGCCGTATCACGCGGGAACACCGCTGCCTGGGGCAGGCGCTGGTAGATGGAGTTGTCGGTGGCCAGCACAGTACGCAAGCCCAGGTCCCTGGCGACCTCCCCGCGAAAGCCTTCGCTTTGCAGTGCATCGAGGAAGCGCTGGTAGTGGCCGGTGGGTTCACGGTCGGGGGCAAGCAAGGCAATCATGACAAGATCCTGAGCGATAAATGACGCAAGGTCACATTCAAAACACGTATGCTTGGCAGCCAGGCAAGGTCTGCCGCATTCTTTATGGGCTCTATGTTCCAGCTTGTGGGGCTGACCGGCAAATGTATTTCGTGTGATTTTTGCATGAGTTTTATGAATGAACCCAAGACGACTCACGCCCTCTATGTCGGTGTTGATCGCATTTGAGACGGCGGCACGGCACGCTAGCTTCACCAAGGCAGCCGAAGAACTGGCACTGACCCAGAGTGCCGTCAGCCGCCAGGTGCAGGCCCTTGAAGCCCAGCTCGACGTTGCACTGTTCAATCGCGAAGGCCGGCACATCGAGTTGACGGCCGCCGGGGCGCTGTACCATCACGAGCTGGCGGCGGCGCTGGCGCGCATTCGTAATGCGACCTTGCAGACCATCGCCCACAAGGCGGGCGACGGGCCACTGCACCTGGCGGTACTGCCGACGTTCGGTTCGAAATGGCTGCTGCCGCGCATGCACGACTTTTACCGCCGCCACCCCAGCGTGCTGGTGCATATTCATTCGCGTATTGCCCCCGCCGAGCAGGACAGTGAGCAGATGCATGCGCTCATCAGCGTCGGCACGGGTAACTGGCCGGGGCATGTGGCGCATCGCCTGCTGTCCGAGACCCTCAGCGTGGTCGCCAGCCCCACTGCCCTCCCAGGCTACGCCAACCTGACGCCTGCCGATGTGTCGCAGCAATCGTTGCTCAGCGTAGTGTCGAGGCCGCATGCCTGGGCCGACTGGTTCGAGCAGAACGGCCTGCAGCACCGGGCGATGCGCATGGGGCCTGGGTTTGAGCTGACTGCGCACCTGATTCAGGCGGCGGTCGCAGGTATCGGGATCGGCCTGGTACCGCGCATTCTGGTACAGGACGAAATCCTCAGCGGCGCGCTGGTGGCATTGTTCGAGCCGGTCGACAGCGGCCGGGGCTACTACCTCACCTACCCTGCACGGTACCAGCACCTGCCTTCATTGCAGGTGTTTACCCAATGGTTACTGTCGGTGGAGTTTCCCGACAGTTGACGCATGCAACACATCAATCGATACAGCGCAAGGCGTCCAGCAGCTCCTGCTGGCACTGCAGCAGAGCGCCGCGGGCGCTGGCCAGTGCGGCTTCCAGGCGCCAACTCGGGCCGACCACATTGATCGAGTAATGCCCCTGTGGCGTCTCCAGGCCCACCGCGATAGAGCCGACACCTGGCGTATGCTCGTCGAAGGCCAGGGCGATGCCCTGCTCGCGCACCTGCTGCAGTTCCTCCAGCAATTGCGCGAGCGAAGGTGTGTTGGGCGTAAGTGGGCGTAACGTCGGCCCGAGCAGGTCGATAACTGCCTGATCGTCCATCCTGGCCAGCAGGATTTTGCCGCCCGATGTCGCATAGATGCTCAGAAAGTCGCCCGCCATCGGCGCCACGCGCAACGCATGCGGCGACACCACCGACTGCAGGATCATCAGGTCGGTGCCGCTGGCAGTCACCAGCACGGCGGTTTCGCCAGTCGCCTGCGATAACGCCTCAAGATAAGGCCGGGCTTTCTGGGTAATATCCACATGGCTGTGAGAGGCCAGGCGCATCAGTGCTGGCCCCAGGCATACCCCCGCACGGCCACGCACCTCCAGCAACTCTTCATGGGCCAGCGCGTCAACCAGGCGCTGCACGGTCGAGCGCGGCAAGCCACTGCGCTTGGCAATTGCCCCCAGGCTCAAACCCCCGGGCTCGCCCTCCAGGCAGCGCAAAATCGCCGCCGCCCTCGCAATGACCTGCACCCCACCCCGATCCGTATCTTGAATGACCATTGCCTTGTCCGTCGTATCAACAATCGGTACAGTGTATCGCCAAGCAGGCCTTATCTCTACCGCAGTAACAGGATTGTTCTCGTGTCATCACCCCCTTCTCCTCCCGCGCCCGCCCCCTTCGGCTGGCGCCTGGCCCTCGGCTTGATCGGTGTATTGATCGCGGCCCTGAGCTCAGGCATCAATGATCGTGTCACCGACATCACGCTGGCCGATATTCTTGGTGTGTACGGCCTGGGGCATGACGAAGGCACGTGGGTCAGCTCCGCCTACGCCGCCGCCGAGGTCTCGGCCATGCTGGTAGCGCCCTGGCTGGCGGTGACCTTCTCGCTGCGGCGCTTCGCGATCCTGGCCACGTGTGCCTTTGTCGGTTTTGGCCTGCTGGTGCCCTTTGCCCCCAACCTCGAAAGCCTGATCACCCTGCGCGTACTGCAAGGCCTGGCCGGTGGTGCGCTGCCACCGTTGCTGATGACCGCAGCGCTGCGCTTTCTGCCCTGGCACATCAAGCTGTACGGGCTGTCGGCCTATGCGCTGACTGCCACCTTCGGCCCCAACCTGGCCATGCCGCTGGCTTCGCTGTGGACCGAAGGCGGTGATTGGCGCATGGTGTTCTGGCAGATCGTCCCCGCCGGCCTGATTGGCGCCGGCCTGATCGCCTACGGCCTACCCCAGGACCCGCTGCGCCTGGAACGCTTCAGGCAGGCAGATTGGCAAGGCGCATTGCTGGGCGTCAGCGGCATTTCGATGCTGGTGATCGCGCTGACCCAGGGCGAGCGCCTGGACTGGCTCAATTCGCCGTTGATCAGCCTGTTGTTGCTGGGCGCTGCGGTATGCCTGCCCGTGTTCCTGCTCAACGAATGGTTTCACCCCTTGCCGCTGTTCAAGCTGCAATTGCTGGAGCGTCGCAATTTTGCCTACGGCATCGTCACGCTATGCCTGTTCCTGTTTCTGGGCATGGCCGGCAGCGCAATCCCGGCGGCCTACCTCACCGGGGTTCAGGACTATCGCCCACTGCAAACCATGCCCACGGCCCTGCTGATCGCCCTGCCCCAACTGTTGCTGGCTCCGTTGGTAGCCTGGGTGATCAATCGCAACTGGGTCGATTCGCGCTATGTGATTGCCGCCGGGCTCGGGCTGTTGTGCCTGGCGTGCCTGGGCGGCTCGCTGATCACCAGCGAATGGGTACGCGACGACTTTTATGGGCTGCAGATGCTCCACGCCATTGCCCAGCCCATGGTGGTAGTACCCCTGCTGATGAATGCCACTGGCGTGATTCACCCCATGGAGGGACCGTTCGCATCCTCTATGGTCAACACGCTGCGCGGGTTGTTCTCGGTAGTCGCCGCGTCGGTGCTGGAAAACTTCATCACCCACCGCCAGCACCTGCACTCCAACACGCTGCTCGATGGCTACGGCGCCGATCCACAGTCGCTCGGCGCGCTGCATGACGCCCAGGTGCTGGCCGGTTTCGCCGGGCGCGTGCGTGAGCAGGCGTTTGTACTGAGTTTCAGCGACGCCTTTCTCGCGTTGCTCATCGTTATCGCCGTGTTGCTGGTCGTGCTCGCGACCCTGCCCAAACGCGCCTATCCACCGCAACCCCCGGTACCCGCATGAAACAACACAGAACCGCCATCACCCTGCTTGGCGCCGCCGTCGCCCTTTGCGTCGTCTACACGGGGTACAGCATTCTCAAGCAGGGCACCGTGCAAAGCACTGACGATGCCTACATCCGTGCCGATTCGGTATTGGTTGCACCGCGTCTGTCGGGCCAGGTCAGCCAGGTGCTGGTTGAGGACAATCAGTCGGTCAGTGCCGGCCAGGTGCTGGTTGAGCTCGACAACCGCGATTCGCTGGTCGCACAAGCCGCTGCACAGGCCAATGTTCAGGCCGCCAAGGCAGCCCTGCAGAACCTGGCCGCCAGCATCGAGCGCCAGGCAGCCGTGATCGAGCAGGCCAGCGCCACCACCCGCGCTACCGCCGCTTCGCTCACCTATGCCCAGGCCAACGCCCAGCGCTACCTCAACCTGTCCAATGCGGGTGCAGGCACCCAGCAGGAGCGCCAGAAGGCGGATGCCGAACTGCAAGGCTGGCGTGCTTCGCGTGACCGCGATGAGGCCTCGCGGGTTGCGGCCATCAAGGCGCTGGATGTACTCAAGGCGCAACGTGAAGCCGCATTTGCGGCGCTGGCCAAGGATGAAGCGGCGTTGCGTCAAGCGCAGTTGAATCTTTCCTACACCCGTATCACCGCCCCGCGTGACGGTATGGTCGGACAACGCTCAGTGCGCGTCGGCGCCTACGTGACCCAGGGCCAGGCACTGATGGCCGTGGTGCCGTTGCACGATGCGTTTGTGGTGGCGAACTTTCGCGAAACCCAACTGGCCCACATGCACGCTCGCCAGCGGGTCGAGTTGAGCGTGGACAGCGTGCCGGACCACACGTTCGTCGGGCATATCGACAGCGTGCGCCCGCCACCGGCTTGTCATTCGCCGGCATTCGACCAGACAACGCCACCGGCAATTTCACCAAGGTAGTGCAACGCATTCCGGTGAAAATCGTCTTCGATGCAGATCAGCCCGGCCTGGACCGTTTGCGTATCGGCATGTCGGTAGTGGCCAATGTCGACACCGCGCAGGAGCAGCGTTGAAATGAAGCATGCACTGCTGTTGATGGCCATGGTCGGCCTGGGCGCCTGCAGCGTCGGGCCCGACTTGCAGACGCCCCGGGCGGCCCTGCCAGCAAGCTGGGGCGTGTCAGTGCCAGCGGGCAGCACCCTCGCCGCTCGGCTCGACAGCCACTGGTGGGCGCAATTGGGCGACCCGCAACTGACCGCCCTGGTGGAACAGGCCGCTGCCGCCAACTTCGATGTGCGTGTTGCCGCCAACCGACTGGAACAGAGCCGGCTGCTGCGCCAGGTCACTGGCAGCCAGCAGGTGCCTGGCATCAGCGCCGCCACCGGGTACACCCGGGAACGCAACAGCGGCGTGGGCCTGAATGACCCTTCGGGTCAGGCTGGCAAGGCGCCGTTCGAACGCTGGAGCACCGCCCTGGATGCCAGTTGGGAAGTCGACCTGTGGGGGCATGTGCGCCGCGCCGTGGAAGCGGCCGATGCGCAGGTCGCGCTGAGCGCAGCACAGCGTGATGGCGTGCAGTTGAGCATCGCCGCCGAAACTGCATCCAACTACATTCGCCTGCGGGGCGTACAAGCCAGGCTGGCGGTGGCGCGAAAGAACCTGGAAATCGCACGCCAAAGCAGCCAACTGACACAGACGCGCTTCGACAATGGCGTGACCACCAATCTGGACACCGCCAACGCGGCAGCGCAGGTGGCGTCGATCGAAGCCGTACTGCCGGTGCTGGGTGCGCAGCAGGATCGCCTGATCAACGCGCTCAGCTACCTGCTGGGCAAGCCGCCTCAGGCCTTGTCAGCCAAACTCATCAAGCCCAGGAGCATCCCGCACCCAGCGCCGGATGTGCCCCTCGGCCTGCCTTCGGAACTGGCCCAGCGGCGTCCCGATATCCGCCAAAGCGAAGCCGAACTGCACCGTGCAACAGCTGCAATCGGCGTGGCCATGGCGGACTTCTATCCACGCATCAGCCTGGGCGCGAGCCTCGGCATGCAGGCGCAGCATGGCGCAGACCTGGGCACCTGGTCATCACGCGAGTGGTCATACGGGCCGAGCCTGTACCTGCCGATCTTCCAGGGCGGCCGCCTTACCGGCACCCTGGAGCTGCGCCAGCGCCAGCAACAGCAAGCGGCCTTGAACTACCAGCGCGTGGTATTGGGCGCCTGGCATGAAGTGGATAACGCCATGCACGACTATGCAGCCGAAAAGCAGCACCACCAGGCGCTGCAGCGCGCGGTGGCGCAGAACAACATTGCACTGAGCACCGCCCGGGCCCGTTACGCCGAGGGCGCAGTGGACTTCATCAACGTGCTGGGCGTACAACGCTCGCTGCTGGCCACGCAAAGCGAACTGGTCGACAGCGCTACCGAGGCCGCGCTGGACCGGGTACGGCTGTACCGTGCACTGGGTGGGGGCTGGCCTGTACAGGCAGATTTCCCTCATGCAAAAAGCCTTGACCTGGCCTACCCCGGGCGTTAGTTTCACGCCCGCATTTTTGCAAGCCTGCACAGGAGTCCTGCATTGGACAGTTGCCCTAGTCGATTGCGACAGGTACAGCCGGCGAGCTAGTCCAGCAGATTCCCTCTGCCACTGACTCGCCGAACACGGTGGTCAGTGGTGATCCGCATCCCGCCTGGGATGACGCCTCTCCATTCCTCTGCGTGTTGACGCACCCCAGCGTGATGGGGGCCGTCGGCTGCGCGTATCCGTCGCCATTCCCAACATTTGTTGCGCGAACACGCGCCAACACCGGCTATTTGCCGGTGCCTTGAGGTGGAACATGGATTGGAAAGTATTTTTGCTGCGCGTAGCTGTCGCGCTGGTACTGGGGGCGCTGATTGGCGCCGAACGTCAACTGCGCCAGCGCCTCACGGGCCTGCGCACAATGCCCTGGTGAGTACCGGGGCCTGCCTGTTCGTGCTGATGACCCAGGCCGTGCCAGGCATGCTGCCGGCCGATGCCTCCCGCGTGGCGGCTTATGTGGTGTCGGGCATTGGCTTTCTCGGCGGTGGCGTGATCATGCGTGACGGCTTGAATGTGCGTGGCCTGAACACTGCTGCAACGCTGTGGTGCACGGCGGCGGTAGGCGTACTGTGCAGCCTTGGGCTGCTGCTGGAGGCCGCACTGGGCAGCCTTGTGGTGCTGTGCGCCAACATCCTGCTGCGCGATATTGCCCAGCGGCTGAACCAGCAAGACGTGCTGCCGGCCAGTGAGGCCGAGCAACGCTACGAAGTCCGCATCGTGTGCCGCGCCGAAGACGAGATCCAGGTGCGCAGCCTGATGCTGCAAAGCTTTGGCAGCAGTGGCTTGCGGCTGCAGTCGCTGCACAGTGAAGACTTGCCCAACCCGGCCAAGCTCGAAGTGCGTGCCGAGCTGCTCGGCGATCCCAAGGCGCCATCCCAGCTCGAACACCTGGCCAGTCGCGTCAGCCTGGAAAAAGGTGTCAGCTCGGTGCGCTGGCAAGTGTTCGAACTGGCCAGCGACTGAGTGCGATCCGCCGTTGACGCACTACCGGCGGATGAGGTGCCTTACAGATAGCTGATAAGCGGGTCCAGATTGTCGAGCTGACGCTGTATGTTATTGAGTTGGCCAGCATGGTAACCCAGCACGGCCAGGGCATCACTGTTGCTCAGGTAGTGGGCGAACCGGATTTGCGACAGCGCATTGATATCGTTGTCGTTGTCGTCGCGCTGTGCGCTATCGGGCTCGGTGAAGCGCGCCTGGTAGATACCTGCGCTGCTTGAATCACCTCTCAATGCGGAAAAATCAGCGCCTGTGTCGATACCGCCCTGACGCATGAGCCCCCCCAGGCGTCGTGATTCGCGCAACTGAAGCGTATCGGGCAACTGCGACCCCGTACTTGCGGTGGAGCCACCCGGATGAGGAAGCTGTGTGGGCTGTTGCGGCGCAAAACTGCCTCGCTCCCTCGGTGTCAGTGGTCTCATTTCCAGGCGCGTCGGGCTGGGCGGCTCAGGGTCGGCTAGGTTGGGCGCGAAGGCTTTTTCAAAACGTTGGCGAAAGGTGCCGGGTGCCGCCTGAAATGCCTTGGTGGTCTTTGCAATCGAGTTCGCAGTTGAAACGCTGCGGCCAACCGAACCCGTTACCAGCGATATGTTCGACAACATGGCGGTGGCCGCTGTATTGCCCTGGGCGGTGGTCACCGCGCGGGCGATGGTAAACCCCATCGCAAGCAACTCGGTAGCGGCTGAAGCAAGCACTGCCAGCCCCGTCAGCGAGCTGGCAACACTGGCAGTCGCGCCCATGATGATTGCGGCGCTGCTCGCTGCACCGGCCATTGCCATTGCGGACGCTGCGGCCATGACCGCCCCTATTGCAGCCCCTCCCGTCATCACCACAGCCACCGCGCCAAACACCAGCCCGGTAACGATGCCCGCCCAACTCCAGAAGCTTTGGCCGTCCGGATCGATGCGATTCACCGGGTCGCCGGCACAGTAGGCATAACGGTTCAGCCCCCCCTTGCCGTCGGGGCTTTCGCCATCCGGGCACAGGAACATGAGCAGGCACGGGTCGTAAGGGCGATTGCCGCCTGCGATGTACAGCGTGCTGCCGGGCTCACGCAGCTCACCCGCGTAACCTACGCGACTCTGTGCAGTGCCATTGTCCAGGCCATGTGCGCTATAGCCGACGTGGCTGCTGCTGGCGCCGGTTTCAATGCACGCACTGCCCTGGCCATCGCAGCCTGTCAGCAATACACTATGTACCGCCTGGCTCAGGCGGCTCTGCGCGAACACTGATCGGCTGGCACGCATGAGGCTGTACCAGCCCGTGTCATCCTGCTCGCTTGTCACCCGGCGCCCGTCATAGAAGCGCCGGCTCATGCGCCCATCCCGCGAGGTCTGCACCAGCCTGCCCAGCGGATCGTAACGATAGCTGCACACACCGTCATGGTCTTCCTGACGTATGAGGTTGCCTTGTACATCCCAGGTGAGCTCGCGCCTTAGCACCTGGTCATGCAGCTCTCTCGCCAGCCTGCCGGCCGCATCGTATTCCAGGTCGATCGTTACAGGCTGCGGCCAGCTGTGGGTGATGCGCACGGGACGGTCTGCGGCCACGCCAACATCGTAGAAAAACCGCATGCTGTTACGTTGTCCGTTCTCGTATTCAGTGTCTACCCGCTCGTAGCCATCCAGGGCGTTGAAGTGGAACGTCTGTTCGCGGATAGGTTGCCCAGTACGCGGATCGGTGATGGTCTGCGGGCCTTGCACCTGGGTCTGCACCAGACGCCCACGCACGTCATAGCGGTAGCTCTCGCGGCTGAGCGTCACCGCTCCGGTATCCTTCAGCACTTCCCAGTGTCGCGAGGCCAACTGATCATGGGCGGTCCAGCTCAATGACTGGCGAAAACGCTCCGTGCCTGCGGGGCTATGGCACTGCCATTGACGGGTCGCTTCCCGTCCACATATGTCATAGGTCAGTGTCTGTTGCTGGGAGCGCAGTGTCGAGCTGTCGGTAGTCAACGTGCTGGCGAGGCGGCCAAAGGTGTCGTAGTCAAGCTGCAGTGAGACATGGGCAGAGTGCTGACCGCTCAACCTGCCGGCCTCATCGTAGGTGTATTGGGTCTCAACGCCGGCCGCGTCGGTCAATGATACCAGCCGTCCTTCGAGTGAGTACGTCCTGCTTGATTGATAGCGTTGGCCCTCGACCGACCACGTTTCGGTGTGCATTTCGCCTGTGGGTGCAAAACGCCAGGACAGATCGCCAAAGCTGCTGCTGGCCGATTGCACGCGCCCGTGCGGTTCAGCATAGGTAAAGGTGTGCGCATTGCTGGCCTGTGGCCGGCTGATGTGCATCAGTTGCTGGTTCAAGCGCGGCTCGTAGGCATATTCGGTACGGCTGCCATCGGATCTGACCAGTGCACTGGGGGGCACCTGCTCGCCGAGGTACTCAAGTGTCTCCTGCTGGTCGCCACAGCGTCGCGCCAAGGGACGGTCGAAGCCATCAAAGGTCTGTTGCAACAGCTCAAAAGTGCCCTCACCGGTCGACAAGGCCACGCGCGCAATGCACTCGGCATCCGTGTGGCCAGCAAAGTCCCATAGCACCTTGGTCTGGTCCTGCAGTGTGCGCTCGGTGATCCGCCCTTCGGCGTCGTAGCGCGTCAACGTGCTGCGCGTCGCCTCACCGCCCGCCGTGATCGTATGAACGGTAGGGCGATTCGATGCATTGAACGACCATGTCTCGCAGCGCAGCAGTGCGCCATCCTGGCCATTTTCACCCGGTGGCTCGCGCAGCTCTACACGCTCGACAGACTCACGCAGGTTGTAAAAAATGCTGGTATGTACACCTTTTTCACCCGTACGGCTCTGCTGCCACATCACACGCTTGCGCGTGATCGGGTCGTAATGATTATGACTTTTGCCTCCATCCGGGTTGCAGGTGACGCTCAGGTTGCCCCAGTCATCGTACTGGTTGCGCAGCGTACGGGTGCACAAGGGCACGTCGAGGTTGGGCTGCCAGTCGTAAGAGGTCTGGCGGATGATATTGCCGAGCACATCGTAATCGACACTGCGCAGTTCACGCAGCGGTGTCCCGCTGCTGTTGAGGTCTTGTATCTGCTCCTTCACCGCGCGCCCGTCGCCGTCCAGCGTGATGCGACGCAACTGGCCATTGCCGTTGATCTCATCCAGCGTATAGGGTCGGCCGTCAGCATGAGCCGTCGAATCGAAGCGCCGAGTGTTTGTCACCTGGTAGATACTATGCGCGTTGTCCAGACGTTGTACCGCCCGCCCCAGCGAATCATAGGCATACGCGGTGACCACACCGTTTTCATTGCGATGCTCACGTAGCAGCGCGGTCAGGCGATCGCGCTCTGAGCTCGAGGAAAACACCAGTTGATCGAAACTGGTCCGCCGGTGTGTTTCATGCACCGATTGCTCCCCAAGCGTACGGATGAAATCGGTGGTGCTGGAGAAACCACCCAACGTGCTGGTGCTTTGTACCACCAGACCATGAAACGGACTGTCCGCCGACTGCTCTACCCTGTACACAAGGATACTGGCAGGCGCATCGCCGTTTTCGACATCAAACGACACTTCACTGGCGGTCACCAGGTGCTGGCGATCCTCTGCATGGCGCTTGCTCAGCAGCCCGTATGTGTAGTCAGTGCGTTCGTAGTGGGCCTCCAGCTGCCCCTCGTTCGCCGGTATCCGCACGGCACGGCGCTTGCACCAGCGGACAAAGGCGCCTTGGTCGTCCGGGCAGCCCTCCGCGCCCCCTAGCGGGTAAAACTCCGTCTGTTCCTCCCGGCCATCGGCATGAGTCTGGTGCACTATATTGCCGTACTGGTCGTACTCGGTGGTTGAGCGCTCCTCGCGTGATGCGCCGGCCGACTCATAACGTGTCACGTTAACGATAGGAAGCTGGCACCAGGCAGGTTGACTTTCCCAACCCAGCAGCGGGTCATCACCATAGGTGGTCAATTCCCGCACCGTACAGCCCCCCCGCTCGGTGACCTGCTCTGTCTGCAAATGAAAGCGGTTCCAGGCGCGCTCAACGTCAGCAGCAACTCGTTGTCGCTGTCGAACACGGTCTCGCTGCAACGGTACTCATAGCTGTCGGTACGGTAGAGGTTGTCTTCGCCGTCCCGCCAGCCGCCCGGTATCTGCGCACCGAAACCAAGGAAGTTCGCGTTGCCGATCCAGGTATGGGTCTTGTACGTTGCCGGTTGCCCTGCGCCTGGATCGTGCCGGTGGTGGAGCACCCGCGGCAGATACGCGAGCGGTGCACCAGGCGGCAATCGATGACCATCAGCGCCTTTGGCATAGACCACTTCGTCGACGCTGCCCAATGGGCCTTGAACAATACTGGGGAACAGCAAGCCGCTGGGCGGATCGATGTCATACTCGAACCGCCAACTGCTGACGCGATCGGACAGCGTCAGCCTGTCGAGCCGGTCACTGAGAAAATCAAGGGTAAAGGTAGCGGCCTGTGCCGTGGACGGATGCACCGTCAGCGTGGCTTGATCAGTGTCGTGCACAACCTTCAGCAGGATTCGCTCTTCATCTCTTATCTGCATCAACCGCTGGCTATCACCCAGCGTGGCCCAATCCAGGTACCCTTTTCGCCCCCTTGCTGAGCGAACCTCCACCAGCATCGCTACACCGCTGGTTTCCTGCAACTGCAGATACTCGGTCGCGCCGTCCTTGTATTCGACGCGAAAGCGCCGGCCTTGATCGTCGTCGACAACCACCTGAAACGCGCACAGTTTCTGGTCATGGAAAGCCAGCAACCCGCCTCGGGAAAAATCGGAACGGTCACGGTCTACACTGAAGCTGTCCCCCGAGTTGATGACCAACCTGTCGCTGTTGAAGTCCAGCAATGAGAAACTTGGCGTCCAGCCCAAGCCAAAGCCACTGTTTCGGTGTGAGCCAAGGGGGCTGAACTGTAGAGAAAGCTTGATCACCGGCCCTGCCAAGTCATTGGCGTGCAACTCTGGCAAGCTGCAGCCCAGCGTGAACTGGCCAGTGCGCGGGTCAACGCCAGTGCTGACATGGCTGAGGAAGTTATTGGCCTGGGTGTAAAGCCCCCCGCTGCGCAAGCGCTGAGTTACCGTATCACTGTCCATTTCATTCTTCCTGAACTTAGTGGTGAGAGGGCTAAAGCAGCACGAGTTCGGTGCGCCCTATCGGCGTCCCGTCTTTGAACTTAACGCGCACCTCATGGCGATTGCCGTAGCAGTCGATTGGGTAAAGCGTGATCGGCCCGCTGTGGTAAAGAAAACTGTCCCTGTCATAAGGAATGTTGTTACCGCCCTGCAGCACCACGACAACCGCGTCGGGGCGCACAGCCGAAACCTGCAGCACCGGCCGAAATGCCGGGCCCAACGCAATGTTGTGGTTGTACCTGAAGGCCGTTTCACCGGGCCCGGCAAAACCGACATGCCCAGCGCGGGTCTCGTTGTCTGAGCGCAGTGCCCACTGGACCATGCCGTCGCTGGCAGCACTCGCCTGCAGGAACTTCACAGGCCCATAGACAGGGTGGACCGCAGCCAGTTCGTACTCCCACACAAACAGGTCGGAATTGCCGTTGCCGCCAACCAGTCTGCGTTCGAACCTGTAGTCTTCAGGCGAGGTGTAAGGGGGGGGGCGCAGCACTTATCACATCCACACTGGCTTTTGCGCTGTAGTGCTCCCCGTTAGAGATGTATTCGTAGGATTGGGCGCCAATGATGTGGGTCACTTTCGCTCTGAACGTCTGGCGCACACCTGCACGTGCCCGGCTGTGAAGGTAAAAGCGCCTTGTCTTGATCGCATCTTCATCGCGCACATCCGTTTCGATAGCCGCTGGCGAGGAAGAACGGTCAGGGTGGTAGTCGTAGTTGTTGCGCCTGTCACTACCGAACCAGTCGCCGCCGTTGTCTTTCATCGGTAATTCAAGGTAACTTCCGTCGTCCTCTTCTGCCACCAGTCGCACACTGGCCAACTCTGTTTCAGACACGTCCTGGTCTCTTCTGGGGTAGAGCCGAACGCTGACTTCAACTTGCTGAAGTGCATTGGGATAAAGTTGTGCTGACGGCGACGTCACCTCGACAGTCCAATTCGTTAGCCAATCCGTCATGGGAGGATGGTCTGTGTTCATTAAATATCCTTTTTAATGGCTCAGCGGGGTGGCGACGCATGCAGGTGGCCAATATGCTCTACAGCGTTATCCTTTTTGGCGACCGACGAATTCAGTCATCGGCATCGGCTTGCGCGGGAGCTATTACACTTTCGATGATCAGGCTATAGGTCCATGGATTATTGTTGTCGACGGGGTTGGTCGACTCCAGAAAGACTCTGAGTTTTATGGCATTGCCAAATTCATCGCAACCGTTGACATAAAAGCTTTCCTGGGGAGCACTGAACATGCCGGCATTGTAAGCAACTGAGGCCACGACTACGCAAAATTCATGCGGGCGTTGATTGAGAGATAAAGCAAGCGCTTTATCAAGCAATTTACCCATTGTGTTGGCGGTGGGTACGTTTTTTTTGATCGTGCCGGCGAATGCGTTGGCGGTAGCCTTGTTGTAATGGCATGAGGACTGTTCGGCAGGTGCACGGCCAGGTAACAGGCGTGCGTTGACACTTCTCAATGTTGCCGGGTGCAGGAGGGCGATATTGGTATCGATAATACGTGCCGTGCGTGACTCGTCTCCAGCACTCACCACCCGTTCAACGTACGGCTGCGCAGACACCACAAGAGAGCTGTTCTGGTAGAACAGCGGCTGCACGGCCTTGATATATACGTTGCTATTAAAGCGCCCAAATTCCCCTGCACCACCGTACGCTACGTCCGTGGCATCCGTGGTGAACGTTACACCGTTGGCCAATGTCACCTTGACAATAAATTTTATTGACTTGCCTGCCTGTACCGAATCAAAGATGACAAATCGATTGAAGTACTGCTCAGCCATCGCGCCACTTTTTTGCTGGGGTGCATATACAGCAGGGAGCAGTCCGGGTGCTGACTCATGAACGGTGTCCACTGGTCTGCTGAAGGTGTCGAGCTAACACGCAGGCCTGTCGTCGTTGCGCCGACCGGCACAATGTCAATCCTGGTGTCTGCTGGTAGGCTCGTGACCTCACCATTGCCGTCCAGTGCTCGCAGACTTATCACCAGTTCAGTTTCTTGTCGCCCATTGACATAAAGCCGCGCGACCGCACTGCGTTGACCTTCGAAGCCACTCGCTTCGATCAAGCAGTAATCCAGAGTGACTGCCGGGCCTGCCGCGTCAGCTTCGCCGTTACGACCGCGTAGGGCTTCGCGCTGGTCACGTTCGATGTCGCGATTCGAGTTGTCAGACATGTTGACCTTCCTTGTTTGGTGGCATTTCAATCAGTGAACTCACTGGTTGGCTTCGACACAGATAGAGGAAACCTTGCCATGCAGTTGCTGGCCTCTCCAACCGTTGGGGTACAGCCCGGGGCTAAGGGGTTCTTCTTCGGCATAGCGCGCGGCGTCAACTCTCAGCAGCTCACCGTTTGATGGCATGGGGAGCGGGCTTCCGTCACTGCCGATGGGTGGGTTGCGTACGTAGTATCTTGAGTAAGCCTCATCGCTGGCGCAGTAGTTGGCGCCATAAATCCCAAATTTCAGCCCTTCGACCGGGTTGAGTATCTTGAAGTAGTAGTAATCATCATTACTGCAATCGTTATCCCTGAAGGAGTGCGTGCCCACCGTCATTACTATTGTGCAGCCTCCATCGATTGCGCCCCCCTTTCCGAAAAACTTTATCGATGGGTAGGTTATTTTGCTAACGACCGTGTTCACTTGGCAGCCTGCTAGCAGCCAGGTAGCGAACAGTGCGGTCGTAATCTTCGTCGACTTTTTCATGGGCTCGCCCCATGGGCTGCAGACAGGGATTCTTGCGCAATTTTCATCATGCTCTCCTGTGTGAGCGTGTTTAACTCACTGATTGGCCTCGACACACACCGAAGAAACCTTTCCTTGCAGTTTCTGCCCTCTCCATCCCCAGCGCATCAAACCCTTTTCAACTTGGTCGGATGACGAATAGCGAGCCGCATCAACCAACAACATGCCGGTACTGGGAATTGGCAGCGGGCTGCCATCGGCACCAATCGGGGGGTTTACGACATAATAGCGGGAGTACGCCTCATCGCCGGCGCAGTAGTTGGCGCCATAAATCCCAAACTTCAGCCCTTCCCTCGGATTGAGAATCTTGAAGTAATAGTAGTCGTCGTTCTGGCAGCCGTTGTCTTTGAACGAGTGCGTGCCCTTGGACATTATTATTGTGCAGCCCGGTTTTTCCTCGCCCTGTTTGTAATAAAACTTTATAGAGGGCACAATATTTATTCCTGGCTCTCCGGGTGCGTTTGGCGTCACCGGCAGAGCGACTGCCGTGCAGGCGGGCGACAGGGCAACAATTATTAACCCGATGAACACTTGGTGAAGGCGTGATTCATTCAGCCTCAGCCACGTATGCCGAGATGATAGGGGCGAATGCATGGGCAGTCCTCCTGAAGCCGCGGAAAGTTTCAACTTCCTGTGCAAGTCAGTATTGTTGAATCACTTACCGGCTGCTACCTGATAAAAGTAACAGTTCTGACAAACGGCCAAGGTCGGGGGCCCAGCCGGGTGAGTCCGAAAAGGCCTCAACCCGGTATGCTGGTAGTTAAACGACGGACTAAAGCATGGCGCGCCACGCGCGAATCTGGTCGACGGTGGCCGTCACCCCTCCGCACACCACTACCAGCACCGAGCGGTAGCGCTTGAGCGCCTCGGTCGGCGCATAGGCCAGCGCCAGCGCTGCCCCGCAAGCGGGTTCGACGAGGATGCGGTGGTCGAGCAGGAAGCGTTCACAGGCGTCCAGTGCCTGTGCATCGCTCACCACCTGGCTGACCACCGCACGCTGCTGGCTCAACTCAAACGCCTGCTGGCACACCTGCCTGGCCCCCAACGAGGTGGCCACGCTGCTCACCGCGTCAAGTGCCGCCGGCGCCTTGGCCGCCATGGCCAACGCCAGCGAGGCGGCGCCTTGGGTTTCTACCGCAAACACCGGGATATCTTCCCAGCCATTGCGCGCCAGGCCTTCGCACACACCGGCGAGCAAACCGCCACCGCCCACCGACAGCACGACCGCATCGGGCTTCAGGCCACTGGTAACCACCTCATCGATCAGGCTGGCGTGGCCTTGCCACAGCAGCGGGTCGTCGAACGGATGAATGAACGCCGCGTCATCGCTCAGCAACGACTGGGCAAAGGCATTGGCTTCATGCCATGCCTTGCCGTGCACGATCACCTCGGCGTCTTCCTGGCGAATCAGTTGCCTGGCACGCTCGGTGGTGGTTTCCGGCACCACCACCGTCACCGGCAGGCCCAGGCAGCGCCCGGCATAGGCCACGGCAATCCCGGCGTTGCCGCCCGACGACGACACGAAGCGGCGTTTGCCTTGCCTGGCATGCGCCTGGCAGGCCAGGCCCACGCCGCGCAGCTTGAACGAGCCACACGGTTGCAGGGCATCCAGCTTGAGCCAGATGTCCTGGCCGCTTGCCAGGCTGAGGGGGGCGCGACGGCACCAGTGGGGTTTCCAGATGCAGCGACATAGCAGGCTCCAGGTCAGGCCAATTCAACGATCAGTTCGATTTCAACGCACGCGCCCAGTGGGATCTGGCTGGCACCGAAGGCACTGCGCGCGTGTTGGCCACGCTCGCCCAGCACCTCGGCCAACAGGTTCGAGCAGCCGTTGGCCACCAGGTGTTGCTCGGTGTAGTTCGCTGCGCTGTTGACCAGGCACATCAGCTTCACCACCTTGGCGATGCGGTTGAGGTCGCCGGTGGCAGCGTGCAGCGTGCCAAGCAGGTCGATGGCCACGGCACGTGCGGCCTGTGCGCCAGTGGCGGTGTCGAGCTCACGCCCCAACTGGCCGACCCACGGTGCACCCTGCTGGCGGGCAATATGCCCAGACAGGAACAGCAGGTGGCCGCTCTGCACCCACGGCAGATAGGCTGCGGCCGGCGCTGGCGTGCCTGCAGTTCGATGCCCAGTTGGGCCAGTTTTTCGTAGACGTCGATGCTCATGGGTCCAATTCCTTTCAGTGAGAGGGCAATGCGGGGGGCTCAGCCTTTGCGAATTTCGTCGAGGTAGTTGTAGATGGTGTAGCGGGTCACCTCCAGCGCAGCTGCGGCCTTCTCCACGGCACCTTTGACGATGAACAGCCCGCCTTCGTGCATCTGGCGCACGGCCTCGAGCTTCTGCGCCTTGCCGAACTTGCGGCCCTGGCTGCGCGCATCGGCCAGCGCCGTATCGATGATCTGGGCCATCAGTTGTTCAAGGTCGGGCTGGCTGTCGGCGGGCTCGGGCGTCGGTGCCAACGGGGCCGCCAGCAGCTGTTCCAGGCAGGCCTGTGCGGCGGTGATGCCGCTGAGGTCGGTGTTTACGCACAGGCTGGCGAAGGGCTCGCCGTGGGCATCGCGAAACACCGCAGTGGCGCTGCGCAAGGTCTTGCCGTCGCGGCCCTGGGTCGGGTAGTTGCCTACCACCACAGGGGTGTGGCTGCCGGGCTCGCGCATGGCCTGAAGCACTGCGTTGAAGCCCTGGTCTTCGCGGGGGCCGGCGAGTACGGGGCTGCCGACGCGACGACCGCTGACGTGGCCATTGGCGATGGCGATGACCGAGTGTTCGGGGCGGGTGAGGTCATGCAGGACAATTTCGGTGTTACGGCCGAGCACGCTGCCGAGCATCTGCACGGTAGCCTGCAGGACGTTGAGCACCCACTGCCGCTCTGGAGAAATAGCCGGTTCGCTTGTCATGGTGTGAGTCCAGGAGACGAACCGGAAAAATATCAACACAAAGTTGAATATTCAACACTTTGTGGTTGCTTATTTCTAATAGGCTTGCCCGCAGGTATCAGCGCCGCTCGTCCGACAGCGGTGTCGGCTGGTCAGGCTCGAGGACCTGGCGCGGTGCTTCGTCGGGGATACTCTCTACATCCGTGGGCGCCTCACGCCGGTCCGGGGCCCCGCTCACGTTGGGGTCGCTCACCGGGTCGTGCTCACGTTGAGGGTTGTTGATCGGGTCCTTCCACAGCGGATCTTCCGTTGGACGTGGGTCATTAGCCATCTCAATCACCTCGCTTCGAGGTCCAGCCAATCTGGGCCATACCTGTTCGAGGTACGCCCAGGGCGGGCAGTGCCCGCCAGCCGATCAACGGCACCGCCCCACCTCAGATGCGGAACTGCCCTACCAGCGCGCGCAAGCGACTTTCGAGGGACGACAGGTTTTGTGCGGTCTGCGCACCCTGCCGAGTCTGCTCGGCCACGCTCTCCACCGCTTCGGCTATCTGGTGCACGCTCTGGTTGATCTCCTCGGCCACGGCGGTCTGCTCTTCGGCAGCGCTGGCGATCTGTGCATTCATCGAGCTGATGGTGCCGATCAGCGAGGCCATCGAGTCCAGCGAAACGCCGGCCTGGGTTGCCTGTTCGCGGGTACTGGTGCCGGCTTCGCACGACTGGCGCATCGAGTCCACCGCCGAATGGGCCCCCGCCGTCAGGCGATCGATCATCACCTGGATCTCCTGGGTGCTTTGCTGAGTGCGGCTGGCCAGCCCGCGCACTTCGTCGGCCACCACCGCAAAGCCGCGCCC
>NZ_JAAHBU010000212.1 GCF_010671725.1 Pseudomonas brassicae | reverse complement strand
GAAGGGGGCACCACCGTTAGCCCTGCCGGAACACCAGCGCCTTCAGCCCGCCCACCGGATCACTGTCGGGAAACTCCGGCGGGTTTGCCAGGCGCTCCACAAACACCAGATCCGGCGCATCCGCCGCCATCCCCTCGATCAGAAAGTCCGGGCCGATCGCCGGGTCGTTCACACACGCCAGCACCGTCCCGCCCTCACTCAGCAACTCGGGCAAACGCCGCAGGATCTTGCTGTAGTCCTGGGTCAGCACAAGCTGCCCTTCTGGACGTCGGCGGGTCATGATGATCAGGTCGTACGGCCCACCCTTGCGTACCTTGCCCCACGACTTGAACAGTTCATGCCCGAGAAACCCCACCCGCCCCAGGTCATGCCCATTGAGCCGATGGTTGTCGCGCCCGCGACTCAGGGCCGAACGCGCCATGTCGAGGTTGACCACCTGCTCGGCCCCACCGGCAATCGCCGCCACCGAAAAACCGCAGGTGTAGGCAAACAGGTTGAGCACACGCTTGCCCGCCGCCTGCTCGCGTACCCACCGCCGGCCGTAACGCATGTCCAGAAACAACCCGGTATTCTGCTTCAGGCCCAGGTCCAGCTGATAACGCAGGCCGTCCTCGTCGATCACGCGCTGCTCGCACGGCTCGCCCAGCAGCCACTGGCCAGGACTCTCCGGCAAGTAGCGGTGCTGGATCAGCACTGCCTGCCCAGGCCATGCAGGGCTGGCAGCCAGGTTGCGCAGCATCTGCTCAAGCGCGGCCAACTGCCCTTCGGGCGGCTCGCGAAACAGTGACACCAGCAGCACGCCCTGCAACCAGTCGACGGTGATCTGCTCAAGCCCCGGCCAGCAGCGCCCGCGCCGTGGAACACACGGCGGGTTTCGGTTGGCGCAGGGCTCAGGGCACCGAGCAGGTGCGCGTGAAGGGTGGCAATCGCAGGCATCATGGCAACATCACTGAGGGTAAAGCCGCCTATTCTACCCCCGCTCGGCCACCGCCCGCTTGCCAGGCTTGAACCACCAGCCCTGCTGCATGCCGGCTGCGGCCAGCAGGATTGCCGCAACGCCTAGCCATTGCAACGCGCTCAACCGATGGCCGAAGGCAAACCAGTCGACGAAGATCGCCGCGATCGGATAGATGAACGACAGTGCGCCGGTCAACGCTGTCGGCAGTTTCTGGATGGCGCCGTACAGCAGCACGTACATCAGGCCGGTGTGCACGATGCCCAGCGTCACCAGGCTGGCCAGCTCGCGCGCGGTGCCCGGCAGGCCGCTGGTGTGGGCAAACGGCGCCAGCAGCAGGATGCCGGTGCTTACCTGGATCAGTGCAATCAGGTGCGGTGGCGTGCCGCTCAGGCGCTTGATGATGAGGGCAGCGACCGCGTACAGAAACGCTGCGCCCAGCGCCAGCGCGATGCCCAGCAGGTACTCGCCGCCACTGCCCTGGCCGCTGCCATGGGCACTGACGATGGCCAGCATCCCGGCAAACGACACGCCCAGCCAGAACAGCTTGGGCACACTGAGCTTCTCTCCCAGAAACAACGCCGCCAGCCCTACCAGCATGAACGGCTGGACGTTGTACACGGCCGTGCCGATGGCAATCGAGGCACGCGAGTAGGACGCAAACAGCAACACCCAGTTGCCGACAATGGCCACCCCGCTGAGCACCGCCAGGGCAAAGGCCGCGCGGCTGAGGATGCCCGGCCTGAGAAAGCCCAGCAGCGCGCACACCAGCAGCAGCGTGCCGGCACCGAACACGCAGCGCCAGAACACCACCTCCAGCACCGGTTGTCCCGACACCAGCACAAACCAGCCGATGGTGCCGGATATCAACATCGCGGCGACCATCTCCAGCGACCCACGGCGTATTGAACTGTCCATCTCTCACCTCCCAGACGATGGGCAAATTATGCGAGCGCCGGGTACGCCCCTTCCAGAGGAAAAAAAAAGGCTAGAATTCAGGCCTACCTTTTTTATCAAGGCAGAACTCTGGTTCTGCCTTCGAGGCCCGTATGACTGACGATATCGACCAGCTGTTGATCAAGGCGCTGATGGAAGACTCGCGCCGTTCGCTGAAGGCGCTGGCGCAGCTGAGCGGCCTGTCGGCGCCCAGTGTCAGCGAGCGCTTGCGGCGCCTTGAAGAGCGCGGCGTGCTCAAGGGCTACACCGTGGAAATCGACCCGCGCTGCTTTGGCTACCAGTTGCAGGCCATCGTACGCATTCGCCCGCTGCCGGGGCAGTTGCAGGAAGTGGAGCGCCAGATCATGGCCATTCCCGAGTTCACCGAATGCGACAAGGTGACCGGCGACGACTGCTTCATCGCGCGCTTGCATGTGCGCTCGATGGAGCAACTGGACACCCTGCTCGACAAGCTCAACAGCCATGCCGAGACCAACACCGCGATCGTCAAGAAGAGCCCGGTCAAGCGGCGGCTGCCACCGATGGCGTGAGGGTAGCGGCGTCAGATGGCTGCACAACAGCAGCCATCAGAAAAGCTGGCGCACTATGCTAGCCTTGCACCCCTCTCCCGCAAGGACGCCTCACCACCATGTTCGCTTTCCCACGGCCCCTCTGCATGCTGGGCCTGGTACTGGCCTTCACCACGGCCCACGCCACCGACCCGATCAACGTGTACGAGGGCACCCTCGGCGAACGCAAGGTGCAAGTCGCCCTGCAATACACCTCGCAGTACGAATTCGTACAAGGCTACCTGCTGGACTCCCAGCGCCACACCAGCCTGCCGCTGGAGATCACGCCCTACAGCAAGGATGTGCCGCTGCTGATCAACATCATGGATGACCCGCGCATGCCGGGGGCAGCGCTGCGCGCGCGGCCGTTCGTGTTTAGCCATGACCGCGACTTCAGTGGCGAATGGATCGACCTGCGCAGCCGCGAGCGCGTGCCCTTCTCGCTCACGCGCACAACCCGCTTCAGCGATGAACAACGTTCGAGCTGGCAAGGCGAATTGCTGCAGCAGCCGCAGAACCGCCGCATGAGTTTCTATGTACACGCGAGCAAAGCCGAGGGCGAGTACGTCGGCAAGGTCGACCGCATCACCATCATCGACCTGGGCAGCGGCAAGCCCGTGCAGGTGCTCAGCGACCTGGCGCTGGCATTCAATGGCAGCACCAGCCTGAGCTTCGCCGACTACAACGGTGACGGCGTGATCGACTTCAAGGCGTCGCCCATCGGCGAGCGCGCCAGTGGCGGCGCCAACAAGGCGCCGGACCAGTTCTACCTGTACCAGCCGAGCAGCCACACCTACCAGCGCCATGCCGAACTGGAGGCGTTGGGTGACAAAGGTGCACTGAAGTTCCCCTCCCCCGGCTGGGTGGCGCAGCGCCAGGACAGCAACTACGACACCGCGACCAGCGACTGGCAGTACTACCACTTCGTCGACCCCCAGCAACTGGTGTGGCAACGCCACAGCGTGGAGCCCTTCTGATGCCACTTCGTACCGTATTCGCCTGCCTGCTGCTGTGCCTCAGCGCCAATGCCCTGGCTTACCAATCCGTGTACCAGGGCAAGCTGGGCGGGCAGCCGATCACCCTGGTGATCGAGCGCAGCAACAACTATGTGGCCGGCATCTACTACTACGACCGTTATCACACGCCGATACGGCTCAAACCCACGCGCCACACCAGTTACTACAATTTCGCCATCGACGAACTCGACAACGGGGGCCTGCCCACCGCACGCCTGCACTTTCAGAAAGCCGAGTTCGGCAGCCACGCACTCCCGCTGCAAGGCACCTGGACCGAGTACGCCAGCGGCAAGCAATTGGCGTTCACGCTCACCCTGGTGGCCGACCTCGGGCTGCAAACGCCCTGGCCCGGTGCAGTGCTGCCACAGGCAGCCTCCACCGAGCGCTTCTATTTTCAGCTACCGATGGAAAAGGCCTATGCGCCCATCGAGACGATCCAGGTGCTGAACAAGGCCAACGGCACACTGCTGCAGACACTGGACGTGAACGTACCCGGCTGCCGCAGCAAGGGCATCGATACGCTTGAGGTACGCCTGCAGGGTGGTGCGACCCAGGTGCTGGTGCCCGCCAGCCCCTACTGCCTGGGCAAGATATTCGAATGGCGCGAGGCCAGCGGTCGCTTCGAAACGCTGAACTGAGCACTCAGCTGGGGCAGGCGTGATCGCCGTTGTTCAGGCCCTGCTTGTAGTTGCGGCTGAGCAGGCTGGCCTTGCCATCGTGCCAGGTCAAGGTCAGCACATACATCGAGTCGAAATCATCACCGCTCCAGTCGTCGGTGATGGTGCGCGCCTCGCCCAGTGCCTTGCCGGCCACGGTGTTGATCAGCTCGGGCAGGTAGCCGTGGGACCAGGCGGTATAGACGGTGGCGTTGCGGTACTTGTCCTGCAGCAATTCGTCGGCCAGGTCGCCGGTGTCGTTGGCGCCAAAGTCGATGTTCACCGGCAGGCCGAGCTTGATCGCACTGGGGCTGATGGTCATCAAGGGACGGATGTAACTGTAGGCATCGTCATTGCTGCCCTCCTCGACTTCGCGGCTCGGGTTGGCGGCAAACACATAGTCGGCAGCGCCGAACTTTTCCGGCAGCAAGGTGGCGAGGTCCAGGGCGCGGTTCAGGCCCTGGCAGTTCAGTTGACCGAGGCCTTCCCCCGGTTTCTCGGCGTGGCGCAAAAATACCAGGGTCTGGATGCCGTCTACAGGCTGCGCACGGCTTTCCAGCGCCTCGAAGGTCAGCATGGCAGCGCCAGCGATCAGCGGGAGGGAAAACAGCACAGGGCGATAACGCCGAAAAACAGAAGGCAACTTCATGGCACGGGCTCTTTACGGCAAAAGGGGTTGAGGCTGACCCGCCTGTGCCACCCCACGGCAACGCCGCGGGGTGATCCCTGTCGGTCGTTCCATCCGTGGAAACGGGCGAACGTCAGAGTGCCAGACGTTCGTTTGGTTCATCCCTGACGGCTACTTCCCTAGCCCCGCAGGCAGTCTAGCGCCAGGGTATTGCAGGAATAAGTCGCTGCGCAGCGCACCCGGCAGCCCACACGCCGTACCCCATTTGTACCCATCATAAGTTGTACGACGACTGACGACATGACAGACTAGCTTCGTAACAATTCATGTCGAGATGCTGTCTGGCGTTTCGACACCCCCGCACGCCCATAACAAAAAGAAGGTCAATGGAATGAAAATACGCGGCATACGCTGGTGGATGGTCAGCCTGGTCACGGCCGGATTGGTGGTCAATTACCTGGCCCGCAACACCCTGTCGGTGGCAGCGCCGACGCTGATGAGCGACCTATCGATCAGCACCGAGCAATACGCCATGATCGTCGCCGCCTGGCAAGTGTGCTACGCGCTGATGCAGCCGGTGGCGGGCTGGATCATCGACTTCATCGGCACCAAGCTGGGCTTTGCGCTGTTTGCCCTGGCCTGGTCGGCGGCCTGCGCCGCGGCGGCCCTGGCCACCGGCTGGCAGAGCCTGGCGTTCATGCGCGGGCTGCTGGGCATGACCGAGGCGGCCGGGCTACCGGCCGGGGTCAAGGCCACTACCGAATGGTTCCCGGCCAGGGAGCGCTCGGTGGCCATCGGCTGGTTCAATATCGGCTCGTCCCTCGGTGCGCTGCTGGCCCCCCCGCTGGTGGTCTGGGCCATCCTGCACAGCGGCTGGCAACTGGCGTTTCTGATCGTCGGTGCCGCGGGCATCCTCTGGAGCGTACTGTGGATGCTGCTGTACAAGCACCCGCGTGACCAGAAGCGCATGACGGATGCCGAGCGCGACTACATCCTCGCGGGGCAGGAAGCGCACTTCAAGCAGGAAGGCAAAGACCCCAGGGCCTGGAAGCAGATTTTCCAAAGCCGCAATTTCTACGCCATCGCCTCGGCGCGGATCCTCTCGGAGCCGGCCTGGCAGACGTTCAACGCGTGGATCCCGCTGTACCTGATGACCGAGCGTGGCATGAACATCAAGGAAGTGGCGATGTTCGCCTGGCTGCCGTTCCTGGCCGCCGACATCGGCTGCGTGCTGGGTGGCTACCTGAGCCCGTGGTTCCATCGCTACTGCAAGGTGTCGTTGTTCACCTCGCGCAAGATGGTGCTGGTGTTCGGTGCCAGCTGCATGATCGGGCCGGCCTGCATCGGCCTGGTCGAGAGCACCTACACCGCGATCCTGCTGCTGTGCATCGGCGGCTTTGCGCACCAGACGCTGTCGGGTGCGCTGTACTCGATCACCTCCGACTCGTTTGGCAAGGACCAGGTCGCGACTGCCACCGGCATGGGCGGCATGTGCGGCTACCTGGGGGCGGCGGCGTTCACACTGGTGTTCGGTGTGCTGGTGACCCAGATCGGCTATAACCCGCTGTTCGTGGTGCTGGCGGTGTTCGATATCGTCGCGGCGGTACTGGTGTGGTGCGTGGCCCGCGAGTTGGTCAGCGACGCGCGTCCGAGCGCCGCACCCGAGGCTTGCCTGCCGGCACTTGAACCGCGATAAACCACTTGGGTTTGATGCGGCCGAAATCCAGCCGACGGTTGTGCTTGAGGGCTTTTTTCGAGTCCAGTACGTAGCAGCCGTCGGCTTCGCGCACGAACACCACCCAGTGCCAGAATGGCCGGCCCTTTGCGAGCCGCCACTTGATTGCCAGCAAGGCGCGATCGGGCAGTGCCTGCCAGTCGCTAAACGGCGTTTGCTGTGGGGCTGCATCGATGCCCAGCGCCTCGAGCAGGCGTCGGACATAGGTCGTGTCCGACCACAGCTGCGAGTCTTCGGCGTGAATCCCCAGCTGGTTGGCCACACGCCGCGAGGTGGCGTAGTCGACCTGCGCCAGGGCGGCGCAGGCGGCGATGCCGCAACCGGAAATCTGTTCTTGTACGACCGCTTCCATGCGTGGGCTCCTTCAATCGTCGCGGGTGAGGACTTCGAGCAGTTCGATCTCGAAAGTCAGGTTCGAGTGGGGTGGGATCCTGCCCATGCTGCGCGAATCGTAGCCCAGGTGGGCGGGCACGATCAGCTTGCGTTTGCCGCCGACCTGCATGCCCATCAGGCCCTGGTCCCAGCCCTTGATCACGCGGCCGGTGCCGATCACGCACTGGAAAGGCTTACCGCGCTCGTGGGAGGAATCGAAGATCGTGCCATCGTCGAGCCAGCCGGTGTAGTGGCTCGTGATGAGCGCGCCCTTGACGACGGCTTTGCCGTCACCGGGTTGGATATCGATGATTTGCAGTTCGTTGCTCATGCTGTGCCTCTGGCAGGTACGGACGTTTCTTGCCGCTGCCTTTTCGCAGGAATGTCGGGCTTTTGCAAGGTCTGGAGCGCGTCCACCTACGCTACAACCCCTTGTACAGCGGGTTCATGCTGACGCATCGACCAGCACACCCCGCCCACCACCAGCACAATCGCCGCGGCCTCCAGCAGGCTCGGCCCGCTCTGGCGCCAGATGAATGCATAGAGCAAGGCAAACACGGTTTCGAACACGATCAACTGGCCACTCAAGGTCAGCGGCATGCGCTTGGCCGCCGCATTCCACAACACCCCTGCCAGCCACGACCCGAACAGCGCACACCCCAGGCTGAACAGCCAGAACAACTGCCAGCGCTCGAGCGACGCCTGCACCTGCAACTGCTGCGGCTGCCACCACCACAGCGCCGCCACCAGCAACAGGCTGAACACCCCCGTCATCACGCCGCTGAACACCGACCACTGGTGGCTGTCCAGATGCCCACACTGGTTGAGATAGCGGCTGTTGTGCGTGGCGTACCAGGTCCAGCACGCCAGCGCACACACCCCATACACCAGGCCGATCAGCTTGTCCGCCGCGTCGCCCTGCTCCACCGCAAAGGTCTGCAGGTTGACACACAGCATGCCCAGCAGAATCAGCGCCAGCGGCCCCACCAGCCGCGACAGTGCCACCGCGCCACGGTCGTTGCGGCCATACAGGGTGATGGTCAACGGCAACACGCCAACGATGAGCGAGGCCGGTGCCACGCCCAGCCGCTGAATCGCCGCCACCAGGCACATGAAATACAACAGGTTGCCGACCAGCGCCAGGCGCGCCAGCATCCACACATCTGCCAGGCGTACGCGGCGTAGCGCCGCGCGCATCGGCAGCAGCAACAGCAACGACACGCCCCCCAGCAACACGAACCGCGCACAGGCCAGCAGCACCGGGCTGAATTCCGGCAGCAGCTGCGGCACCATCAGCACCATGCCCCACATTGCACCGGCCATGCCGGCGTACGCCACACCCTGTTTCACGTACCTGCACCTCAGTTGTCAGAGCGCGCAGGCTAGCCAAACCACAGGCCACGGACAAAAGATCATTCGGCATGCAGGCATTCCCCCACGGAATACCGTTGACGTGCAAAGCAGCAGGTTTAACATTCTGCCATTCCCCGAGCGTAGACCTGTACATGAGCCGTTTCAGCCGTCACCTGCCCCCGCTGGACACCTTGATTGCCTTCGAGGCCGTGGTGCGCACGGGCAGTTTCACCCGCGCCGCCAACGAGCTGTACCTGACCCAAAGCGCGGTGAGCAAACAGATCAAGCTGCTGGAGGAGCACCTCGGCGCCCCGCTGTTCGAGCGCCGCGCCCGTGGCATCACGCTCACCGCGGCCGGCAGCGGCTTCAACGCCATCGTCGAACCCCTGCTCGACAGCTTGCTGGCCAACGTGTTGCGGCTCAGGAACGGGCACGGCAGCCGCAATGTCAGCGTCATCTGCACCCATGCGGTGGCGCAGTACTGGCTGTTCCCACGGCTGTTGCAGTTCAACGCACAGCACCCGGAACTGACCGTGAACATCCATGCCAGCAACGAGATGGGCGAAAGCACGCTGGCCGACTACGACTTCGGCGTGCTCTATGGCCACGGCCGCTGGAGTTCGTTGCAGGCCGACAAGCTGTTCGACGAATGCATCTACCCGATCGTCAGCACCCAGCGCACCCTGGCACCGGCCGACTCATTGAGCGCGTTGCAGGCGCTACCGCTGATACAGCTGGATGCCTCGGCCTGGAACTGCCTGGACTGGCCCGACTGGTTCGCCCACCTGGGCGTGCGCTACAAGGCGCCGGCAGACGCGGTGACGTTCAACCAGATCACCCTGGTGTTCGACGCCGTGATGCAGGGTATGGGGGTTGGCCTGGGCTGGGAGTTCATGGCCCGCGAGCGCATCGCCAGCGGGCAGATCCGGCCGGTATCGGAGTTTGTCGTGCGCACCGGCCAGGCCGACTACCTGGTGCACGACAAGCAGCGGGTGTGCTCGCCTGCAGCGCAGGTGTTCAAGGACTGGTTGCTGGCGCTCAACTGAACTAGCAGCACGACCTACCGGCCTTTTCGCTGGCAAGCCAGCTCCCACAGGGACAGCGGTGA
>NZ_JAAHBU010000211.1 GCF_010671725.1 Pseudomonas brassicae | reverse complement strand
AAACAATAAGGAGAGCGGGATGGCTGGCAAGAAGACTACTGAGAAAGAGAGCAGCTCCTGGGTTGGGGGGATCGAAAAGTACTCCCGCAAGATCTGGCTGGCTGGTTTGGGTATCTACTCCAAGATCGATCAGGACGGCAGCAAACTGTTCGACACCCTGGTCAAGGACGGTGAGAAAGCTGAAAAGCACGCCAAGAGCAGCGTCGACTCGGCCAAGGCTTCTGCCAAGTCCGCGACCTCGCGGGTGGGCGACGTGAAAGACCGCGCACTGGGCAAGTGGAGCGAACTCGAAGAGGCCTTCGACAAAGCGCCTGAACAGTGCCATCTCGCGCCTGGGCGTACCCAGCCGCAACGAAGTCAAGGCGCTGCACCAGCAGGTCGACACGCTGACCAAGCAGATCGAGAAACTGACCGGTGCCTCGGTCAAGCCGGTCTCGGCCAAGGCGGCGGCCCCCAAGGCGGCCAAACCGCTGGCTAAGGCCGCGGCCAAGCCAGCAGCCAAACCGGCCGCAGCAAAAACCGCAGCGGCCAAGCCAGCGGCGAAAGCAGCGGCCAAACCTGCCGCCAAGCCGGCAGCAGCGAAAAAGCCAGCGGTGAAAAAAGCCCCGGCCAAGCCTGCTGCCGCCAAGCCGGCAGCGGCGCCAAGTGCCAGTGCGGCACCTGCGCCAAGCCCGGCGGCGAGCGCGGCACCGGCAGCGTCGGCGGCATCTGCAGCCGCAGCCGCAAGCCCGGCCAGCCAGGCCTGAGTTCAGGCGGCTGTACAGAAAACGCCCGGCCTGTGTGCCGGGCGTTTTTATGTGTATCGCCTGTACTGCCCCCCTTC
>NZ_JAAHBU010000210.1 GCF_010671725.1 Pseudomonas brassicae | reverse complement strand
CCTGCCATCCACAGCAGGATCACCAGCAACATGCTGCTCATCACCCGCAGATAGCTGCGCGGGTGCATCGGTCGTGGCGCCAGCTTGCGCCAGAAGTACAGGTCGCGGTGCGGCACCTGCTCAAGCAGCTCGGGGTAACGGTAGAGCAGGTCCTGGGTCAACTGTTCGCAGGCATTCCAGTCGGCCTCGCTGAAGCCCTGGGCCAGTGCCACTTGCTGCTTGAGTTCGAGGTTGCGCAACAGCAGATACGCCGCGTTGCCTTGCGGGCTGGTGTGCCAATGCCATTGCTCGGCCAGCGCCTGGCGTTGGGCGAACCAGGCTTCGCGCTGGCAGCGCTCGTTCAGCGCCTGCCACAGGTAGGCCGGTTTCGGCCCACCGTCGTCATCGCTCCAGTTGAAGTACTGGCACACCCGCTCGAACAGCCCATGGCTCCAGCTGGGGTGTTCGTGCAGCAGTTGCAGCAGCATCGCCTGCAACTGCTCGCGACGGTCGAAGGGCTCCAGCCAGGCCTGCCCGCCCCAGCTTTCGAGGCATGCATACAAACCACGTTCGTCGCCGGCCGCGAGCGGCGCCTGCAACGCCGCATGGCAGGCGTGCCACAGGCTACCCAGCAGTTCGTCAGCCTGGTAGGCGGTCATCGGCACCGTCTGCCAGGGCGTGAACCAGCCGCGTGCCGCCACCGCCCACTGCAGAATCGCCAGGCGTGGTGCGTCGTCGCTCAGGCAGTACTGCAGCAACTGGTACTCGAAGGCCGCTGCGCAGCCCTGTGCACAGGCCTGCTGCCAACGGCTGTCGAGCTGCGCCGGGGCCAGCCCGTCAAGCAGGGCCTGGGCCTGTCGCTGCTGGTCCGGGGCGGCCTCGACCTGCGGCTCGGCAAACACCCCTGCCGGTTCGCGCGCAGGCGCGCAGTCGATCGGCGCCGGGGGCCGCCTCGACCGCCTCGTCCTCCACTTCCCAGCGGGTTTGCGCCAGGGGCCAGCTCATACGCCTCGCGCAGGCGCTGGAAAGCCTGCGGGTCTTCATCGGGCGGTGCACCT
>NZ_JAAHBU010000021.1 GCF_010671725.1 Pseudomonas brassicae | reverse complement strand
GGGTCTTCTAGAGCTGAACTACATGTTCGTCAACTACACCCAATCCCAGTGGCGACCGACACCAATACCCATACTGGTGCTGCCCGAGTCTTTTGTCAAAGAGTCGGGTGATGGGCTGTATATGGAGGGGACGTATTTCACCGATCGCAAGTGGACAGAGGGTCTCAACACCGCAGGCCAGGTCACTTTTACAAGGGCGAAAGCAGCCTGATTCGTCGGTTTGTGTCTGGTGCTTGGTTAGGCTTTTTTACACTATATGTGGTGTTTTTTTGGTTTTCTGTTGATCTACATGTTGTGGAGTGGCAATATGTCATCTCGCGCGTGTCATCGAGCATGGTGGCTGACAAACTGGGAAGGACTGCACCCTCTGGATTACGTGTCAGGCGTAGGGTGGCAGTAGGGGAGATTCGAGAGCGCATGAGTGCTCAGCAGTCTCGATGTAAAAGTCAGCAGTTGCTGGAGGCACCGTTCATATAGCGCTTGAGCGGAGGCTTCATGCCTAATTTTAGTCCCTTGCTGTTCACTACCACAGGGGAAGCTTGCTTCCTTGATGAGCTTGACCTCAAACCCCAGGAGCTAGCCCAGATCGATGGTGCCCGTAAAGACATCAGAGAGGCCTTGAAGGCCGATCTTCCTGGCGCCCTTCGCGACAAAGGCCTGGAAGGCGATATCTGTGAGCCACGGTTTTATATCCAGGGTTCACGTGCCTACAAAACGTTGAACAGCCCGTGTACGACACCACCCCAACAGTCAGATATTGATGACGGCGTGTATCTTCCGCTCAGCGTCATGAGGGAAGAAAGCAGCCCCAAGCTTGCGATTGCCCTGTTCTTTGACGCGGTCATCGACGTGCTTCGTCCCATTTGCGCTCAAAGGGGATGGCATACCGAGCCCAAGGATACTTGTGTGCGCGTGACCATCTCACGCTCCGCGCACATTGATCTTCCCCTCTACGTTATTCCTGACACCCTGTTCCAGTTGATCAAGGCCAGCATGGAAAGCCGGGGACACGCTGTCTTCGATAGCGCTATCAATTCCGAGCGGGACAGCTGGAAAGCGCTTCCTTCGGACAAAATTCTGCTGGCCGACCGCAAGCAGGGGTGGCGTAAGTCCGACCCCATGGCGATGAAGAACTGGTTCAAGCGCGAGTGCCAGGAAAAGGGTGATCAGCTGATTCGCGTGGTGCGGTACTTGAAGGCATTCCGCGACAAGCAGTGGGAGGACAAGGGGCCAAGCTCGATCCTTCTGATGGCTGCCGCGTGTCCGCTGTTCGAGTATTTCGACAAGCGCGATGACCGTGCCCTGCTGAACGTGGTGAAGGGCATTCCGGATGCATTGCGTAACGGCGTCGCGAGCCCCATCGACGCCACCGCGTCGCTCACTGCCCATATGCCGAAGGAAGCGATCGCTGACGCTGTAGAGTTTTTCCAAGAGTTCGCTCGCTACCTGGAAGGCGCCATCAACGCAACGGATGCTGATACGGCCTACAACTGGTTGCATCAAATGCTGGGTGACCGGTTCCCGTATGCACCTCACCGCATGACGTCGAACCCTGAGGGTATGCCGGCCACCATGGCTGCAATTGCTCCTTTGGCAGGGCCGGCAGAACCTGTGAAGCGCACTAAGGCAGGCTGATCCATGAGTGCCATGCCCGATGTGCTGCGTCACATGAATGGGTGGGGTTTCACCAAAGTGGAACCTCAGCCTCATGCGGCTTGGCTTGTGATGGTCGGAGAGTTGTCGACGCCTACCCAAGGCAGTGTGCAATGTGAGGTGTGGATAGATCGCTCCTTTGAGCGGCCTCTCAAGGTATGGCTCAACAAGCTCCCAGAGTCGACTCCTCGGCTTGTGCCTCACCTCGGGCCAGATGGCTATCTGTGCTATGCAGCGCCCGGCACACAAGTCATCGACATTTATGATCCTGTCGGGCAAATCCGGACATCACTGCTGCAGGCCACAGAGGTTCTGGAGCAAGCCCTGGCCGGGAAAATGAAGGACGATCTGCAAGAAGAGTTCTTCGTCTACTGGGATGGAATCTACTGCTTCCATGACATCGAGAGACGTACGTCAGGCTCGGTTCAGTTGCTTCAGCTATCCGACAATAAGATGTACGTGCTCACAGATGACGCGACGCGCAGCCGGGCGAAATTCGCGCGCCCAGGAAGGAAGATCGAGGAATTCACCTCGCAGGTCGCGCTGATCACGTCCAGCGCAGCGCCGAGACCCTTGCAGGAAAACTGGCCTCCAAAAACGGTTAGCCAGATTCTGGACTGGCAGCACGAGCTGATGATGCCTGCAGGCGTAAAATCCGGGACAAGATCATCGCAGCTTATCGCGACGAAGCCCCCGGCCTTCTCATCGTCATCGAGTCGCAAAAAACGGGATACAGCTACGGCTTTCTTGTGCATGACCTTCAGCGTAATCGTCCGGATGATCACCGTTCTGGCGATCAACGCATACCCATTTTCGACTGTCCCATCGACCCTGTGCAGATGTTTCGCCTCGATGACAAGTACTTGGCTGAGCGGAATATACCTGGGCGTACCACACTTTCTGGTAAGCGGATCGGTTTGATTGGGTGCGGCACCATCGGCGGGTTTCTTGGCGAAATGCTCGTCAAAGCTGGTGCCGGAACTGGTGGTGGTGAGCTGTTGCTGATCGATAACGACCTGGTGATGCCGCAGAATCTAGGACGCCACCGATTAGGTTTCAACTACCTGTTCAAATCTAAGGCGCAGGCGCTTGCGGATGAGCTCCTAACAGTCCTGCCCAGTATTCGGGTGCGTGGGTTTAACAACGACGCCAAGGATGTGAACTTGTCTGGCTTGGATCTCATCATTGATGCCACTGGTGAGGAGGCCTTCGGTCATTGGCTGGCCAAAGCCACATCCTGTCCAACCCTGCATGTCTGGATCGAGGGAGCCGGGGTCGCAGTTCGCTCGCTTATAAAGCACCGAACCGAGCAGGGTTGTTATCGGTGTCTGACTCAGGCGAACAGTCAAGGGGAGCTTTTGTCCGTGGTTGGTGGTGTCGAGCCGATCTTTGCTGGGCAAGGGTGTGAAGGGCTATACGTGCCATTCTCCGCATCGGTGTCGATTCAGGCGGCAGCCCTGGCCTTGGATACTACATTGGCGTGGGTTGCTGGCAAACCTTGGCCGTCGCTCTCGACGCGACTGACGGATTACAGCTTTGAGCCGGCAACCCTGATTGCTCGCCGCTACCGAATTCAGGATGTCCAGCATGTCGTTCGTAGCAACATGGATCGTGCCTGGCACTCAGCAAATGGTGTACCTGCGTGAGCAACCGCTTGAGGTTTTCAGCCGGTACATCCAAGAGGGTATCGAATCCAAGGAGGCGGGCGGGATATTGCTTGGCCATGTTCGCGGCGAGCATCTGGAAATCATCGAGGCAACTGAGCCATCGTTTTGGGATAGCGCTTCAGGTTCCTTTTCGAGCGCATGCCCTATTTTCATCACAAGCTTGCCATGAAACGCTGGAAAGAAAGCAGCGGTCTCGTGCGCTATATCGGCGAGTGGCATACCCATCCGCAAAACTATCCCACACCTTCCTCGATCGACTTGAGTGAGTGGCAGATTTTGGCCGCTGACCGGCGCGATGGTCGTCCGTTACTGGCCCTTATCGTGGGGTGTAACGGGCTGCACGTTGAATACATGCATGCCACGGGGAAGCGACGCATCCTTGCTCCGCTTACCCATATCAAAGTGACCGGTCAATCGACAGATGGGCCTACTAAGTAAGTGCGCCATAGTCCCTGCTGCGCCATGCGGATTTTCTGCTTGCCCATGGAAAGTCACCGACGAAATCAACCTCGGCTGATTGGCTCATGTTGGTGAGATTCGTGTCCATTCGCCATACCTTCGGCTGGACGCGCTCATTGACTGCAGAAGGCTAAATGACATTAGGCGATGGTAGAATCGTGCGCTAAGTAATCCAGTACGTAACGCAACCGGCAGGATGGTTCGCTAGCGTGATCGATAGCCAGCAACGCGCGGTTTAGCGTCCGTAGACATTCGAGGAAGGAAGATCGATGTACGTAGGTTTCGAGCTGAACGAGTATCAACCCCTTCGCGAGATTGACTCCTCAGAAATAGAGGATTTTGAAGCGCAGGAAAAAGGGGCATTCGACAGGCTGTCGGATTACATGGTGGGACAGTTTCAAGGCAAAGACGTTATTGATGCCGAAAAGCTTGCTGAGCACCTGTTTCCAGGCAAGAAAGCCCACGTGTTCCTATCGCATTCGCATCTAGATGCTGATCGGGCCAAGGAGCTGGCAATTGCTCTGAGGGGCAAGGAACTCGACGTCTTCGTCGACTCCTGCGTATGGGGCCATTTCGACAAGCTGCTCAGCGCCTTGAACAATGTCTATGCGGATCCTTCGAAAACACCTGAAGGTGGGGTTCTTTACGACTACAAAAAAGCGACCGAGCTGACCGCAGGCGTCCACATGATGCTGCTTGGCGCTCTTCAGGCGATGATCGACCGGTCGGAGTTGTTCGTTTTTCTCAACACCAACAATTCGGTACCGCTTACCACTTTCTCAGGTGTGGAACGAACGCTTTCCCCGTGGATCTATTCTGAACTTCAGTTTAGTGCGACTGCTCGCAGCCGAGTTCCGCCTCGATACTGCGTGGGTACCGAATCGCTGTCTCTCGAAGAGGAGCGTCGTTACAAAGCGATTGCCAGTACCAGCGCGTTGTTCTCCTTCACGGCGTTCAATACGCATTTGCCGAAGGTTAAAGGCGACCAATTGCGTACGTGGTTCAATGGTACGGACAAGGAGAGGGATAAGGCTCTCGATAGCTTGTATGAACACTCGAATATTGCTCAGGAATTCACCAAGCTGCGCAAGAAGCTGGAAAAGCGTGAGTTAGAAGTAGCTCAGGAAGTCGACGGAAATCCATGATGAGGGTGCTGTGACGCGCCCAGTCCTTTGACCGATCATCGTGTCATTCCTCCCGGCTCCGATCAAAGCGGCCCCCCCTGATGTTTGACCGCGTCAGGGGGCAAGATGAAGAGGGCGAATGCTTGCTTCAGACGGGTATCCCAGGATGGTTGTAAACCAATTTTTTGACCTGTTAACCACAAGGTTTACAGCTAAAAAAAGAGGTTTACAGGTCGGCATTCTTGGGCCACTGCATATCACCATGATGTGTTTTGGTTTGGATGGTGACAGGGTCGCTTCGAGATACTTTAGCAGCTGAAAATTTCCACTGGATAATTCTGAAAGTCCTGGCTCAAAGAGTTTGGATTTTCCTCCATAGGCACTGGTAGCGTCACACGGCAGAGAGCTGGTTCAGTTTTGGGGAGGCTGGAGAGTCGGGGGGGAGCCCATAGTCTGTTGGTTTGCCTGGCTGGATGCCTGTTTCGCGATGCCCTCCAGGCCACCTTGCTGCTGGTATAGGTTGTACAGGGAGAAACAGCCAAAAATCAGCAGGGCCACGATCACTGATGCCAGGCCACTGAGCATGTGATTGCCGAAAGCAGGCCAGAACTTCCAATTGAGCGCATCAACTTGCCTGTGACGTTGGTCTCAAGCGTGGCGACTTTGGCATGGAGGGCAGTGTCCAGCTCCTCGATCTTGGTGATTACCTCACCCTCCATGATCGAGCTGCGCATCTCTGCTTCCAGCTGATCAAGGGACACGTCGATAAAGCTCTTGGCCATCTGCTCGGCCTGATAGCGGTACATGCCCAGCTGCTGTGGCGTGCACGCGACCTTCTTGAAGGCTTCGTGATCGTCGTCAGGGTGTGCTTCGATCCACTCGATCTTGTGGCGTTTGTAGAGCGAGTAAGCAAGCAACCCCAGGAAGTCGTCCGGCGATTCCACGAGCTTGCGGAAGACGTCGAACGGGATCTCCGAACGCGAAGACGCCGACTCAGGTTCCGGCGCCTGGTCGGGCGCTTTACCGTAATCGGCGTCTTGTATGACAGGCTTTTGGTGAGCGTCGCCTACGGCGCTGATCTGTTGTGAGGTCAAGAGGCGACGATCCGTGGTCAGCGTGACAGGCGATTAAACGCCTTTTTCATCATGTTGTTGATGGTATCTGACGACAGCTTCGAGGAACGAGCAGCAACGGCTTTCTTCGCGGAGGCAGAAAGCATTTTGTTGCTCTCTTTGATCAGCGCAATCGACACGTTTGACATGCATACCCCCTGGTTCAGCGTTGAAGCTCGCATTCGAAATGAAACGGAGCTATAGCAATTCTTTGATCATTTTTGATCAACGGGCGAATCGGTGTCAAGAAACGAATCGGCGTTCACGTCGTAGGAAATGGTCGTCGTTTGCACGAAAACTATAGCTGATCAAACGGGAACGAGGTTCGTGAGCGTCGTAGGATTTCGATTGCCCGTAAATTTTGCAAAACCTCAGGGCATTACCTGAAGGCGCAGCGCGGTGAATCCAAGCCCCATCGCCAGATTGACTTGGTCACGCATTGCGTGGCTCGACAACACGTGCCGTGACCGCGCAGATAAACCATCGGGGCTTCATCGTGCATGGTCGGCGAACGATCGAAGCCTGTTCCTACCAGACCTATGGCTGAAGAGGCCCCCTGGCGAACCTCGGTAGCACCGCCCCTAGGCGTTGCGTTTTCGAATCGTCTCGATCCAGCGCTCCATGTTCGCATGGATGTCGGCGTATACGGCTTTGCTATCCCACCCTTGCGGAGTGATCAGGTCGACGCGGCTCGACAGCTTTCCATTTCCGTAGTCGATCATATCGAACGGGTTTGGGCCGGGCCTGGAGGGGTTGCTGTCTGTATCGAGAAGTTTGTCGATACGGATGCCGAAAACGCCCTTGCCGGCATTCCAGCCTTTGATGATCTCCTTGATCACCCAGGGACGCAGAGCTGTCTCGGAGCCGACGAGAACCACGACGCAGCTTTTGACTTTCATATTCTCATCGATCCAGGCCTCGATCGATGCTGCACCTTTGCGCTTGACCTCTTCCCACTCGTTGGGGCGGCAGACGTTTTGGCCTTGCAACGCGCCCATTTGGCGGATCTGGTGTGTACGCCAGAAATCGTTGTCGAAGTGGAAGCTGAAAAATACATTCCTCGCCATCTTGCACATCCCTCGCAGTCCAGTGGTCAGCGAATGTACCCCGGCACCTAAGTACTGGCAATTTGACATTTTAGACGATCGATTCAGCCGGTAGCAGTCGATCTTGTGGATGAGTCCGGCCCAACCTGCCGGGCCTCCAGGGATTGTCGCTGAATGCCGAAAATAGGGTGGACGCGATGCCCATGGGCAGGCAAAGTCCCTGTCGTTTTGGCGGATACCTACTGAACGGCAGGAGCCTGGATCATGTCATTTTTCACTCAAGACGAAGCGCGCGCCGCTGCGAAGCAGGCCAAAGGCAATCGGAACATCAAAGCGGTTATCACCGAATCGATGGAGTCCTACAAAGAGGCAGATAGTTTCGATATTTTCCTGTCTCACTCCAGCAGCGATGCGGATCTGGTACTCGGTATTACGGCGCTACTGGAGCAAAGAGGGAAGCGGGTGTATGTGGATTGGGTGAACGATCCTGAGCTCGATCGCAGTCACGTCACCAAGGACACGGCAGCAAGGTTGCGCCATCGCATGGCGCAGTCAGAGTCACTGTTCTATGTCGCTACAGACAACGCCACGAAGTCCAAGTGGATGCCCTGGGAGCTTGGATTCTTCGATGGCTTGAAAAGCGACAAGGTTCGCATCCTCCCGGTTCTACTTTCATCTAATCAGAGCTTCGATGGACAGGAATACCTTGGTCTTTACCCAGTTGTCTCAAAGGAGGAGCTGGAGGTGAGTTCAAGTAGAGTGGATCTCAGGTCAGCGTTGCGTTCCCGGCAACCGCTTCGCTTGTTTCCCCTGGACGTGATTGGCAAGCCGCGCTTCTAAGTTGGCAGGTGCTCTTTACTGGAGGTCTTCCGCGAACAGAGAGTGCAGCGGACTCTCACAAAAGGCCAATCAGTGAAATGACGCCCCCTGGATATACGATGGCCTGTCCGGGGAGCGTGCTGTGGTTTGTCCGTCTGGTTCTGCGAAGGTTTCAGGCAACAATGCCATGTTCGATACGCAGAATCAGTGTCAGCGCTTCTTCGGTGGGGACGTCTTTCGGGCTTTTCTGTCCCAGCGCCCCTAAAGGTCTCGACAGCCAGTTCACGGCGCTCGCGCTGTCACCGAAGAGCCTCACGGCAGCTTCCAATAGCTGCGGGTCGATCATTTCCGGGGATTCGGCGCGGTGAGGGTCTGGGCGCATGGCTTCGTGGAGCGCCTCTGCGAGCGTTTGTAGCGCTTCCTTTAACCGAGCATTCTCCCGAAAATCTTCGGTGTTGGGCAGGTGCTCGCTACAGTGGCGCAGAAGGGTCTCCGCGTGATTCATGTTGAGATCGAACTCGATCAGCATGTCGATTCCTTCACAAGGGGAGCGCCAGGGGTGGGTGTCGGCCCTATTCGCCTAAATTGATGAGTGCAGTATTTCATGAGCGATGTGATGACGAATGAGATTTTAGCCCGAGCCGCTCAGGTGTACGGCCCTGGTCTCACTGAAATTCTCCATTCAGCGCTTTCGATTTACCGACGTAGACCTGGCCTGGGAGACCTCGTTTGGATCCATGAAAGCGCAGTGGGGCGCCCAGCGTATTTGGCGTTGGCCCGCGCGCTGGAGGCGGGGTAAGCCCATCGCGCTGAATCACCTCTCTACGGAGCTCATCATATAATGCTGCCCTGATTTGGGAGCCTCGATGATTTCTCTACCTATTGACCTCGTATTGCCAGACTTACGAAAGGCCTTGGCCAACCGAAACGAAGTGATCCTTGAAGCGCCACCTGGTGCGGGTAAGACCACTCGGGTACCCCTGGCGCTGCTGAATGAGCCTTGGCTTGGTGATCAGAAGATCCTGATGCTCGAACCACGCCGACTGGCTGCTCGGGCGGCTGCTGAGCGTTTGGCGAGTGAGCTGGGTGAGAAAGTTGGTGAAACCGTTGGCTACCGCATTCGCCTTGAAAGCAAGGTAGGCCCAAGAACTCAGATCGAGGTGGTCACCGAAGGTATCCTTACTCGCCGGCTTCAAGATGATCCTGCGTTGGATGGTGTGGGAGTGGTCATCTTCGATGAGTACCACCTTCGAAACCTTGACTCTGACCTTGCGCTGGCTCTTTGCCTGAGTGGCCGCGAACTGCTGCGTGATGAGTACCCGCTGAAGCTGCTCCTGATGTCCGCAACACTGGACGGCGCTCGTCTTTCGAAGGTGCTGAATAATGCGCCTGTAGTCACCAGCGAAGGGAGGATGTATCCGGTCTCTACTGTTTGGGGCAGCCAATATCAGCCAGGCGAGCGTATAGGTGCGCGGGTAACAGACACCTGTCTTGCAGCCATCAACGAGCAGCCAGGAAGTATCTTAGTTTTCCTTCCTGGCCAGGCAGAAATTCGGTGGGTTGCTGAGTCTCTAGAGGAGCAACTGTGCAGCCGCCCTGATGTGATGATATGCCCGTTATACGGTGACCTTGATCTCAACGCTCAGCGTGCTGCCATTAACCCTGCACCCAGCGGCTCCCGAAAGATAGTATTGGCCACGAACATCGCTGAGACCAGCTTGACCATCGAAGGCGTCAGGGTGGTGGTGGATAGTGGCCTTGAGCGAGTGCCGAAGTTCGATCCTCGCGGTGGTATGACCCGACTCGACACGCAGCGTATTTCGAAGGCCAGCGCTACCCAGCGTGCGGGACGGGCAGGGCGATTAGAACCAGGCGTTTGCTATCGCCTGTGGTCAGAGTCGCAGCATGAGCAAATGGCCAGCTACAGCACCCCAGAGATCTTGCAGGCAGATCTTGCGGCCCTGGCTCTCCAGTTGGCCCGGTGGGGAATGAAGCCAGAAGAAATGGTCTGGCTCGACCAACCTCCAGTAGCTCCCTTCGCCCAAGCCAGAGACCTCCTGAAGCGTCTGGGTGCACTCGATGATTCTGGTCAACTCACATCACACGGATCGGCTATGAGTGAGCTCCCTGCGCACCCACGGATCGCTCACATGCTCATCAAATGCAATGCGATGGGTTTGGATTCCCTAGGGTGTAACATCGCGGCTCTGCTGGGCGAGAAGGACACCCTACGTGGAGCAGGTGCCGACCTTCACACCAGGCTGAGTGCCTTGTCAGGCGAGCAACATACACGTCGAAGCGGAGGCTCTTTCCAGCGGGTGAAGCAGTCTGCTCGGCAGTACCGATCCCTCCTGAGAGGGAAGGCCTCCAGCCCCGTTAGCGAGCTCGATCACCCGAGATGGGTGGGGTGCCTGCTGGCGTTCGCATACCCCGACCGGATCGGCCTCCAGAGGCGTGTAAGTACATCTGAGTATCGCCTCTCCAACGGGCGGGCTGCAGTCTTCTCAGAACCTGATGCTCTCACCAAGCACGAATGGCTGGTGGTGGCCGACCTGGGTAGCCGGCAAGGCCAGCGTGAGGAGCGAATCTATTTGGCGGGTGACCTCGATCCGACCCTGTTCGATTACGAGTTGGCTGACCTTGTAAGGTCTGTCGATGAAGTTGACTGGGACGAGAGGGAAGGGGTGCTCAAGGCTGAGCGGCAGTTGAAGGTTGGGCAGCTGATACTGTCCACAGCTCCTCTGCCAAATCTGGATGAGCAGGCACGCTCACTCGCTTTGGTCAACCTCGTGAGGCGCAAGGGTATCGAACTCCTACCTTGGAACCCTGAGCTGCGGCAGTGGCAAGCGCGGGTCGATCTGTTGCGTCAGCTGGATATTATGGGTGGCCAGGCAGAGAGCAAGTGGCCCGATCTCAGCGATGCCAACCTCCTCGATACGCTCGAAGAGTGGCTCACGCCGTACCTGGGCAAAGTCACCAAGCTCAACCATTTCAGCCAGCTGGATCTGTCTTCGATAGTAAGAAACCTCCTGCCTTGGCCGCTTCCACAGGAGCTGGACGCCTATGCGCCTCAGGCGATCCAGGTGCCGTCCGGCTCGAACATCCGTATTGACTACTCGCAACATCCCCCCATTCTCGCTGTGCGGCTGCAGGAGCTGTTTGGCCTGGCAGAAACCCCACGCATAGCTCAAGGTAAGCAGCCGCTGATTCTGCACCTCCTGTCGCCGGCCCGCAGGCCTGTGCAAGTCACCCAAGATCTCGCGAACTTCTGGCGCAGCACCTATGCGGAGGTGAAGAAGGATCTCAAGGGTAGATATCCAAAACACTACTGGCCCGAAGATCCATTGGTTGCTGAAGCTACGGCCAGAGCCAAACCTAGAAAGCAATGATCAGGTACGCCTCGCATCGCAAATAGTCGCCAAGTGCTGAAGCTCCATTTGCTATCGCCGGCGCGGCGGCCTGTACAGATCACTCAGGATCTGGCCTGCTTCTGGAACACGACCCACGCTGAAGTTAAGAAAGGCTTGAAGGGGAGGTACCCCAAACATTACTGGCCTGAAAATCCATTGGTGGCCAACGGTACTGCGTAGGCAACGCCTCGCGGAACGTAATCACAAGCTTGGTACTGCGATTCGGCAGACATCTGGTAAAGCTTGTAAACCTATTTTTGACTTGTAAAGCGCCAGGTTTACAGGTCAGAAATTAGGTTGCAAGCCAATATTGTCGCGCGCGTCCGGTTCCAAGTGTGTCGGATCGGAGCGTGATTTGCCAAAGCTAACGTCATAGCTACAACGTTGCAGCCTAAGTGCGAGCTGTCGACGGAATACCGCCTCTTAATTCGGCTACAGCAAGATCTTCTTGGTGCAGGGACTGAAGAAGGTCGAGCTCAGCCGAATATTCGTCGATGTCCATCCCTTCTTTTAGGCGCTGGCGGAGTTCCTTTTCACGCATAAAGTAGCCATCCATCGCCCGCTTTATGTGGATGGAAGATACGGTAGCTGAATAATCACTGAGCGCAGCCAAGGCAAGATGCAGATAGGTGTTAATAGAGGATGCATTGAGATGGCCTGTCCACTGAATAACCTCTTCTTTGAAGATGTTTGTATTGAGCAGGAGGCTTTTGCGGAAGTCGTCAGGGTTGTTGATATGATGTTGCTGGATGAAATCAATAAAATATTCCGTCACAAAACGATGGCGGAACATGTGTGGGCAAATCTGCGATTGTATGCCTGACAATTCTTTAAGATCATAGATCTCGTTGTATAGGGTTTTACTGGTTAGAGGCCTGCCTGTGGTTTCTGAGACGAATAGGAAGCGATGATCCTTTCCGTTCTTATGGAATTTCTTCATGAGATTTCTGCGCGCTCTCTCAATGAAGGTATCAAGGAGCTGAAGTAGTGTGGGAGTCACAGGGACTTGCCGGGTGACCTTATCACCACTCGCTTCAACGTGGTCATTGTCAAGGTTGGCTCAGCCATCGCTTTAGCTTTTTTTGACGTCGTCGATTGTTAGGTTGGCAATCTCTGAGCGTCGCGCCCGTGTCAGTGAGGACGTCGATCAACAATGCGCGCCTTGCCTTGACGAAGTTAGAGTCTTGAGATTTTCTGTTTGTTTCCTTCAGGAGAATGATCTGTTCCGTGGTAATTGGATTCCTTGACTTTCGACGCGAGGGTGGGCCGAACGAGTGATGAACCAAGTAGGAGCGCTTTGATTTGTTACCAGACGCATCAATGAATTCGAAGGTTTTCATCACCGCACGAATGCGGCCTTCAGGTGAAACAAATTCGTCATAGCCATGGAGGCGGCCCACGAAGCCCAGGAAGTCAAGCCAGACGCGGCCAACTTCAGTGATGGAGTCCTCGGTGCGTTTCCTAACGGATGGATTTTTTGGGGATGGCTCTACCCGCAGCTCTTCAATATAGTCTGCAAAATTTCCGTCGTTCAACATTATCGGGTCGCGACCATCACGATAACAAAAACGCAATAGCTGGCTTAGCTTAGCCGCGTAGTCTCCCATTGTTCCGCCGCCGTCGCCGGCGCGTGATAGACCACGTGAGCTGCCGCGCCCCTTTCTGTTAAAAAGCGTGAGCATGTACAGGTTGCCAATGAGGCAGGGTGAGCCATTGGGCCAGCTCATAAATGGGATATTGGAGGCGTCGCGCATCAGTATTCGGTCAACGGAGAAGCTGCCGAATGTTTCGTGCTTGCCTAGAAGCGTATAGAGCTTCTCGGAGGTACGGTCTGAGTACTTACTTTCTGTAATCATTTATGTCCGTCACCGTCGAAGTCGTATGCTTTTGTTGTGCGGGAATATCAGTCAGGTTGAACGGGGGAATGCCTAGGCTGGTAATGGCCAAAAGTGCTGAAATAGCATCTGATGCCCATTTTTCACGCGTTAATGGATCGCTCTGGGTACTGATGCTTCTGATCTGCCCCATCGATTCCTGGAGCGCTCGCAGAAGCAAGAAATTGGTCTGACGCAGCATGTCGAGCTCGTGCTCATGATCGGAAACCCGCTGCTTCAATCCCTCTTTCGTGCGCTTGTTGCTCCTGGTCTGTTTCCGCTCATGTCGCTCGATCGCTTCGATTGCCTTCACACGAAGCTTATTCAGGGTATCGAACCCACCAGTGAGCGTTTCGTCACTGTACTTCTTGAGCGTGTTCAGGCTAGTAGGGGCGGTCTTGAGCTCATGGCCGTCATCAGTCTTTACGGTGCGATCAAGGCTTGCCAGGGCGCCCTGGGTCTTCAGGCAGCCGATCAACGCCTCATCGCTAACGAACGCGTGAGGAGTCGTAATGATCTGGCTCAGCAGGCGTTGTAGGGCTAGCGCACCCGATCTGGCACTTTCAGCCCTTGAGGGTTTCTTGTCAGTC
>NZ_JAAHBU010000209.1 GCF_010671725.1 Pseudomonas brassicae | reverse complement strand
GCTTGCCAGCGAAGGGCCCGGTGCGGAGTCAGACCTGGCCTTCATCCAGCGGCAACACCGTCACCTGCACCTGCGGGTCATGGCTGCCGCCGCCCAGGATCACCCCGCGCAACGGCGACACATCGGAAAAGTCCCGCCCCCACGCCAAGGTGATGTGCTCCAGCGCCGGCAGCATATTGTTGGTAGGGTCGAAATCCACCCAGCCCTGCACCGGGCAGTACACCGACACCCACGCATGCGACGCATCGGCGCCGATCAGCCGAGCCTGCCCGGGCGGCGGGCGGGTCAGCAGGTAGCCACTCACGTACCGCGCCGCCAGCCCGCGCGAACGCAGGCAGGCCAGCATCAGGTGGGCAAAGTCCTGGCACACCCCGCGGCGGCGCTCCAGCACCTCCACCAGCGGCGTGCGACCTGGGTGCGCCGGCATCGAAGGTGAACTCGCTGAAGATCTTCTGCATCAAGGCCTGCACACCCAGCAGCAAGGGTCGCCCCGGCGTGAAGCACGGCTCGGCAAAGCTCACGAAGCGCTGCTTGAGACGCACGTAGGGCGATTCGAAACGAAAGCGACAGGCATCCAGCGTGCCCGCCGCCAGCGCTTGCCAGAATACGCCAGCGCCTGGCGCGCCTGCTCCCAGGGCAGCGAGGCGCCCAGCTCGGGCAACGGCCGCGCCAGCACTTCGACCTGCACCCGGGTAACCACGCGCAACTGGTCATGTGGACGCTCCAGCGCCAGGCGCGTGAGCGGGTTGCCGAAGCCGTCGAATTCGTCACGCCGCCGCGTGGGTAGCGGATCGACCTGCAACTGCTGGTCTTCGCAGCGCTGCCAGGCACACGCCCGTGGCCACAGGTGCACCAACTGCTGGGCCAGCGACACCGGGCTGTCGTAGCGGTAGTGGGTATCGTGCAACACCTGGTAGCGCGCACTCATCAGGCCGACACCGTCTGCTGGCTCACGTCGTCCACATGCACGAAGTGACGCAGGGCCAAACGCTCGGACGCCTGCAGGCTGGCCTGCGCAACGTCTTCGAGCAAGCCGGCCAGGCCATCGAGCACCGCACGCACGCTGGCATTGCCGAACAGCGGATGCTCCAGGCTGGCCAGCTCGAAATGCTGCAGCCGCTCGGCCAGCAAGCCCAGCGCCGGATCACGCGGGCTGCCGAACTCCTTGCTGCAGCGCTCCAGCGAGCGTACCAGCAACTTGAGCTGGAACAGCACCGCATGCGGGTTCTGCGGGTCGAGCAGGAGCAGGTCGAGCACCGGGATCAACTGCGCCACCGCCAGGTAGCGCGAACGGTAGGTGATGCTGCTGTTGCCCAGCTCCAGCAACCATTGCAGCCCGGCCTGATCGAAGGCCCCTGGGCCGCGCAGAAAGCTCGCCAGGCTCAGGCTCAGCGCCTGCAGGCGCTCGATGCGCCGCCCGATCATCAAGAAGCGCCAGCCTTCGTCGCGGGTCATGTCGTCCAGGGCAAAGCCCGACAGCGCTGCCAGCGACATCACCAGGCGGTTCAGGAAATCCAGCAGCTCGCCCAGGTCGGCCGCTTCTGCGTCCAGTGCCTGGGCCTCGCGCTGCAGCTCCACCAGCGCCTGCCAGTTCTCCCGCGAGAGCTTGCCGCGCACCTGGGCAGCGGTCCATTGCAGGCGCTGCAGGTTGGCGCGCAGGCTGAACACCCAGTCCGGGGCCAGCAGTGCAGCGCGCAGGCGCTCGGCCAGGGTGCCCTGCGGCGGCAGCAGTTCCAGCTCTTCGGCCAGGGCCACTGCCGCCTGCCAGGTCGAGGGATGATCACCGTCCAGGTAGCGGCTGAGCAGCACCCGCAGCAAGCGCGCACTGGTGTCGCAGCGCTCGCAGTAGCGCCCGAACCAGAACAGGTTTTCCACCACCCGCGACGGCAGGTACGGGTCCTGACGCACCAGGTCGGCGACCCCAAGGCTGCGGCTGGCCTGCCATTGCTCGCCGGCCGGCGCAGCGTCACCCAGCACCCAGGTGTCCTTGCTGGCCCCGCCGCGCTGCATCGACACCACCTCGGCGTCGGCCAGCGCGGCCACGCGGGTCAGGCCACCGGGCAGCACCCGGTAGCCATCGGCTGTGGCCACTGCATACACCCGCATGCCAATCGGGCGCGCCTGCAACTGGCCCTGCCACACCGGCGCCTGGGACAGCTGCGCCAGTTGCTGTGCGACATAGGCATAGGGCCGCGCGCGGATACGTTCGGCCAGGGCCTGGCGCGCCGCAGCGTCCAGCTCGCGACCGAACAATGGGGCGAAACTCTGCGAGGGGAACGCCGGCTTGATCAGCAACTCTGGCAGTTTTTCCAGGGCCTGGGCCAGTGCTGGCGGCTCGCCGCACCACCAGGTGGCAATCGACGCAGGCTCAGCTCTTCGCCAAACAGGCGCTGGTTGATCGCCGGCAGAAAGCCCAGCAGGCCGGGCGACTCCAGCACGCCGCTGCCCAGCGCGTTGGCCACCAGCACACGGCCCTGGCGCACCGCATCGAGCAGCCCGGGCACGCCGAGCGCCGAGTCGGTACGCAGCTCCAGCGGGTCGCAGAAGTCGTCGTCCAGGCGTCGCATGATCGCGTGAACCCGGCGCAGCCCGCCCAGCGTCTTGAGGTACACCGTGGCGTCGCGCACGGTCAGATCGCTGCCCTCGACCAGCGGGTAGCCGAGCTGGCGGGCGAGGAACAGGTGTTCGAAGTAGCTCTCGTTGAAGCGCCCCGGCGTCAGCACCACTACCAGTGGCGGCTCCTGCCCGCTGGGCGCCAGGCGCTGCAGGCTGTGCTGCAGGCTGCGGAAAAAGCCCGCCAGGTGCTGCACTTGCAGGTCGCGGTAGAGGTCGGGCAGCGTGCGGGTCACCAAGGTGCGGTTTTCCAGCGCATAGCCGGCCCCGGTGGGCGCCTGGGTACGGTCGGCGGTAACCCACCAGCGGCCATCGGGCCCGCGCGCCAGATCGACCGCGTACAGGTGCAGGAAGGTCCCGCCAGGCACGCTGATGCCCTGGCAGGGCCACAGGAAGTTGTTGTGCCCATAGACCAGCTCGGCGGGCAGCAGGCCTTCGGCGATCAGCTGTTGCGGGCCGTAGATGTCGGCCAGCACCGCATTGAGCAGGTGCGCGCGCTGGGCGATGCCGGTAGCCAGCTGTTGCCACTCCGGCGCCGGGATCAGTTGCGGCAGCAGGTCCAGCTCCCAGGGGCGATCGGTGCCCTCGGGGTCGGCATAGATGTTGTAGGTGACGCCGTTTTCCTGCAGGTGACGGGTCAGCAGCGCCTGGCGCTGGGCCAACTGCGCCGGGCCGCTGCGCTGCAGTGCGTCATGCAGGCGCTGCCAGTGCGGGCGCACGCTGCCGTCTGCCGCGAACATTTCGTGGTAGGTGGCAGGGTTGGGTGAGGCCAGCGGGTCAGCCATGGGCGTGCTCGGGGATGGCGGGTGATGCAGGGTAGCGTGTGGCGAGGGCCGAGTGAAGGATGGATGTGGCCGTGTGGGCCTCTTCGCTGGCAAGCCAGCTCCCACAGGGTTATCGGTGGTCCATGGATCTGCACCGTGCCTATGGGAACTGGCTTGCCCGCTCCCACAGGGTTATCGGTAGTCTATGGATCTGCACCGTGCCTGTGGGAGCTGGCTTGCCGGCTCCCACAGGGTTATCGGTAGTCTATGGACCTGCACTGTACCTGTGGGAGCTGGCTTGCCAGCGAAGGCCGCGACGCGGTGTCAGCGTGGCAACACCGGCTCGCGGGTCTTCTTGCCCTTGCCTTTGCCGCCCTTGGCCGCGTCCTTGCGCGCCTTGGCCGCTTCCTGGTTCTTGGCAAACGCCGCGGCCTTGGCCTGTTCGCGCTTGTCCCACGGCTTGGCACCATCGCTGGCACGCGGCGGCAAGCCGGTGTGCTGGGTCAGGATCTTCTGTTCCTTGGCCACCTTGTGGCTGCCGGCCGGCGTCGAGTTCTTGCGCCGCGCACTCTGGTAGCTGTCGGTCGCCGGCTGGTGCAGCGGGATCAACTGGTGCTTGGCCGGCCCGATCAGGTCGGCGCGGCCCATGCGCTGCAGCGCTTCACGCAGCATCGGCCAGCCCTTCGGGTCGTGGTAGCGCAGGAACGCCTTGTGCAGGCGCGCTGCTCTTCGCTCTTGACGATGGTCACCGCATCGCTCTTGTAGGTGACCTTGCGCAACGGGTTCTTGCCCGAGTGGTACATGGCGGTGGCCGACGCCATCGGCGACGGGTAGAACGCCTGCACCTGGTCGGCACGGAAACCGTTGCCCTTGAGCCACAGCGCCAGGTTCATCATGTCTTCGTCGGTGGTGCCCGGGTGCGCCGCGATGAAGTACGGGATCAGGTACTGTTCCTTGCCCGCCTCCTTGGAGTACTTCTCGAACATGCGCTTGAAGCGGTCGTAGCTGCCGATACCAGGCTTCATCATCTGGTTCAGCGGGCCTTCCTCGGTGTGCTCCGGGGCGATCTTGAGGTAGCCACCGACGTGGTGGGTGACCAGCTCCTTGACGTACTCGGGCGACTCTACCGCCAGGTCGTAACGCAGGCCCGAGGCGATCAGGATCTTCTTCACCCCCGGCAGCTCACGCGCACTGCGGTACAGCTGGATCAGCGCCGAGTGGTCGGTGTTCAGGTTGGGGCAGATGCCCGGGAACACGCACGACGGCTTGCGGCACGCAGACTCGATCTCCGGGCTCTTGCAGGCAATGCGGTACATGTTCGCGGTCGGCCCGCCGAGGTCGGAGATGACCCCGGTAAAACCGGGCACCTTGTCGCGAATTTCTTCGATCTCGCGAATGATCGAGTCGTGGGAACGGTTCTGGATGATGCGGCCTTCGTGCTCGGTGATCGAGCAGAAGGTGCAGCCGCCAAAGCAGCCACGCATGATGTTCACCGAGAAGCGGATCATGTCGTAGGCCGGGATCTTCTCCTTGCCGTACGCCGGGTGCGGCACGCGCGCATAAGGCATGCCGAACACGTAGTCCATCTCTTCGGTGGTCATCGGGATGGGCGGCGGGTTGAACCACACGTCCACCTCGCCATGGCGCTGCACCAGCGCACGGGCGTTGCCCGGGTTGGTTTCCAGGTGCAGCACGCGGTTGGCGTGGGCATACAGCACCGCGTCGCTGCGCACCTTCTCGTAGGAAGGCAGGCGGATCACGGTCTTGTCGCGGGTCATGCGCGGGCTGGCCAGGATCTGCACGACCTTGGCTTCGCTCGGGTCGTCGACCGGGCCCTTTTCCTGCTCGATGGCGCAGGCCTGGGTGTCCTGGGTGTTGACGTACGGGTTGATGATCTTGTCGATCTTGCCCGGACGGTCGATACGCGTGGAGTCCACCTCGTACCAGCCTGTGGCGTGTCACGGCGAATGAACGCGGTGCCGCGGATGTCGGTGATGTCTTCGAGCTTCTGACCATAGGACAGGCGCTGGGCGACTTCGACGATCGCGCGTTCGGCGTTGCCGTACAGCAGGATGTCGGCGCAGGCGTCGATCAGGATCGAGTGGCGAACCTTGTCCTGCCAGTAGTCGTAGTGCGCGATGCGGCGCAACGATGCCTCGATGCCGCCGAGCACGATCGGCACGTGCCTGTAGGCTTCCTTGCAGCGCTGGCTGTAGACCAGGCTGGCGCGGTCAGGGCGCTTGCCGGCCAGGCCGCCGGGGGTGTAGGCGTCGTCCGAGCGGGTCTTCTTGTCGGCGGTGTAGCGGTTGATCATCGAGTCCATGTTGCCCGCTGCGACGCCGAAGAACAGGTTCGGCTCGCCCAGCTTCATGAAGTCGTCTTTGCTCTGCCAGTTGGGCTGGGCAATGATGCCGACGCGAAAGCCCTGGGCTTCGAGCAGGCGGCCGATGATCGCCATGCCGAACGACGGATGGTCGACGTAGGCATCGCCGGTCACGATGATGATGTCGCAGGAATCCCAGCCGAGCTGATCCATCTCCTCCCTGCTCATGGGCAGGAATGGCGCTGGCCCGAAGCATTCGGCCCAGTACTTGGGATAGTCGAAAAGTGGTTTGGCTGCTTGCATGTCAGTGACCGGTTCTTGGTATCAGGGAAATCGCGGGCGCGGAATATAGCACAAATTTTGACCAATTCCGACGTCAGCAGTCGGAATTGGCCATCTGCGCCTTATTCGTCGTCGTCGAAGTTGTAGCTGCCCGGGGCCAGGTTCTCGAAGCGTGTGTACTTGCCGATGAACGCCAGGCGGATAAAGCCGATCGGGCCGTTACGCTGCTTGCCGATGATGATCTCGGCAATGCCCTTGTGCTCGGTCTCGGGGTGATACACCTCGTCGCGGTACACGAACATGATCACGTCGGCGTCCTGCTCGATTGCACCCGATTCACGCAAGTCGGAGTTCACCGGGCGCTTGTTGGGGCGTTGTTCGAGGGAGCGGTTGAGCTGCGACAGGGCGATCACCGGGCAGTTGAATTCCTTGGCCAGCGCCTTGAGCGAGCGCGAGATCTCGGAAATCTCGTTGGTGCGATTGTCACCACTGGAACCCGGGATCTGCATCAACTGCAGGTAGTCGATCATGATCATGGCGATCTCGCCATGTTCACGTACCAGGCGCCGGGTGCGCGCACGCATCTCCGACGGGCTGATGCCGGCGGTATCGTCGATGAACAGCTTGCGGTCGTTGAGCAGGTTGACCGCCGAGGTCAGGCGCGGCCAGTCATCGTCGTCCAGCTGGCCGGAACGCACCTTGGTCTGGTCGATGCGCCCCAGCGACGACAGCATACGCATGATCAGCGATTCGCCTGGCATCTCCAGCGAGTACACCAGCACGGCCTTGTCGCTGCGCAGTACGGCGTTCTCCACCAGGTTCATGGCGAAGGTGGTCTTGCCCATCGACGGGCGACCGGCAACGATGATCAGGTCGGCCGGTTGCAGGCCGCTGGTCTTCTCGTCGAGGTCGGTGTAGCCGGTGGAAATACCGGTGATCGCGCTGTCGGAGTTGAACAGCGTGTCGATACGGTCGATGGCCTTGGTCAGCAGTTCGTTGACCCCCACCGGGCCGCCGGTCTTGGGCCGCGCTTCGGCGATCTGGAAGATCTGCCGCTCGGCCTCGTCGAGGATCTCGGCGGCGTTGCGCCCTTGCGGGTTGAACGCGCTGTCGGCGATCTCGCTGCTGATGCTGATCAGCTGGCGCAACGTGGCGCGCTCGCGAATGATCTGCGCATAGGCCTTGATGTTGGCCACCGACGGGGTGTTCTTGGCCAGCTCGCCCAGGTAGCCGAGGCCGCCGATCTGCGAGCTCTGGCCTTCCTTGTCGAGCTGCTCGTGCAACGTCACCACGTCGAACGGGGTGTTGAGGTCGGCGAGCTTGTGGATGGCGCGGAAGATCAGACGGTGGTCATGCCGGTAGAAGTCGCCATCGGAGACTTGATCGAGCACTCGCTCCCAGGCGCTGTTATCCAGCATCAGGCCACCGAGCACGGCCTGCTCGGCCTCGATGGAATGCGGCGGCACCTTCAGGGCAGCGGTTTGCAGATCATATTGCTCGGGGGCGGATATCTCGTTCATGGCCACTTGGAAATCAGGGTGTTGAAAAAGACAAAGGGCACGACCTGCAAAGCAGGATCGTGCCCGATGTTAACCGGCTGGCACACGGGGTGCCAGTCGATTAGTCCAGCTTAGGCTGCGACAACAACCACACGTACGGTGGCTTCTACGTCGCTGTGCAGGTGCACGGCTACGTCGAATTCGCCAACGTTACGGATGGTGCCGTTCGGCAGACGCACTTCAGACTTGGCCACTTCAACGCCGGAGGCGGTCAGGGCGTCAGCGATGTCGTGGGTGCCGATCGAACCGAACAGCTTGCCTTCGTCACCGGCGGTGGCAGTGATGGTCACTTCCAGCTCGGCCAGTTGGGCAGCGCGGGTTTCAGCCGAAGCTTTCTTGTCTGCAGCCAGTTTTTCCAGCTCGGCACGACGCTCTTCGAACGCAGCCAGGTTGGCAGCGGTCGCAGCGGTAGCTTTGCCGAATGGCAGCAGGTAGTTACGGCCGTAACCGGCCTTAACGTTTACCTTGTCGCCCAGGTTGCCCAGGTTGGCGACTTTTTCCAGCAGGATCAGTTCCATTAGGTATAAACCTCTTAACTTTTAACCTTCACCGTTCGCGTCATCGGCACCCTTGGATGCAGAACGACCGCGAAAATCAATCAGGCTGTCGACAATGGCCAGAACCACGAGCAACGGATAAATCAGCTGCATGAACAGCACCAGCGTTACGTACATCCCCACCAGCCAGAACTTGGCCAGTCGCTTTTGCGCCACCAGCCCATGCATCAGGGCCAGCCCGGCGAATACCAGCGGTACGCTGCACAACGGTGTCAGCATGGCCAGTTCGGTACCGAAATTCGGCGCCACCAGCATGCACACCAGCAACAACAACGCCGGCACCAGCGGCAGCCTTGTGGCGCGAAATTCGCTGCCAAAGCCTCCCGGGTTATACAACGCGGCCTGCCAGTAGCGACCCAGCATCAGGGCCAGCAGACTGACAGCTTGCAGCAACGCCGCAATCAGGCCGGTAAGCACCGGTGCAATGACGCTGCCCAGGCGGGCCCGCTCTTCTACCGACATCTGCTGGTAGAGCCCGTCGAGCATCTGCGGCAGGGCTTTTTCAAGCGCCTGCGCCAATGCATCGATCGGTTCGCGGAACACCGAACCCAGAACAACCCCGTACACCAGGCCCCAGGCGATGCTGAACAACAGCACCCGGTTCCAGGACTGCCCGGCGCGTAACAACGCAGCCAGACCAAAGGTGCCCAGCAACACCATCAAGGTGCGCGGCTCACCGAAGAACCACCAGACCAGCGCGGGCAACAATGCCCAGGCGAGGATCCCGAAGGCGTCCTTGAAACCACGCCGCAGCAGCACAAGGCTGCCAGCGGCGGCACTCAACCAGAACAGCAGCGGCATTGCCGCACAACCGACCACTACCAGCGTGGCCTGCACGCGACCGCGCATGATGAAATCAGCTAACGCTCGCATGCACTTTATCCCTTGCTACCTGTCGACGACCCGGTCTCAGCGGCCGTGGCTGTCGGTGTAGGCCAGCAGGGCCAGGAAGCGGGCGCGCTTGATAGCGGTAGCCAGCTGACGCTGATAACGAGCTTTGGTACCGGTGATACGGCTTGGAACGATCTTGCCGGTTTCGGATACATAAGCTTTCAGGGTGTTGAGATCTTTGTAATCGATCTCTTTCACTTCTTCAGCAGTGAAGCGGCAGAATTTACGACGACGGAAGAAACGTGCCATGTAATAGGCTCCTCAAAAGGTCCGTGGATTACTCGTCAGCGTTATCGCTGTTGTCGCTGTCATTGCTGTCGTCGCCATCGGCGCTGTCAGCATGCTCAGGACGGTCGCGACGCTCACGGCGCTCACTGCGGTTTTCTTCAGCCTTGAGCATCTCGGACTGGCCGGTAACGGCTTCGTCGCGACGGATGACCAGGTTACGGATCACGGCATCGTTGTAGCGGAAGTTGTCTTCCAGCTCGGCCAGGGCCTTGCCG
>NZ_JAAHBU010000208.1 GCF_010671725.1 Pseudomonas brassicae | reverse complement strand
ACTGAGCTATGTGCCTGCTGTGAGGCGGCATTCTACGCAATCGAATCCCTGTGTCAATACTTTTTTTGAAGCTAAGCCACTGAATACTAATATTTTTTATCAAAGAGCAAGATTCAGCGATTTGTACCGTCCGGCTGGCGGGTGTTTATTATTGTTGATACGATCTGCACAATCGTAAAAAATATAGAACATACAACTACAAACCCAGAGGTGCCGCGCATGGCCAACACCCCCTACCCCCAGTCGTATTACGCCGCCTCGGCCAACCCCGTCCCGCAGCGCCCGAGCCTGCAGGAAGAAGTCCAGACCGACGTCTGCGTGATCGGTGCGGGTTACACTGGCCTGTCCAGCGCCCTGTTCCTGCTTGAGAACGGCTTCAGTGTAACCGTGCTCGAAGCCGCCAAGGTCGGCTTTGGTGCCTCGGGCCGCAACGGCGGGCAGATCGTCAACAGCTACAGCCGCGACATCGACGTGATCGAGCGCACCGTCGGCCCCAAGCAGGCGCAACTGCTGGGCCAGATGGCCTTCGAAGGCGGGCGCATCATCCGCGAGCGCGTGGCCAAGTACAACATCCAGTGCGACCTCAAAGACGGTGGCGTGTTCGCCGCCCTGACCAGCAAGCAGATGGGCCACCTTGAGTCCCAGCAGCGCCTGTGGGAACGCTATGGCCACACTCAGCTGGAACTGATGGATCAGCGCCGCATCCGCGAAGTGGTCGCCTGTGACAGCTATATCGGCGGCATGCTCGACATGAGCGGTGGCCATATCCACCCGCTCAACCTGGCGCTGGGCGAAGCTGCAGCCGTCGAATCGCTGGGTGGCAAGATCTACGAACAGTCCCCGGCCATCCGTATCGAACGCGGCGCCAACCCGGTGGTGCACACCCCGCAAGGCAAGGTACGCGCCAAGTTCATCATCGTGGCCGGCAACGCCTACCTGGGTAACCTGGTACCGGAACTGGCCTCCAAGTCGATGCCGTGCGGCACCCAGGTGATCACCACCGAGCCGCTGAGCGACGAGCTGGCCCGCACCCTGCTACCGCAGGACTATTGCGTCGAGGACTGCAACTACCTGCTCGACTACTACCGCCTGACCGGCGACAAGCGCCTGATCTTCGGCGGCGGTGTGGTGTACGGCGCACGTGACCCGGCCAACATCGAGGCGATCATCCGCCCGAAAATGCTCAAGGCCTTCCCGCAGCTCAAGGATGTGAAGATCGATTACGCCTGGACCGGCAACTTCCTGTTGACCCTGTCGCGTCTGCCGCAGGTAGGCCGCCTGGGCGACAACATCTACTATTCCCAGGGCTGCAGCGGCCACGGCGTCACCTACACCCACCTGGCCGGCAAGGTGCTGGCCGAGGCGTTGCGCGGCCAGGCCGAGCGCTTCGATGCGTTCGCCGAGCTGCCGCACTACCCATTCCCGGGCGGCCAGATGCTGCGCGTACCGTTCAGCGCACTGGGCGCCTGGTACTACAGCCTGCGCGATCGCCTGGGCGTGTAACCGCGCCGCAGCCTGCCGTCATTGCCCCAGGGCGCTGATGGCCTGGCGCGCGGCCTGCTCCTGGCCTGCCTGGGCCAATTCGTTGGCGGCCTTGAGCCAGCGCTGCCGGTCCACCTGGGCTGGCAGTTGGCCTGGCGGCTGCACCAGTACCGCCCAACTGCCCTCCTGCTTCCAGGCACTGGCAAAATCGTCGAAGTCCATCAGCAGTCGCCGGTTATTACCTGCGCGCAACAACACCCGCGACTTGTAGCGGTCATACCCGATCAACACGCCATAGCGCGGTTCACTCCAGAATGCCGAGCCTTCCTGGTAGCGCAACAGCACTGGGTTGCCCGCAGCCACCTGGGTCAGCAACGCTGGCAGCTCGGCCTCCAGTGGGTACACCAGCATGCCGTACTGGCGGGCTGCGGTCTGCATCGAAGCCTGCAGCCTGTCGACGCCCTGCGGCAGTTGCAGCGCCCCCTCAAGCAAGCCCGGCGTGATACGCACGCCTTGCTGCGACAGTATCGCGGCCAGGGCCATGGGCGCGCTCTGGTTGGCAACGCCCCGGTAGAACGGCACTGCCCCCAGTTCCACCCGCTGAGGCAGGCTCTTGAGTTGAGATGACGGCTGGCTGGCGCAACCGGCCAGGCTGGCGGCCAGCGCGCAGGCCAGCAGCAGATGACGAGGGAAACGACGGGCAATGGGCAGCATGGACACTCGCTTGTGCTGATGCCGGGCAGACGAACGCCCGGCCACTGGCCTGCGATGATAGGCGCGCAAACGCCTTGGGTATAGCCCGGCCAAGCCTTAGAGCGAACTGAACCAAGCCACGGGCGCATTGGTCAACCGTCTGTCACAGGCGATGGGCTAGACTGAGCCTGTGTCCGAATGGCGAGCCCTGCTTGCCCAGTCGAAGGAGGCACGGTATGAGTCTGACGATGGGGATTTTTCTGTTGATCGGCACGTGGCTGGTGGTTGCTGCGGCCATGCTCTGGGGCGTGTTGCGCATCGCGCGCCGGCATCATCTGCACCACCCGCAGCCGCGCACAGCTGCACCTCAGGTACAACGGCACGCGCGCCGACACGCCAACGCGCATTGATGCACTGACCGAATCCGTAACGGCCTTGCCCGACAGCGCCGGCTCCTGCAACAGCCGGCGCTGCGGACCATCACGCTTCGCTTTCGAGCGCTTCGCGTTTTTCCCGAGCCCGGCGCGACAGGATGTTCAGGATCTCGATCAAGGTCGAGAACGCCATGGCTGCATACACGTAACCCTTGGGTACATGAGCGCCAAAGCCTTCGGCGATCAAGGTCATGCCGATCATGATCAAAAAGCCCAGCGCCAGCATCACCACGGTCGGGTTGTCGTTGATGAACTTGGCCAGCGGGTCGGCCGCCACCAGCATCACGATGACCGCACTGACCACCGCGATGATCATGATCGGCAAGTGCTCGGTCATGCCCACGGCAGTGATGATGCTGTCGATCGAGAACACGATGTCCAGCACCAGGATCTGGCCGATCGCCGCGGCAAAGCCCAGGGTCACCGTGGACGAGGCCTTGGATTCTTCCTTGGCACGCGGATCGACGCTGTGGTGAATCTCCGACGTGGCCTTCCACAACAGGAACAGGCCGCCCGCGATCAGGATCATGTCCTTCCACGAGAACGTGTGCCCGAATACATCGATCACCGGCTCGGTCAGTTGCACAATCCACGCGATGGTGCTCAGCAGGCCCAGACGCATCACCAGCGCCATACTGATGCCGATGCGCCGCGCCTTGGAGCGAAACTGCTCAGGCAGCTTGTTGGTCAGGATCGAGATGAAGATCAGGTTGTCGATACCCAGCACGATTTCCATGGCCACCAGGGTGGCCAGGGCGACCCAGGCGGTCGGGCTTGCAGCAAGTTCCAGCAGGTATTCCATGAATCAATCCTGAATCAGTGTGAAGAAAGGGTCAGATTTCCTGAGCGCTTTGGTCGCGCTCCGGCTTTTCCCGAGGGGTGTCCTGGGCGTCGTCAGGTTTTTTCGCCAACTGCGAGCCAGTGGCATCGCTAAGCGCCTGCTGGGCCGCGTCGTTGGTCTTGTCGATCGCTTGCTTGGCAGACTCGGCTGCCTGGTTGAGCATCTGCTGCGCGGACTTTTCCGCCTGGTCGCAACCGCTCATGGCAAACAGTGCCAACAGCACCACCAGCGGTGTACCGATCGATTTGAATTGAAGCATGGGTTCCTCGCTTTGCACGTCTGGCGTTGATAGCGAGGCATTCTAAAGAGCATGAAACATCAGGAAAATTCGTATTTTCAGCGGCTATACTTCGGTTTTTACGAATCGGGAATGATCATGCTCAATTACCGACAACTGCATTACTTCTGGGCGGTGGCAAAAACCGGCAGCATCGTGCGCGCCGGCGAACAGCTCAACCTCACCCCGCAGACCATCAGCGGCCAGATCAGCCTGCTCGAACACAGCTATGGCATCGAGCTGTTCCGCCGCGTGGGGCGCCAGCTGGAACTGACCGAAACCGGGCGCCAGGCGCTGTCCTACGCCGAACAGATGTTCCAGATTGGCGGCGAGCTTGAAGCGGTGCTGCGCGCACAACCCCACGAGCAGCAGATCCTGTTCCGGGTCGTGGCGGATGTGGTGCCCAAGTCGATCGTCTACCGCCTGCTCGCCCCCACCATGGAACTGCCCGAGCCGCTGCGCCTGAGCTGTCGCGAAGACAAGCTCGAGCGCCTGCTCGCAGACCTTGCGATCCAGCGCCTGGACATGGTGATCTCCGACAGCCCCATGCCCAGCCACCTGGATATCAAGGGCTACAGCCAGAAGCTCGGTGAATGTGGTATCAGTTTCTTCGCCACCCCGGCACTGGCCGCGCTGCACCCGGCGCCCTTCCCTGTCGGCCTGCAGCACGCGCCGATGCTGATCCCAGGCCAGGAGACCGTGGTACGCAGCCGGCTGTTGCGCTGGTTCGCCGAGCAGCAGTTGCAACCGCGCATCGTCGGCGAATTCGACGACAGCGCACTGATGCAGGCCTTCGGTCAATCGGGCAGTGGGATTTTCATTGCGCCCAGCGTGATCGCCGACGAGGTATGCCGCCAGAATGGCGTCGAACTGATCGGCCAGACCGATGCGGTTACCGAATCGTTCTACGCGATTTCGGTGGAACGCAAGGTCAAGCACCCGGGTATCGTGGCGATCACCGAGGGCGCCCGACGCGAGCTGTTCAACTGGCCTGTGGGGTGAAACCGTCCGCGGCCAGCAACAGAATCGGCAATAGCGCCCACGCGCCAGCGTTAAACAACCCACGGCCGCCCCCGTACAACAGCGACATCACGCCCCACCTGCCATCGGGCAACCATCTGCGGTCAGCGCTGGCGCGCTGTGCTAAAGTCCTGCCCCTTTCGCAACTGGCATTGTCCCCTGCACGCCCTCACTACGCGCTGTGGGCACCACCGTACCCTTGCACAAGAACGAGAAACACCTGCCATGACCCCAGTGCTTAACCTGTTGAACCGTACCAGCCTGGTACTGCAGATTGTCGTCGGCCTGGTGGCCGGCATTGCCGTGGCGTTGCTGTGGCCGGCCGCCGCGCTGAACCTGGCCTTTATCGGTAAGGTATTTGTCAGCGCACTGAAGGCGGTGGCACCGATCCTGGTCTTCATTCTGGTAATGGCGTCGATCGCCAACCACAAACACGGCCAGGAAACCCATATTCGCCCCATTCTGGTGCTGTACCTGTTTGGAACCTTCTCCGCGGCCGTCGTCGCTGTGGTGGCCAGCATGCTGTTCCCCTCCCAACTGATACTGGCCACTCATGACGCAGCGATGAGCCCGCCTGGCGGCATCGGTGAGGTCCTGCAAGGGTTGCTGCTGAGCGTGGTGGCCAACCCGGTGAGCGCGCTGATGGAAGCCAACTTCATCGGCATCCTGGCGTGGGCAATTGCCTTAGGGGTTGCCATCCGGCATGCGGGGCAAACCACCCGCAGCGTGGTCGAAGACCTGTCCAACGGCGTGACCCTGATCGTGCGCATGGTGATTCGCTTCGCTCCTGTGGGCATCTTCGGCCTGGTCGCTTCGACGCTGGCCGAGTCCGGTCTGGGCGCCTGCTGGGCTATCTTCACCTGCTGGCGGTGCTGATCGGCTGCATGCTGTTCGTCGCCCTGGTGATGAACCCGCTGATCGTATTCTGGAAAATCCGCCGCAACCCGTTCCCGCTGACGCTGCTGTGCCTGCGCGAAAGCGGCATCACCGCCTTCTTCACGCGCAGCTCAGCGGCCAACATTCCGGTCAACCTGGCGTTGAGCGAGAAACTCGGCCTGCACGAAGACACCTATTCGGTCTCGATCCCGCTGGGCGCAACCATCAACATGGCCGGTGCCGCGATCACCATCACCGTGCTCACGCTGGCGGCCGTGCATACCCTGGGCATCGCCGTCGACCTGCCAACCGCCATCCTGCTCAGCATTGTCGCGGCGGTGTGTGCGTGCGGCGCGTCGGGTGTGGCGGGCGGTTCGCTGCTGTTGATCCCGCTGGCCTGCAGCCTGTTCGGCATCCCCAGTGAAATCGCCATGCAGGTGGTGGCGGTAGGTTTCATCATCGGGATCTTGCAGGACTCGGCGGAAACCGCGCTCAACTCCTCCACCGACGTGCTGTTTACCGCAGCCGCCTGCGAAGCCGAAGAACGCCAGGCTGCGTAAGCCCATGAAAAAGCCCGGCAAGGCGTGAGCCTTGCCGGGCTTTTTTGTGCGTGATGCTGTTAGAACGCGCCCATGTAGTCGCGCTTGCCGATTTCGACGCCGTTGTGGCGCAAGATCGCGTAGGTGGTGGTGACGTGGAAGAAGAACTGCGGCAAGCCGTAGGTCAGCAGATAGGACTGGCCACTGAAGCGCTTCTCTTTCGGTGTGCCGGGGCGGGTGACGATCTCGATGCCTTCCTTGCCGTCGATCTGCTGTGGCTGGATCTGTTCGATAAACGCCAGCACCTTGGCGATCAGTGCCTGCAGCTCGGCAAAGCTGGTTTCGCTGTCGTCGTACTTGGGCAGCTCGACCTCGGCCAGACGCGCCGAAACGCCCTTGGCGAAATCGACGGCGATCTGTACCTGGCGCACCAACGGGAACATGTCCGGGAACAGGCGGGCCTGCAGCAGCGCGTTGGCATCGATGTTTTTCGCCTCGGCATGTGCCTGGGCCTTGTTCAGCACATCGCTCAGGGCGTTGAGCATCTGCTTGAAAACGGGAACGGAAGCGGCGTACAGGGAAATGGTCATTGTGCTCTCGACTGGGTGACAAAAAGGGACTGGCGCGATTATAGACACGCTTGCGCCTGGCAGGCGGCTTGTCTTTTATCCTGCAAGGATTAGGCTAGTTGCCTTCCACAGCATAGGGAACGCGCGATGAGCACCGAGCAAGACACCCCCGTTGACGCACAGCGTCTGGACAGCACGCAAATCCGTATCCTAGGCGCCTTGATCGAAAAGCAGGCCACCAGCCCGGAAACCTACCCGCTTACCCTCAACGCCGTGGTCCTGGCCTGCAACCAGAAGACCAGCCGCGAGCCGGTGATGAACCTGACCCAGGGGCAGGTCGGCCAGGCCTTGCGCGCCCTGGAGGGCCAAGGCATGGCGCGCTTGCAGATGGGCAGCCGCGCCGACCGCTGGGAACAGCGCATCGACAAGGCCCTGGAACTGGTGCCGGCGCAGTTGATCCTGCTGGGGCTGATGTTCCTGCGCGGGCCGCAGACGGTCAATGAGCTGCTGACGCGCAGCAACCGCATGCACGAGTTCGAGGATGCCGAGCAGGTGGTGCATCAGCTTGAGCGTCTGATCGCCAGGGGCTTTGCCCTGCACCTGCCGCGTCAGGCCGGGCAGCGTGAAGACCGTTACACCCATGCGTTTGGCGACCCGGCAGACATCGAGGCGATTCTCTCGGCGCGCCAGCAAGGTAGCGAACGTTCGACCGGCGGCGTGTCGGCAGAGCGGATCGAAGCGCTGGAGGCGCGGATTGCGGCGCTGGAAGAACGGCTGGCATTGCTGGAGTAGAGTGGCTTGGCGTTGGGGGCGGCGTTGGTTTTTTGTGCTGCAGATGCGCGAGCCCCCTACCCATCACTCCCCCCGAGCAAACGCCACTGCCGCAGCCACCTGCCGCGCCTCCGGGCGCACCCCTGTATACAGCACGAACTGCTCCAGCGCCTGCAGCCCAATCACCTCCAGCCCGGTGATCACCGGCTTGCCTGCGGCCTGGGCGGCCACGATCAACGGCGTCTGTGCCGGCATCGCAACCACATCGAACACCACCTGCGCCGACTCGATCGCCCCTTGCTCGAACGCCAACTGCTGCGCCTCGGCACCGCCCGCCATGCCGATCGGCGTCACGTTCACCAACACCTGCGCGCGCACATCATGCGGTTCGGCCTGCCAGCGATAGCCACACACCTCGGCCAGGCGCTCACCTGCCTCACGGTTGCGCGCAATGATTGTCCCTACCTTGAAGCCGGCATCACGCAACGCGCACGCCACCGCCTTGGCCATGCCGCCACTGCCGCGCAGTGCCACGCTCGACGCAGGGTCCAGCCGATGCTGCCCGATCAACTGGCGCACCGCCAGATAATCGGTGTTGTAACCCTTCAGATGCCCCTGTGTATTGACCAGGGTATTGACCGAGTCGATCACGGCCGCCGACGGGTCCAGTTCATCGAGCAACGGGATGCAGGCCTCCTTGTACGGCATCGACACCCCACACCCGCGCACGCCCAGCGCGCGAATACCCCCCACGGCCGCCGGCAGGTCGCCGGTGGTCATGGCCTTGTAGTAATAATCGAGCCCCAGCTGCTGGTACAGATGGTTATGAAAGCGCACCCCGAAGGTGCCGGGCCGGCCTGCCAGGGACATGCACAGTACGGTGTCTTTGCTGGGAAACATCAGGCGACTCCTTGAAAGCGGCGGGTGCACCAGTATGCACAACTACGCGAGTAACCGTTGATCGGGGCTTACACAACCTTTACCCGGCGCCTGTGCCAATTTGCCCCGCTTGGCGGTCTTATGGTTATCCCCGCGCCATGTCATGGGTTTATCGAAAACACCAGCGTCGGGTACTGCTTCGAGGAGTCCGCATGAACCGTCACATTCCGAAAATCGCCCTGCTGGTCGGCGCCCTCGCCGTCTGCGGGCAAGCCGCCGCCCATGGTGGTGGCGGTGGTGGCGGCTGGCATGGCGCCGGCCCGGTACTGGGCGCTGCCGTGGTCGGCGCCGTGGTGGGGGCGGTGGTGTCCAACAACCACGACCGCACCGTGTATGTCGAGCGCCAGCCGGCCTACTACGGCCCGCCCCCGGTCTATGTGCAGGCCCCGCCACCGCCGGTGTATTACCAGCCGTACCCGGTAGTGGAGCGCTATGTACCGGTACCCCCGCCGTACTATCGCGAGCGCTACTATGGCCCACCGCCTGTGTACTACGGGCCGCCGCGCTGGTAGGCCCTGGGGCCCCGCCATGCCCTCGGGCATGGCGACTCTGGAGGAAATCGCTCGCAGTGGCAGTCATTCGGGGCCGTGGTTAGGCTGCATAACGTTGCCCACCATCAACAAGGAAGTTGCATGCCCTCCGAGCGAGTATTCCCCGCCCCGTTGAACCCCGTCGACGACCCGCTGGCCGCCGCACAGCAGATGACCGTGGCGATGATCGCCAGTGGTCAGTACAAGCTCCCGCAGACCCCAGGCAAGGCAGCCGAGAGCGGTTATGAACTGCTCAAGGCCATGACGGACCATTACCTGCAGTTTCGCACCGCTTATCGGGCCCACGGCCGCTGAAAGCGCCACTGATTCGTTGACACAACTGACCGGCCACCAGCTCCCTGCCGATGGCCGTCAGTGGCCTTTCGTACCAGAGGTTAAATAAATTTCATATGAGCCCCGGCGAAAGCGGGGCAATCGACACAACATCAACCATATTCATAAGATTAATGTTGCGTTTTGCCGGGCTCTTCAAGTGGCTGAAACCCAATGAAACCTGGGCCGTCAGCCACTTGAGGCACACTGAAATACACAGCGCTACGCATTGCGTGAATCATAAATTCGCTCACGCACTCTTACGTCGCCCCCCGCAAACAGTGCAAAGGCCCCATTTTTTTCAGCAGGTTATCTATCGCGATGCTTGCAAAACTTAGACGTATAGAGAAGCCCGCACGGCGTTGCACCGTGCAGGCTCTTTACTCAGAACGCGATATTGAGCCCCAAGCGGACACCGTGATCCCTGTAGCCATCGCCGATTTGCCCCGAGTAGCCCAGATCGAGGCTCGTTTGCGGGGCAAGTTTGGCGCTGACACCGAGCTGTATTAGCGCGGTGTCTTGGGCAATAGGCACACCCTTGACGGCGAAGCTGTCATACCCCGCCAGGGCCAAGTGAGATTCTTCGCTTGGCTTATCAAGCACGCGCTGCCACGCTAGGCTGCTGTGTACACTCAAGGGCACCCCGGCCACTTCAGCCGCTGGAGTGCTAGCACGCACGCCTAGACTGGAGTAGGTCGCACGGCTCTTTTCGCTGTCGCCGCTCAGTGCAGTGCTGCCACCACGCTCACGGAAGCTGTCGCTATCGACTTCAACATGGGCCAGGCCAACGAAAGGCTCAAGAGTGAAGTCACCTGCCTGGATGGCATAACCCAGCTCACCGAACACCTGTGTCGTACTGGCGTCGTACTTGGCCTTGACGTGTTCCTGCACGCTGCCAACATTTACATGGCGGCTGCTGTCTACATCGTTCCAGGCATGAGAGACGCCCATACGCAGGTGCAACGCGTCCCACTGACCGCCCAGGTAGGCTGTCAACGATGTGCTATCGACCTTCGCCGACGAGTTTCGGCCATCCGCGTCAAGGTCACTGTTGCCATAACCCGCCGCCAAGCCTGCGTGCCAAGTGTCGTTCAGTGGCACATCGACGCCTAGCAACATGCCCTGGCTGTTGTGGTCGAGGGCGGCGACATTGCTGTTGCCATCGCGATCACCCCAACTGCCGTAGCCCTGTAGCCAGAAGGTCATGCTGCTGTCAGCATCGACGTGCAGTACACCTTCACTCGGTGCCTGGCCCTGAGCGCTTCGCAGGCGCGTTCCAATCGCATCTCGCACGTAGCGACTTTCATCGAACAGCGCGCCGCGAGTGCTGGCGTGGATCTCACCAGACAGGCTGTCGTAAGCCGAGCGTGCCTGATCGGCGTTGAGTGCAGCGACCAGGTTATACAAACCACCCGCGCCAGCCGAGTCCAGAGTTCCGGCTACGGCACGCTGGTTGTAGGTCTGGGCGACTGATGTGAAAGAAACATCGTTGCGCTGCAGGTCCAGAGTTACGCCATTGCTTGCGTATGTCACTTGCGGCGTGAGGAAGATCAGGTTGCTGCTGACGTTTGCGAAGGTACCCGTCAGATTGCTCGCCTCAATAATCCGGTACTGGGTGCTCGGCGCCCAGTTGCCGCGCCGGCCACAATGTTCAGGCCCGAGCCGCCAAGCGACACGGTGCCGGTGGCGATCACCCGATCGGAGCGGCCGTCCGGATCTGCCTCAATGACAAGCGTAGAGCCGCTATTGAAGTTGATATCGCCGGCAACGTTTAGAGTACCAATCGAGTTGCCCGGGTTCAGGGTTGCGCCGCTGGCAAGGTTGATATCGCCATTGATAGTGCCATGACCGCCGAGTATAGCCCCCATAGCCACGTCGACATTGCTGGCAAGGTTAGCGTTTGAGCCTGCCGCACCACCGATAATAAGACTCCCAGCCGCGACGGTGGTGCCACCCTCGACAGTCGAGTTGCCATTGAGGACCTGCTTACCGCTACCAATCTTGGTCAGGTGGCCTGCACCGTTGATCGAGCCGTCATAAACACTGCTGGCTCCACGTGCACCGACTTGCAGTGTACTGCCTGCCGCTAGCAGCAGAGCGCCCGAGCCAGTGAGTGCATTGAGGTTGTTAACCCCAAACACACTGGCCGAAGCATTATTTGCAACGTTCAAGTGCGCATTGCCGAGGGCAGTATTACCGATCAGGCTCAACTTACCGCTGAGAACGTTCAGCGCTCCACTGAAGGTATTGTTGCCGCTCAGGGTCAGCTCGCTGGCGCCCTGCTTGTTCAGTTCGCCGTTGCCACTGACGACGCCGCTAAGGGTCAAATCATGACTGCCCGCCAGCGTCAGGCTGCCGTTGAGCACCACCGCGTTGGCCAGGTTGACCGCGGTGTTGCTGTCCAGGGTAGTTCCGCCTTGTGTGCTCAGCGCGCCCAGGCCCAGGGCCGTGTCGCTGCCGGCCACAAGGGTGCCGCCATTGAGCTGGGTACCCCCGGTGTAGGTGTTGTTGCCGTTGAGCACCAGGGTGCCGCCTTCGAGCTTGGCCAGGGTAGCGTTGCCGTTCACTGCCACGTCCAGCGTCGCGCTGATGCCGGTGCCGATGCGCACGTTGCTGGTGCCTGAGGCGCCATTGGTCAACGCCAGCGCATCCCCGCTGAGGGTGTAGCCATTGTCGAGGAACTGCATGCCGTTGAGGGTTTGTACGCCGTCCAGGGTGACCGCGCCACCCGTGCCCTGGAACACCGCGAAGGTATCGTTCCAGGCCTGGTTGACGGTGCCGTTGGCGTTGGTCCAGTTGGTCCCGCCGACACTCCACACGCCACTGCCGCCGGCGACCGAACCGTTGCCGGTGGTCTGGCTGCCATCCCAGAACAGCACGGTGTTGTTGGTGCCACCCACCACCAGGTTGACCTGATTGTTGATCGCGGTTTGCACATCCAGGTCGCCCGGCACTACCCCGTTGGGCACGCTGCCGATGTTCAGGCCGTTGTTGATGAGGGTGCCGGTGTAGTCGATCAGGCGGTAAACGCCTGAGTCGAACCCGCCGATGTCGGTGACATTGAGTTTGCCGTCCAGGGTCAGGTTGCCGCCCACGTTGATCAGGCCCGCAGTACCGACCACCGGCGCACCGAGTGCGGCATCGAGGTTGGCATCCGCCCCCAGTACCAGCGAACCGACGCTCAGCGTGCTGCCGCTGCGCATCGACAGGTGGCCGCCGTCGGCGACCGTCAGCGTACCGCCGAGGCTACCGGTGCCGCCCACGGTGGCACCGCTGTTTACCGTGACCGTGTTGCTGGCCAGGCTGCCATTGACGATCAGGCTGCCGCCACTGACGGTAGTGGCGCCGCTCAGGGTGTTGCCACCACCCAGGGTCAGCGTGCCGGCACCCGCCTTGAGCAGGCCGCCGTTGCCGCTGATATCGCCGTCAAGGGTCAGTGCGTTGCTGCCGCCGATACGCAGTTGGCCGAGCAGGCCGATAGCGTTGCCCAGGCTCACCGCCTGGTTGCTGTCCAGGGTAGTGCCATTGGCGGCGGTCAGCGTACCACTGCCCAGCGCGCTGCCGTTGCCCACGACCAGGGTGCCGCCATTGAGCAGCGTGCCGCCGGTATAGCCGTTGGCGCCGTTGAGCACCAGCGTGCCGGTGTCGAGCTTGGCCAGGGTGCCCGTGCCATTGACGGGCAGGTCGAGGGTGGCGGTCACGTTCGGGTCGACCCGCACCACGAAGCTGCCCCTGTTGCCATTGATGGCATTAAGCTCGCCGCCAGTGCCGGCGACCAGTTGATAGCCATCGGTGACGAACTGCAGGGCGTTGGCAGTCTGGCTGCCTTCCACGGTAACCACGCCAGCAGCACCTTGGAAAATGGCGAACTGATCGAACCAGGCATCGTTGTCTGTGCCGTTCAGGTCGGTCCAGTTGGTGCTGCTGTTGTTCCAGGTACCGCTGCCGCCCTGCACCGTGCCGTCGGCGACAGTGCCCTGGCCATCCCAGAACTGCACGAGCAGGTTGGGCGAGTTGATCAGCAGGTTGACCTGGCCGGCAATCGCGGTTTGCAGTTGCAGTTCGCCTGGCGTCACGCTGCCGGGCAGGCCGCCCAGAATCATGCCGTTGTTGACCAATGAGGTGTAGTCGAACAGGCGATAGACGCCATTGCCCAGGCCACCGTCGTCGGTGATGTTCAGCGTACCGTCAAGGGTCAGGGTGCCGGCCACGTTGAACAGCGAGGTGGCGCCGGTCAACGGCGAACCCAGTGCAACATCGATGATGGAATTGGGCGAGATCGTCAACGAACCGAACTTCAGCTGGGTACCGCTGGTACCGACCAGGTGCCCGCCGTTGGCGATACTGACACCCCCCCCCAGGCTACCGCTGCCGGTCAGGGTCGCACCGTTGCTGACCGTCAGGCTACCGCCGTTCAGGCTGCCCGAGACCTTGAGCGTACCGGCGTTGACCTGGCTGGTGCCGCCCAGGCTGCTGATGCCGCTGAGTTCGAGCACACCATTACCGACCTTTCTCAGGCCGCCATTGCCGCCGAATGTCCCCGCGTAGACGCTGTCCAGGTTGTTGCCACCCAGGCTCAGCGTGGAGCCCAGCGCGATGCTGGTGGTGCCGCTGCCGGTCAGCGTACCGATAGTGGTGTTGCCGTTCAGGTTCAGGTCGGTGCCGCTGCCCAGATTGACACTGGCAAGGTTGCCCAGTGCGTTGGCACTCAGGCTCGTCACCATGCCCTGGGTGATATCGAGTGTGCCGCTGAAGGTGTTGTTGCCCAACACCATCAGTTCCTGGGCGCCGGCCTTGATCAGGTTGCCGTGCCGCTGATGAGCCCGCCCAGGGTCAGGTTGCTGGCGGTGTCGAGGGTCAGGTCGCCGTTCACCGCGATGGCATTCATCAGCGCCACCGACTGGGTGTTTTTAAGGGTGCTGGTGCCCGTGGCGGTCAGGGCGCCGCTACCCAGCGCAGCGTTGTTGCCGACGGCCAAGGTGCCGCCACTCAGTGCGGTGCCACCGCTGTAACTGTTGCTGCCACCGAGCACCAGGGTGCCGCTGTCGACCTTACTGAGCAGGCCGTTGCCGGTCAGGGCGACGTTCACCGTGGCCGTGACACCAGGATCGACGCGCACGGTGGTGCTGCCATTGGTGCCGTTGACCAGCGCCAGCGCCCCCGACATGCCGTTGAGCAGACGATAGCCATCGGTCACGAACTGCATACCCGTAATGGATTGGGTGCCATCGACCAGTACGTCACCGGCAGCGGCCTGGAACACTGCGAAATCGCTGTTCCAGTCACGATTGCCAGTACCGTCGACCGTGGTCCAGTTGGTGCTCATGGTGTCCCAGGTGCCATTGCCGCCCTGGATCGCGCCATTGCCTACCAACTGCGCGCCATCCCAGAACAACACGCTGCCATTGACGATAGTGAGGCTGTCATCTTGGCCGTGCATGGGGGCAGCCCCGACCAGCGGGCTCCCCACCCCACAGGCAATCGCCAGAGCCAGGCCGCAGCCCAGGCCGACGCGACTGGTGATAGCTGGTTGGCTGCCGCGCGAACAGGCCAGTTCGGAAGCCACTTGGTATTGCCCCAGGCGCGCGTTGAAGACGGTGCGGTAGAAGCGGTTCATGACTGGTATTTGCTCATTTTGACATCCTTGAGATGGCAAAAGAGCAGAGTGTGTGATGGCAATATGTCATCCGTCTATATCGAAAGCTAAATAGCGCACAAAAAGTGACGATAAAGAGAAGCGTTTGATTGAATAGGCAAACTAATCGCTTCTAGCCGACACCTTTCTATCTCGAATAGTGGCTTCTTGCTGCTACGGGTCGAAATCCGCAGTTTGGGCTTACCTCACCGCCCGATGGCTCTGACGTAGGCTTGGCACGCTCGCAGGGCGATCAGTCCCTCGTCACCGTCACCGGTGACGGCGACAATTCGTTGAGCGTGCGCTGGGTCAAGTTCACCTCGCGAGCCTCCATGAACCATGCCGCAGGCGCTGGTGGCGGCGAGTAGGACTGACAGCCGCAAATCAGCAGATGATGGCGTTGCGATGGGACGAAGTCGACATGGCTAAGCGCACAGCGCATGTATGTCGAATCGTTGTAGGAGGGAACGTTGAGGAGCGCACAAAGACCGACTACACCAGAGTCGTCATGCTGAATAGCCGGGCGCTCAGCGCACTGGCTGATGCGAGAATGATCGCGGATGCGCGAGCCGTGCAGCGCCGTAGAAAGGTTGCGGCGTCGCCCTACGTGTTCCATCCATCGGGGAAGTCGGAGCACATGCTGGGGTCCAGCACCCCTGGAGCGCACTTCGCGCATGCGCTGAAAGCCTTGGGAATCAAACCCAGCAGCCAGTACAACTGCCGGCATACCTATGCCACGATGTGCCTGATAGCGGGCATGAATCCAGCGTTCATCGCCGGGCAGCGCGGGCACAGCGTGCAGGTACTACTCTCAACCTACGCGCGCTGGCTGAATTCACCCAATGATTGGGCCGAGTTGGGCAAGCTTGAAATGCAGTTGATTGTTACAAAATTGGTACAAGGTTAAATAAATTTCATAGTTGGCCCAATGTTTACGGGGCAATCGACACAGACTCAACCATACTCATAAAATGTAACGGCTTGTAATAAGAAAAACCCTTGCACAGCCAACGACATACCCACATTTAGTGAGCACCAACGTGAAAACCTCCCTGTCTATCCTCAGCCTGCTGCTGTTGCTCACTGGCACTGCCAGCGTCACGTCGAATGCTGTTGCCCAACCTGCCCCTCAGGTCCAGCGCGACCCGTCCAAGCTGCACCTGGCCTCGGGCAGCGCATTGCTGATCGACCTGCAGACCAACAAGGTGCTGTATGCCAGCAACCCGGACCGCGTGGTGCCGATTGCCTCGGTGACCAAGTTGATGACCGCCATGGTCGTGCTCGACGCCAAACAGGCCATGGACGAACCGCTGACCATCACCATCGCCCAGACCAAGGAAATGAAAGGCGTGTACTCGCGGGTTCGCTTAGGGAGTGAGCTGAACCGTCGCGATACCCTGCTGATCACCCTGATGTCGTCGGAGAACCGCGCCGCCGCTACCCTCGCCCACCACTACCCGGGCGGTTACAGCGCCTTCATCAAGGCGATGAACGCCAAGGCCAAGGCGCTGGGCATGAGCCATACCCGCTACGTGGAGCCTACCGGGCTGTCGACCAGCAACGTGTCCACTGCACGTGACCTGAGCAAGCTGCTGATGGCGGCGCGCAGCTACCCGCTGCTGAGCGAGCTGAGCACCACCCGCGAGAAGACCGTGGCGTTTCGCAAACCCAACTACACCCTGGGCTTTCGCAACACCGACCATCTGGTCAACAAGAGCAATTGGGACATCAAGCTGACCAAGACCGGCTTCACCAATGAAGCCGGCCACTGCCTGGTACTGCTGACCCGGATGGACAATCGTCCGGTGGCGATGGTGATTCTGGATGCGTTTGGCAAGTACACCCACTTTGCCGATGCCAGCCGCATGCGCCAATGGCTGGAAACCGGCAGCGCCAAGCCCGCGCCCGCCGTGGCCATCCGCTACAAGTCCGAACGCAGCCAGAACCGTCCGGTGGCTGACTGAGACAGCGCTGCCTGCCTTGAGC
>NZ_JAAHBU010000207.1 GCF_010671725.1 Pseudomonas brassicae | reverse complement strand
AAAAAATCTGACAGTCCCAATGTGGGAGCTGCGGTGCGACGACTCGCCTTGCGCCGCGATGCGCCGCGCGGGCGGCGCTCGATTTCAAGGGCGCTGGAGATGCATTGGATCCAAGGCATGCACCTTCAAGCCCTGATGCAACTTAATGTCAGGTGATTGGGGGGGAGCATTGCTCAACCCCCCCGCACATGCTAGAAACCTGCACACCCATTCAAAAACCGAATCCGGCCATGACCCTCAGTCTGAAACCAAATAGGTCGCTGTTCGATCTCGACCTGCTGCGCGCCATCGTGGTGGTGGCCGACTGCGGCAGTTTCACCACCGCCGCCACCCGTCTGCATTCCACCCAGTCGACCATCAGCCAGAAGGTCAGACGCCTGGAAGAGATGGTCGGCCACCGCCTGCTCGAACGCGGTAACCGCGAAGTGCTGCCCACCGATGCCGGCCAGACCCTGCTCGGCTACGCCCGCCACATGCTGGCCCTCAACGACCAGATGCTCGAAGCCCTGGCCGCGCCAGCGTCGGCGTGACCCTGCGCCTGGGCGTGCCCGAAGACTTCGTCGGCGGGCGCACCACCAACGCCTTGTCGGCCTTCAACCGCAAGCACCCGCAGGTCAAGCTCGAAGTCACCAGCGGCCTGTGCCGCGACCTCAGCCAAAGCTACGACAACGGCGAACTCGATCTGGTCCTGCTCAAGCAACGCCGCAACGGCCGGGAAGGGGTGGCCAGTTGGCCTGAGCAACTACGCTGGATCGACAGCGCCCGCAACCCCGCCCTGGCCCTCGACCCGATCCCGTTGGTGACCTTCCCGCCACGCGGGCTGTACCGCGACGAAATCATCAGTGCCGTGGAAAGCCTCGGCCGGCGCTGGCGCATCGCATTCACCAGCTCCAGCCTCAGCGGCATCCAGGCCGCCGTGGCCGACGGCATGGGCATCAGCCTGCTGCCACCACGCGCGGTCACCGCCGAGCACCAGGTACTCGACGAAGCCGACGGCCTGCCGGTGATCGACAGCTACGAGATTCTGATCCTGCATCGGCAGACGGCCGACCCGATGGTCAAGCAACTCTGTGCAGTGCTGTCCAGGCTGTTGGACCAGTAAACGAAAAAGCCCGCCAATCATGGCGGGCTCTGTGCATCGCTACAGCCTCAACGCTTAGGGTTCAGCGTCAGGTTCACGTTACGGTTCACATCCTTGTACAGCAGGTAGCGGAACGGGCCTGGGCCGCCGGAGTAGCACGCCTGCGGGCAGAACGCGCGCAGCCACATGAAGTCGCCGGCTTCCACTTCCACCCAGTCCTGGTTCAGGCGGTAGACGGCCTTGCCTTCCAGCACGTACAGGCCGTGCTCCATCACGTGGGTTTCAGCGAACGGGATGGTGCCGCCCGGCTGGAAGGTCACGATGTTGACGTGCATGTCGTGGCGCATGTCGGCCATGTCGACGAAGCGCGTGGTGACCCAGGCGCCATCGGTGCCCGGCATCGGGATCGGGGTCACGTCCTGCTCGTTGGTGACGAACGCTTGCGGGTGTTCCAGGCCTTCGACTTCCTGGTAGTGCTTGCGGATCCAGTGGAAGGTCACGTTGGCCGCGCTGGTGTTGCGCAGGCTCCACTCGGCGCCCGGCGGAATGAACGCATAGCCGCCTGGCTTGAGGGTGTACGGCTTGCCCTGCAGGGTGATGTCGACCTGGCCTTCAACCACGAACAGCACCGCTTCGGCGTTCTGGTCCTGCTCGGGGCGCTCGCTGCCGCCTTCAGGGGCGACTTCGACGATGTACTGCGAGAAGGTCTCGGCAAAACCCGACAATGGGCGGGCGATGACCCACATGCGCATCTTGTCCCAGAAGGGCAGGTGGCTGGTGACGATATCGCGCATCACGCCCTTGGGGATCACCGCGTAGGCTTCGGTGAACATGGCACGGTCTGTCAGCATCTCGGTCTGAGCCGGGTGCCCGCCGTGGGGGGCGAAGTAAGTGGTTTTAGACATGGACAGTCTCGATGTTTGTTGTTGTGTCCCCCGGGCCAGCCTGCGGCGGGCGGCCCTGTTCAGGGATTGCATCGCTACGTTATGAGCATCTGGCGCTATCCACAAATTAAATGTTGAAATCCATGTCATTCGTTTTGTGAATGTGGTGTCTCCTTCGCTGGCGCGCCGGCTCCCACAGGTAGTGCGTACGCCGCTAACCCTGTGGGAGCTGGCTTGCCAGCGAAGGGGCCAGTGATCACGCCATCAATCCCTCAGGCTGCAACAACACCGCCTCGAACGCCCCCATCGCGTCCAGCACTGCCGCCTTGAAATACTCGAGCGACGCGAGGTCGCACAGCACCTGGAACCGCGGCGCCTGCAGCCCGCCAAGGTTCACCACGATCACGTTGATCCGCGCGCCGAGGTCTGCGCCACCGCACCCTCGGGGAATGCCTCGGGGCGCAGGTCCGCCCCGCACCGCTTGGCCACCACCTGGCTGATGGTCGCCCCGCTCAATTGCAGCCACGCATGGCTGTCACGGCGCGGCAGCAGGTAGTTGGCCACCTGGTCGGGGCATGACCCCGGAAGAGCGCGGCCAGTCGCAGCACCTGGTGTACCAGTACCTGCCGTCGCGGTGGCGGCGGCATGCTGCTGGGCTTGAAGGTCACCGAACGGGTGGCCGGCATACGTACCTTGCCGATTGGCGTGGACCAGCGCAGTGCCTGCCGTCACCCGGACTGGACCGGCCCGGACGACCTGGCGATCAAGATTGCCGAATTGCGCGAAATCACCGACAGGGAGAAGCCGATCTACGTGAAGATCGGTGCCAGTCGGCCGTATTACGACGTCAAGCTGGCGGTCAAGGCGGGTGCCGACGTGATCGTGCTCGACGGCATGCAGGGCGGCACGGCGGCCACCCAGGAAGTGTTCATCGAGCACGTGGGCATCCCGATTCTGCCGGCGATACCGCAGGCGGTGCAGGCGCTGCAGGAGATGGGCATGCACCGCAAGGTGCAATTGATCGTGTCGGGCGGCATCCGCAACGGTGCGGACGTGGCCAAGGCCATGGCGTTGGGGGCGGATGCGGTGGCCATTGGCACGGCGGCGCTGATTGTGCTGGGCGACAACCACCCGCGGCTGGACGAGGAACTGAAGATCGGTTCGGCGGCGGGCTTCTATGACGCTGGCAGAACGGCCGTGCCCCGGCCAGCATCACCACCCAGGACCCGGAACTGGCCAGACGTCTGGATCCGGTCGAGGGCGGGCGCGGCTTGGCCAACTATTTGCGTGTACTGGTGCTGGAAGCGCAAACGATGGCCCGTGCGTACGGCAAGTCGCACCTGCACAACCTGGATCCGGAAGATCTGGTGGCGTTGACCGTGGAGTCGGCGGCGATGGCGCGTGTGCCATTGGCCGGTACTTCGTGGATTCCGTGCTCTACCTACTGAGTTGAAAGCATGGGCTGCCTTGCAGCCCTTCGCTG
>NZ_JAAHBU010000206.1 GCF_010671725.1 Pseudomonas brassicae | reverse complement strand
CACCAACGATGGCGGCAGTGGCATGCTGCGCGCACTGGGCCTGCAACTGTTCGACGCCGAGGGCCGTGCACTGCAGCCAGGCGGCCTGGCCCTGGCGCAGTTGGCGCGCCTGGACGCCAGCGCACTCGACCCGCGCCTGGCCGAGGTGCAGGTGCAGGTAGCTGCGGATGTCGACAACCCGCTGTGCGGGGCCAACGGTGCTTCGGCCATCTTCGGCCCGCAGAAGGGCGCAAGCCCCGCGCAGGTGGCACTGCTGGACCAGGCGCTGGGGCACTTTGCCGATCATTGCGCGCCGTTGCTGAAACAGGACGTGCGCAATTTTCCCGGGTGCGGTGCGGCGGGCGGCATGGGCTTTGCGGCCAAGGCGTTCCTGAACGCGCAGTTTCGCGCGGGTATCGAGGTGGTGGCGGAGCTGGCCGGGTTGGAGCAGGCGGTACGCGATGCCGATCTGGTGATCACCGGGGAAGGGCGCTTCGATGCGCAGACCCTGCGTGGCAAGACGCCGTTTGGCGTGGCACGCATTGCCAAGCGCCATGGGGTTGCGGTGGTGGTGATTGCCGGCACCTTGGGCGAGGGCTATCAGGACCTGTATGTACATGGCATCGATGCGGCCTTTGCCGTGACCAGCGGGCCGATGAGCTTGCAGCAGGCGTGTGCGCAGGCGGCGCCGTTGTTGCGTGATCGGGCGCGGGATATTGCACGGTTGTGGGCCTTGCACCAACGCTGATATCGCCTTCGCTGGCAAGCCAG
>NZ_JAAHBU010000205.1 GCF_010671725.1 Pseudomonas brassicae | reverse complement strand
CTGCACCTGCCGAAAACTCCGGTAGCGGAGTTCCTCCCCGCAAACGTGCTTTACCACAAGTCCACGCTGCACGGCCCGGTGGATCTAGATCAGTTCAAGAGTAATCAGCTCCAAGTGCTCAAGAAGTTGACTGAGGAAGAATTCAGGTGGAAGGACACGACTTCTGATGAGACGCTCAAGCTTATTGAACAAGAGACCTCCAGACTGCAGGAACTGACTGTCGCATATGAGACATGCATTGGCGATTTGACACTCCATCGAGCGGCCCGTAACGCGAACGCTATTCATCAGAGGCAAGCAAGTGAGGAACTGTCCAAAAACCAGGCTGCCCAAAAGCTCATTCGATACGGCGCCTCACTCAAACTTGATGTCGCCAGTGACGTTTGCCCAGCATGCATGCAGAACATTGGCCACTCGCTGACCGACCTCCATGAAAGCACTCCCCACATGGACATCGAGACCAACATCGATTATCTGAGATCTCAGATCAAGATGCTGGAGAGGGACACAGCGGCGATTGAGCAATCGGTCAAAGAGACCACGGTAGTTAGTGAGGAACTTGCCAAGAGCATTGCCTCCTCCAAGTCAAAATTGCGCGCCCTTAAGTCCGACCTTACAACAAACGCAGCCGTGTCCAAGTCCAATCTGCGGCAGCAGCTTCAAGTAGAAATGAGCATCGAAGAAGTCTCTCAATTTCTGCAGCGAAACGATGAGCAATTGGAAGCTTTGGCGGAGCTATCCGCTCAGTTCAAGCGCAATCAGCAGAGCCGAGCGGCGTTGCCAAAAGAACATTATTCCGACGTGGATCTTGAAAAGTACGCGTTGTTTTCGAAGATATTCAGAGCGAATGTTAGTTCTTTCGACTATCACAGCGCTCCCGTGAAGGACATCAAATTCAACGTAGAGAACCTTCTGCCAGAACTCGACAAGATTGAGCTCCGTGAGGTCTACAGGAAAGATTTTAACGAGAGGAAAGCTGCCTCTCCCACCAGCACCTCCAAGAACAGCTCGAACATCGCGAGGGAGTCGAGCGCCAGTGACTTTGTGCGGCTGATCTGGAGTTACATCATGACGCTGTATGAAACATCGGCGCATTTCACAGTGAAGGGGAATCACCCTGGATTTATTCTGCTGGACGAGCCTGGGCAGCACTCCATGGCAACGAAAAGTCAGCTCGCCCTGCTCCAAAAGCTCTCTGCAGAGAAGAACCTGCAGAGCATCGTTGCAGCCTCGTTTGACGACAGCGAAGCGGCCTACAAGGAGGCTACCCACAACGTTCAGTTCAAGCTGATCTTGCTGGGTAGCAAGGCAATTGTGCCTGGCGGGGATTCAGTGCTCGCGGGGGCTGAGGGGGAGCAAGCGCAATGATCGTAGGGCGTGAGTAGTATGAGCAACTACTCACGCGCCGCGTACTCACTCACTCACCGGGCAATAGTTGAGTTTTGGGGGGCATAATGATTTGCTGCATCCAGTCGCAGAGCTGCCACACCAACAAGTGCCCCACCGGCGTGGCCACCCAGGACAGCTTGCGCCAGCGTGCACTGGTGGTGCCAGACAAGGCGCAGCGGGTATTCAGCTTCCACCGCAACACGCTCAAGGCGCTGGCCGAGATGCTGGCGGCGGCCGGGCTGGATCACCCCTCGCAACTGGAGGCCAGGCACCTGGTGCGGCGCATGTCGGCCACCGAGATCAAGCTGTTCTCGCAGTTGCACGTGTTCCTCAAGCCGGGCGAGCTGCTGACCGGCGAGGTAAATGGCGAGTTCTATTCGAGGATGTGGCAGATGGCGCGGGCGGACAGTTTCGAACCGGCCGAGGTGGCTGCGGCGTGAACAGTTGCAAGCGCGGATGGCGCTTCACAGGCCAGGCCAGTTGTCCTTGTAGTTTTCCAGATCGCTGATCTCTTTCATCACGATGAATCCGGTGTCGTCGGCAAGGTAGATCGAATAGAACTTGCTGTCGAGCACCGGCTGCTGTTGCGCACCTACGCGTCGTTCGAGTGCAGTGCGGTCACCGTCGATCACGTTGGTGATGCCCAATCGCGGCAGAAAGTGCGTTTGCAGCAGCGTACTGCCCGAACTCAATACATGCTCCAGCAGCGGCATCGCCTGCTTCGCCGGATAAGCGCGCGGCAACCAGTTGCCGCCTGTGCGCGGGCCGATGTAGTAGAAGGTCTTCACGCTGGCTAACGCCTCCTGGGAAACGATATCCCGCGCGATGAAACCCGCCATGGCGAACGCCAGCTCCTTCTTCGCAATGATCACCTGGCCATAGGCATAGCACAGGCTGAACATCAGTAACGTCGGTACCACCAGCAGCAACTGCAGCCTCGGCCGAATCCAGCCCAGCACATGATGGCCCAGGAAGAACACAAACATCAGCACAGTGCTGAAGCCGATGAAGTTACGCGCATCAAGCACGGGCCAGACGAAAAACAGCATGATACCGGGCACGCCGATGATCAGCGCCGGCACGCTGAGCAGGTACAACCCTGCGATGGCCACCCTGGCCCGCGTACTGCCCGGCAGCTCGGGGATGTACCGCATGACCTGGACAAAACCGACCACGCCCAGCAACAGCACCGAGAGCACAACGGGGCTGTTGCCAGGCGTCACCAACAGCGTGAGCTGCTCCATGGCCGTCACGAACCTGCCAGCGACTGCCTCCCCCCACCCCGCACTCAGCGGTATCCACACGCCTCGGTCGTGGATGACCCACTGATAGGCACTCAGAAAGTACAGCACGCTCCCCCCGATCAACTGGGCGATGCGCTGGGCCAGCAACCCGAGCAGCTCACCGGCATGCACCCGGTTTCGGACCCCGACCACATATTCGACAATGCACAACCCGACGAACACGCCGACGATCAACTGGTAGAGGCCGAGTGTGATGGCGATCAGCGCAGCAGCTACCAGCCCACGCCAGAACGCACGTTCGATACGCAAGGTGATCGCATAGATCACCGCCACCAGTGCCAGGTTCATGCCCGGCCCGTCGTATTGATAGGTGAGGTTGCCCAGGTAGAAGGGGTTGCACAGTACAGGCAGCACCACCAGGCAACTGGACAAACGCGGCTGCTGAAACAGCCAGAAGGTCAGGCGGGTCATCGCCACGGCCAGCGCCAGTGCCGAAATCAGCAGAGGCAGCGGGAAGATATTGACCATGCCCGCACTGAAGGTCATCCCTCTGTACAGCAGTTCGAGCAGGATTCTGCCATGATGTCGCCAGGCGTCTTCAGCCAGGGACAACGCTCGCCAGTTATCGTCGATGTAGGCGTAGTCGGCATGAATGATCGGGTAGAGATAAAGCAATGACAGCGCCGCAAACACCCGCAGGACTTCCTTATGGGTCAGTATCCGGTCACTCCACATCACGCGTTGCCTCGCGCAGGCCGGTGTGCCTGTGATTGCTGACAATCTCCTGTACCACGTACCGCGGACGGTGCTTGGCCTCCATGTAAATGCGCCCCACGTATTCCCCCAGTATGCCGATGCCGATCAACTGGACGCCGCCGAGGAACAGAATAGCGGTCATCAACGAGGGGTAGCCCGGCACCGGGTTGTCGAACAGCAGCTTGTCCAGGACCATGAAGGCGGCGTACAGAAAGGCCAGCAAGGAAATGCAACTCCCCACATAGCTCCACAACCGCAGGGGCAAGGTGCTGAACGAGGTAATGCCGTCCAGTGCCAGGTTCCACAGTGACCACGCATTGAACTTGCTGCGACCGGCGGTGCGCGGGGCGCGGTCATACTCGACGATGCAGACCTTGAACCCCGCCCACGACAGCACCCCTTTCATGTACAGCTGATGTTCCGGCAAGGCCTTGATCACCTCGACCACCTTGCGATCCATCAGCCTGAAATCGCCGACATTTTCTTCGATAGGGGTGTAGGCGATCGATTTGAGCAGCCGATAGAACAGCAAAGCAGCGAGGCGTTTGCACAGGCTGTCACTGGACCGGTCGCGGCGCTTGGCGAGCACTACATCGGCGCCCTGCTGCCAGGCCTCGAGCAGTTGCCCGATCACGCTGACCGGGTCCTGCAGATCGACGTCGATGGGCACCACGGCATCGCCGCTGGCGTACTCCAGACCCGCGAACAGGGCGGGCTCCTTACCGAAGTTGCGCGAGAAGTTGATCAGCATCACATCCGGGTCCGCCCACACCAGTTGTCGGGCGATGACCTCCGTTCGATCAGTACTGCCGTCGTTGATGAAGATGATTTCGACACGCATGCCCTGTAGAGACGACTCCTGTCGCACTGCCCGGTAAAACGCCTCTAGCGCCTGTTCTTCGTTGAACAGCGGCACTACCACCGAGAGCTTCATGGCGTGACGTGCCCGAACACCAGCCATCGGGACAACACATAGCCACCGCACAGGCTGATCAAGGAAAACACCACCAGTGTCAGCAACGCCGGCAGTTGCCAGCGGTCTGCCAGCCAACCGGTCAGCAGGCTAATCCCTCCCAGGCACGCCATGAACACCCCATAACGCCTGAACGAAGGCCTGGCGGCAAAGGTGAAGCGGGCATTCACAAAAAACGAAAAGCTCGCGGCTGCGCAGAAAGCCAGCACATTGCTGTAGGCCTGACGTAGCCCGACGGCGGCGTGGAGGATGAAAAACAGTTGCCAGTGAATCAGCGTATTGGCGACGCCGATGAACGTGTACCTGGAAAACGCGTGTGGTGGCCTGGCCATGCTCGTCGGTGCCTCGCCTGCTCGTTCGACTCGACGTCTAGAAGGCCTCTTCGCGCACCGCTGCGTCAACTGACAGAAATCCCAGGTAGACGGCTACGCGTTTGTATGAACCGCCACTGCCAGCGAAGAAGCCCACGCCCCCACAAAAACCCCGGCTCAAGGCCGGGGTTGTGTGCATCAGGAAGCGCTGCTTGCCGCCAGCGCTGCGTTGTCACCCTTGGGCGCCAGCTTGAACACGTAGAACAGCACCGTCAGCATCACCAGGAATGCCGGCCCGATAAACAGCGCCACGCGGGTTTCCTCGAAGTACGCCATCAGCCCGACCACCAGCGCCAGGAACGCCAACGCCAGGTACGAGCTCAGCGGCCACAGCCACATGCGGTACTTGAGCGCAGCACGCTCGGCATCGTTCAACCCGGCGCGAAAGCGCAGCTGTGCCAGCAGGATCATCGCCCAGGTCCAGATCGCACCGAAGGTGGCGATCGAGGTCACCCACACGAACACCTTCTCGGGCACCAGGTAGTTGGCCAGCACGCCCAGCAGCAACGCAGCAATCGACAGCAGCAAGGCGTTGCGCGGCACGCCATTGCGCGAGGTGCGCGCAAAGCTGGCCGGCGCCTGGCCGTTCTGCGCCAGGCTGTAGAGCATGCGCCCGGTACTGAAGATGCCGCCGTTGCACGACGACAAGGCCGCGGTGATCACCACGAAGTTGATGATGCCCGCCGCCGTCTTGATGCCCAACCGTTCAAACGTCATCACGAACGGGCTGCCCTGGCTGCCAATCTCGTTCCACGGGTAGATGGACAGGATCACGAACAACGCACCGACGTAGAACAGCAGGATGCGCCAGAACACCGAGCCGATGGCCTGGGGAATGGTCTTTTGCGGGTTGCGCGCTTCACCGGCAGTCAGGCCGATCATTTCCACGCCCAGGTAGGCGAACATCACCATCTGCAGCGACATCAGCACGCCGGTCACGCCATTGGGCATGAAACCGCCGTTGCTCCACAGGTTGGCAATGCCCAGCGCCACACCGTCGTTGCCAAAGCCGAAGGCAATCACGCCAACCCCGCCGAGCACCATGGCAATGATGGTGACGATCTTGATCAGGGCAAACCAGAACTCGAACTCGCCAAACGCCTTGACCGCCACCAGGTTGATCGCGCCCATGCTGCCCAGCGCTGCCAGGGCCCAGATCCAGCGCGGCACCTCGGGAAACCAGATGCCCATGTAGATGGCCACTGCGGTGATTTCCGCAACGCAGGTCACCAGCCACAGGAACCAGTAGTTCCAGCCGGTCAGGAAGCCCGCCAGCGGGCCAAGGTAGTCCTGCGCATAACGGCTGAAGGAACCCGCAACCGGGTTGTGCACGGCCATCTCGCCCAGCGCGCGCATGATCACCAGGATCGCCAGGCCACCGATGATATAGGACAGCATGATCGCCG
>NZ_JAAHBU010000204.1 GCF_010671725.1 Pseudomonas brassicae | reverse complement strand
CGTGCCGACCTGACCGCGACGCGCTTCGTGCCCGATCCGTTCTCGGCTACTGGCGAGCGTCTGTACCGCACCGGTGACCTGGCGCGCTATCGCCAGGACGGCATCGTCGAGTACGTCGGTCGCATCGACCATCAGGTGAAGATCCGCGGCTTCCGTATCGAGCTGGGTGAGATCGAGGCGCGTCTGGCGCAGCAGGCCAGCGTGCGCGAAGCGCTGGTGCTGGCAGTGGACGGCCCGAGCGGCCAGCAGTTGGTGGGTTATGTGTTGCCTCACGACAACACTGCCGATCAGGCCGCGTTGCGCGAGGAACTGAAGGCCCAGCTCAAGACCGAACTGCCGGACTACATGGTGCCCACGCACCTGCTGTTCCTGGAGCAGTGGCCGCTGACTGCCAACGGCAAACTCGACCGTCGCGCCTTGCCGGCCCCGGATGCAAGCCTGCTGCAGCGTGAGTACGCGACGCCGCAGGGTGAGCTGGAACAGACGATTGCGCGGGTCTGGCAGCAGGTACTTGAACTGGCGCAGGTGGGCCGTGACGATCACTTCTTCGAACTGGGCGGCCACTCGCTGCTGGCCACCCAGGTGGTGGCGCGGCTGCGCCAGGTGCTGAGTGTCGAGGTGGGCTTGCGTGACCTGTTCGGCGCGCCGACGCTCAGTGGCTTTGCCGCCGTGCTGGCACAGCGCAATGGCCTGTCGCGTACCGCGTTGCCAAGCCTGCAGGCGCACGGTGCGCGCACCACCGCCCCGTTGTCGTTGGCCCAGCGCCGGCTGTGGGTGGTCGAGCAGTTCGCCGCGCCCAGTGGCGCCTACGGTATGCCCCTGGCCTTGCGCCTGGAAGGCGAGCTGTCGGTACCGCTGCTCGAAGCCAGCCTGGCACAACTGATCGAGCGTCACGAGGTGCTGCGCACCGCGTACGTGGCCGATGACGACGGTGATCCGCTGGCCGTGATCAGCGCACAGGTGTCGTTGCCCTTGCCGCTGCTGGACCTGTCGGCACTGCCCCCGGATGAGCAGGAGGCGAGGGTGGCCGAGGCCATCGAACACAATGCACGCCAACCCATCAGCCTGCTGCAGGCACCGCTGCTGCGTGGCCAGGTAGTGCGCCTGGCGAACAGCGTCACGTGCTGCTGTTCTGCATGCACCACATCATCTCCGATGGCTGGTCGATGTCGCTGTTGAGCAACGAGGTGGTCGAGGTCTATGCCCGCCTCAAGGCCGGGATCAAGCAACCTTTGCCGCCCTTGCCCTTGCAGTACGCCGACTATGCCCAGTGGCAACAGGCGCTGGAGCAGGCCGGGGTGATGCGCGAGCAGGCTGCCTACTGGCAGCACGCCCTGGCCGGCCACGACGGGCTGCTGCAGTTGCCCACCGACCAGCCGCGTCAGCCGCAGGCCAGCCATGCGGGCCGCGACCTGCACTTCAGCCTGCCGGCCACCTTGCACGAGCAGCTCAAGGGCTTGTCACGTCGTGCGGGGGTGACGCTCTACAGCACCTTGCTGGCGGCATTCCAACTGATGCTGCACCGCCTCAGTGGCAGCCACGACGTGCTGGTCGGGGCGGATGTGGCGGGGCGCTCGCAACCGCAGTTGGAAGGCCTGATCGGCTTCTTCATCAACGTCCTGCCACTGCGCTCGCGCTGGCAGCGCAGTTGTCGGTGCGCGAGTACCTGGCCCAGGTACAGGACACCGCACTGAGCGCGTTCGAACACCAGGAACTGCCGTTCGACCAGATCGTCGACGCGGCCGTCACGCCCCGGCACAAGGGGGCCAACCCCCTGGTGCAGGTGCTGTTCGTGATGAACAACCTGCCGGTGCGCCACGCCTCCATGGAGGCCGTGCGGGTCGAGGCGCTGCCCATGGGCGGCGGCTACTCGAAGTTCGACATGGCCCTGTTCATCGACCAGCAGGACGACCAGTTGCACGGCACCTGGCAGTACGCCAGCGACTTATTCCAACAAGAACGTATCGAGCTCTGCGTGAAAGGCTGGATGACCATTCTCGAACAGATGGTGAGTGATCCAGATAAACGTCTAGGGGAAATCAACATGCCTACCCATACCGCGGCCATTGTGGCTGCGCCTGCAACACCTGCTGCACCGAGCAAGGCCGACAAGCTGGGCAAGTTCCTGAAAAAAGTCCAGAGCCCGGCGGCGCGCCCCGCGGCAGCGACAATGCGCGAAAGCCTGATGGTGCCAGGCCAGGCGTTCCCACTGCTGTGGGAACCGACGGATCCGGGGCTGGACCTGATCCAGTGGATCGAGCACAACCGCCCGCTGGTGGAACAGAAGCTGGGGCAGCATGCCGGCATCCTGTTCCGTGGCTTCGCCTTGCGTGACATCCACGCCTTCGAAGCCTTTGCCGAAGCCGTGCAGCCCGGCCTGTATGGCCAGTACGGTGACCTGCCGAAGAAGGAGGGTGGCAAGAACACCTACCGCTCCACGCCGTACCCGGAGAAGAAGATGATTCTTTTCCACAACGAAAGCGCCCACCAGGACCGCTGGCCGCGCAAGCAACTGTTCTTCTGCGAGCAGCCGTCGCCGATCGGCGGCGCCACCCCGGTGGTGGACTGCCGCCTGATGTACCAGAAGCTGCCGCCCGAACTGCGTGAGCGTTTCGAGAGCAAGGGGCTGTTGTACGTGCGTACCTTTGCCGACAAGCTCGATGTGTCGTGGCAGCACTTCTTCAAGACCGAGGTGCGCGCCGAGGTGGAGGCGCGCTGCGCTGCCGCCGGCATTCAGTGGACCTGGCTGGACAACGACGAGCTGCAGATCCGCACACCGTGCCCGGCCATCATCAGCCACCCGGTCACCGGCGAGAAAAGCTTCTTCAACCAGGTGCAGTTGCATCACATCTACTGCCTGGACCCGGATGTGCGCGAAGACCTGCTGGCCCTGTTCGGCGAGCAGCGCATGCCGCGCCACGTGTACTACGGCGACGGTTCGCCGATCGAGGACGAGGTCATGCAGCAGATCGGCGACCTCTACGAGGAATGCGCGGTGCGCTTCGACTGGCGCAAAGGCGACGTGATCCTGCTCGACAACATGCTCGCCGCGCATGCTCGCGACCCGTTCGAGGGGCCGCGCAAGATCGTCGTGGCCATGGGTGAAATGATCGAACGCAGTGCCCTGGAGGCGCTGCCTGAGCCACAACCGCAGACCCTGGAAAAACACGAGGCAGGCGCATGAGTACGGCACAGCTGGAAACACAGGACACAGGCCTGGCCTTGCTCCCCGAGCAGGAGACCTGGGTAGCGGCATTGAACGCCGGTGCACGGCGCGAGGACATCGCGCATTGCCTGCGCGTCGACATCCACGGTGAGTTGGATGTGCCGCGCCTGCAGCAGGCGCTGGACAGCCTGCTTTCGCGCCACGCCGCTCTGGCCATGCGCCTGGGCAGCGTGGCCGGCTACCACGGCCAGCGCCAGTTCATGCCCGAGGCCTCGGCGCAGGTGTTCGACCTGCAGGTGCACCTGGAGGCAGCCCCCGAGACTTGGCTCGCTGCGCCCTGGCCACTGGCCGGTCCGTTCGTTCAGGCACTGCTGTCGCGTACGGCGCGGGGGCACTGGGTGCTGGTACTGGCGCAGGCGCGCTTTGTCGGCGATGTCGGCAGCCTCAAGGTGCTGTTCGAGGCGTTGGTTCAGGCCTACCGGCACACCGGTGCAGGCGATGGCGAGGAACCGGGCCAGTTCGCCCAGTACCTGGAATGGCGCAGCGAGGTGCTGTTCGACGAAGATGCCGCCACCGCCAAGGCGTACTGGCAGGCGTACCTGCCGGCCAGTGAAACGAGCGTTGCACCGTACCTGCCTTACCGCCGCGCTCAGGCCCTGGACGGCCCGGCGCTGACGCTGGAGGCTGCGCTGGATGCGCCGTTGCAGGCGCAACTGGCGGCCCTGGCGCAGCGTCTGGAAGTAACGCTGGACAGCGTACTGCAGGCCGCCTGGTGGGCGCTGCTGGCACGTATCAGCGGGCGTGAGCAGTTTGTCGCTGGCTGGCGCCACGATGGGCGTAAGGATTACGCGTTCTTCGAACACAGCATCGGCGTGTTCGAGAAAACCCTGCCGCTGGCGCTGCACATTGACCTGGCTCAGCCATTCGCGGCCTGGGTCACCCAGCTGGCGGCGCAGCTCGAGCAGCATGCGACCTGGCAGGAATACGCCGCGAACAACCTGCCGGCCTCGTTCGCCAGCCCGCTGTACGCGTTTGCCGCACGTCCCGCGTTGCCGGATACGCGTGTTGATACGGCGCAGTGGCAGGCGTCGCGCCTGACCGAATCGACGCCGCAGTTCGAGTTGCTGCTGCAGGTCAGCGACACCACCGTGCGCCTCGACGCCGGGGCCGGGCGCTACAGCCAGGTCGGTCTTGACGTGTTGCTGGGGCACTACCTGGCGCTGCTGCGCGGTGTCGCCCAGGACAGCGCGCAGGCGTTGGGTCGGATCAACCTGTCGGGTGACGCCGAAAACGCCGCGCTGCTTGCGCTCAGCCCCGCCGTGAGCGCGCTGGACGACCGCGTGCTGCTGCCCGAACGCATCGCCCAATGGGCCGCGATCACCCCCGACGCCCCCGCGCTGGTCAGTGCCGGCGTGACCTTGAGCTACGCCGAACTCGAGCAGCGTGTGGCACGCCTGGCGGCCGACCTGGTGGCACACGGCGTGGGCCATGGCGGGCGGGTGGCACTGGCACTGCCGCGCTCGGCACAGCTGGTGGTGGCCATTCTGGCCAGCTGGCGAGTGGGCGCCGCGTACCTGCCGCTGGACCCGCAATGGCCGGTCAGCCGGCAGTTGCAGATGCTGGAGCAGGCGCAGCCCCACTTGGTGTTGACCGAGCAGGCGCAACTGACCCTGCTCGGCGGGCACGGTGTGGTGGTGCAGGACATCGCGTTGCTGGGCGTTGGCGACGGCGAGGTGGCAGGCCCGGCATTGGCTGCCACGGACGTCGCCTATGTACTGTTTACCTCCGGCTCCAGTGGCACGCCCAAAGGTGTGGTGATCGAGCACCAGCAGTTGCTCAACTACACCGCCGGTGTCTGCCAGCAACTGCAACTGGAGGGCTGCCGTCACTTCGCGCTGAGCTCCACGGTGGCTGCGGACCTTGGCAATACCGCGCTGTTTGGTGCGTTATACCTGGGGGCCGCGCTGCATGTCGCCGAGGATGAGTGTATCCAGTCGCCCGAGGCCTTTGCGCACTTTGTGCGTGACCACGCCATCGACTGCCTGAAGATCGTGCCCTCGCACCTGGCCGCCTTGCTCGAGGCCGAAACGCCGCACCTGCCGGCGACCCTGGTGCTGGGTGGCGAAGCGATCGGTGCTGCGCTGCTGCAGCGCATTGTCGAAGTACGCCCGGACTGTCGCGTGTTCAACCACTACGGGCCGACCGAAACCACCGTGGGGGCGTTGGTGCACCGGGTGACGTCGGCGGATATCGACGCGGCGGTAATTCCCTTGACCGACGTGCTGCCGAACAATCAGGTGCTGATTCTGGATGAGCACCGCCAACAGGTTGCGATTGGCGAGCTGGGGGAGTTGTACATCGGCGGGCGGCAACTGGCGCGTGGCTACCTGAACGCGCCCGAGCAGACCGCGCAGGCGTTTGTCGAGCACCCGCTACAGCCAGGCGAGCGCCTGTACCGCAGCGGCGACCTGGCCCGCTACCGTCCCGAGGGGGGGCTGCAGCTGTATGGCCGCCGCGATCAGCAGGTCAAGGTGCGTGGCTTCCGTATCGAGCTGGCGGAGATCGAGGCGCAACTGGCCAGCCTGGCGCAGGTCAGCGAAGCGGTCGTGTTGCTGGTGGACGCCGAGCCGGTGGCGTTCGTGGTGCTGCGTGACGGCGCCGGGCAGGACACGGCCGCCGAGCTGGTGGCGCAGCTTGCCTTGAGGTTGCCGGCGCCGATGGTGCCGCGCCATGTACAGGTGCTGGCGCAGATGCCACGCCTGGCCAATGGCAAGGTCGATCGGCTGGCATTGCAGCAGCACCCGCTGGCCAGTGCCGACGTGGAGCATGTACCCCCGCGCGATGCCCTTGAAACCCTGTTGGCCGAGCGCATGGCGCAGTTGCTGGGACTTGAGCGGCTGAGCATCGAGCAGGACTTCTTCGCCATTGGCGGGCATTCGTTGCTGGTGATCAAGCTGGTGGCCGGCATTCGCAAGCTGTTGCAGTGCGACGTTCATCCGGGCGTGGTGTTCGACAACCCCAGCGTCGCGGCATTGGCACAGGCGCTGCGCTTGCAGGAGGCGGCCCCTGGGCAACTGGAGAAACTGGCAGCGGCGCGGTTGCGCCTGGACAGCATGACCCCCGAGCAGCGCGCGCAACTGCTGGCGAAGGCGCAGAACGCCAACGCGTAAGGCAATCTGGATGACGGGTGCCCACTGATACCGGTGGGCACTGGTCGTTCAGCGTCACGTCACCGTGCAATGCGGTGCGTTATGGTTTTTTTCAGCCTGTTTGTTTGAAAATGTGAATGATTCCTAAATTTTTGATTTTTAATTCGTCTTCCTCTGGATTGCGCAAGGAATCCGATGGACGTCCGGCCCGCGTGCCCCCCTTGTGGGCATTGGCGCGCAGGTGGCAGCAAGGAATGCCCAATGACTGATCAGTTGCCCTGCAGAGGCGACGATCTTCCGACGAATGAACTATCTGGGGTGATCCAACACTATGAAGGTTGAGCAAAAAAGGCGTGCACCACGTGTGCTGAAAAATTCACTGGCCACCTGGCGTACTTCGGCTTCCATCATCGTGTTGGGCCTGGCACTGGGTGCCAGCAGCGGTGTGTACGCGCAGAGCGTGGCGGTCAATATCCCGGCCCAGTCCCTGGAGAAAGCCCTGATCGAGCTGGGCAACCAGACAGGCTTGCAGATTCTGTACGGCCCTGAGCTGGTCAGCGGCAAGAAGGCGCCAGCGGTGGTGGGGGAAATGGAGCCGCAGCAGGCGCTGGAGCAGTTGCTGCGCAACGCTGGCCTCAAGTACCGGATCGAGAACAACACCGCACTGCTGAGCAATGAAGCGGCGGCAGGGTCGGCGCTTGAACTGGGCACTACCACCATCCAGGGGCAGGGGATGGGGCAGATGACCGAGAATACGGGGTCGTATACGCCCAGCCTGACCAGTGTCGGCTCCAAGACGCCTACCAGCTTGCGCCAGACGCCGCAGTCGGTGTCGGTGATTACCCATCAGGTGATTCAGGACAAGGGCATGGTCGATTTGACCGATGCCATGAAGATGACGCCGGGCATTACAGTTCAGAATTCCACCGACCGACTCTCGACCTACTTTTCTCGAGGTTTTGCCATCGAGAACATCCAGATCGATGGCGCGGCCCCGATGGCATTGGGGACCACCGCAGGCAGCTTTTATTCGAACAAGAACTACAACCTTGTGGAGTTCGACCACGTGGAGGTCCTGCGGGGTGCCTCCGGTCTTTTCGGGGGTACTGGCGACCCGGGCGGTATCATCAACATGGTGCGCAAGC
>NZ_JAAHBU010000203.1 GCF_010671725.1 Pseudomonas brassicae | reverse complement strand
CGTGCCGACCTGACCGCGACACGCTTCGTGCCCGATCCGTTCTCGGCTACCGGCGAGCGTCTGTACCGCACCGGTGACCTGGCGCGCTATCGCCAGGACGGCATCGTCGAATACGTCGGGCGCATCGACCATCAGGTCAAGATCCGTGGCTTCCGTATCGAGCTGGGTGAGATCGAGGCGCGCCTGGCGCAACAGGCCAGCGTGCGCGAAGCGCTGGTGCTGGCAGTGGACGGCCCGAGCGGCCAGCAGCTGGTGGGTTATGTGCTGCCTCACGACAACACTGCCGATCACACCGCGTTGCGCGAAGAACTGAAGGCCCAGCTCAAGACCGAACTGCCAGACTACATGGTGCCGACGCACCTGCTGTTCCTGGAGCAGTGGCCACTGACCGCCAACGGCAAACTCGACCGTCGCGCCTTGCCGGCCCCGGATGCAAGCCTGTTGCAACGCGAATACGTGGCACCGCAAAGCGAGATGGAAAAACGTATCGCCGCCCTGTGGCAAGACGTCCTCAAGCTGCCCCGGATCGGCCTGGATGACAACTTCTTCGAGCTCGGTGGCGACTCGATCATCTCGATCCAGGTGGTCAGCCGTGCACGCCAGAGCGGCATCCGATTCAGCGCCAAGGACCTTTTCCAGCACCAGACCATCAAGCACCTGGCCAACGTCGCGCAGGTCGCCGACGACGTGCAGCAGATCGACCAGGGCCCCGTGCTTGGCACTACGCCCCTGGTGCCGATCCAGCAATTGTTCTTCCTGAGCGATACCCCAGCGCCGCACCACTTCAACCAGTCGGTCATGCTCGAACCGGCCGCGCCACTGGATGCCGGCGTACTGGATCACGCCTTGCACGCCCTGCTGGAACACCACGACGCCCTGCGCCTGGCCTTCCATCGCGACGGCGAGCAGGCGAATGCCCGCTACCTGCCGGTCGACCCGACCTGCGAACTGCTGTGGCAGGCCGACATTGCTGACGAGCACGCGCTGAATGAATGGGCCAATCGCGCCCAGGCCAGCCTGGATATTCAGCAAGGCCCGCTGCTGCGTGCCCTGCTGGCGACCCTGCCTGATGGCCAGCAGCGCCTGCTGCTGGTCATCCACCACTTGGCGGTGGATGGTGTGTCGTGGCGTATTCTCTTCGAAGACCTGCAACTGGCGTATCGGCAAAGGCTTGCAGGCCAACCCACGCAACTGCCAGGTAAGACCAGCTCGGTCAAAACCTGGGCCGAGCACCTGCAAGGCTATGCACGCAGCGAAGCCCTGCAGCAGGAGCTGCACTACTGGCAAGCGCAGTTGCAGGATGTGCCCACCACGCTGCCCTGCGAGCGCCCCGACGGCAGCCTGCTGAACCGCCACGGGCGCAGCGTGCAAAGCCGCCTCGACGCGCAACTCACCCGACAACTGCTGCAGGAGGCACCGGCTGCCTATCGCACACAGATCAACGATCTGTTGCTGACCGCCCTGGCACGCGTGATCGGACGGTGGAGCGGCGCGCCGAGCAGCCTGATCGAGCTGGAAGGCCATGGCCGCGAAGACCTGTTCGACACGGTCGACCTGACCCGTACCGTGGGCTGGTTCACCAGCGTGTTCCCGGTCAAGCTCACCGCCGCCAGCGGCATCGGCGAGTCGATCAAGGCGATCAAGGAACAGCTGCGCGCCATCCCCAACAAGGGCATCGGCTACGGCGCCCTGCGCTTCCTCGGCGATGCGGCGGCACGCCAGGCCTTGAACGATCTGCCCGTCCCGCGCATCACCTTCAACTACCTCGGCCAGTTCGACGGCAGTTTCGATAGCACCGAGGGCGCACTGTTCGCACCTGCCGCCCAAAGCACTGGCGCCAACCAGAGTGCCCACGCGACGCTGGGCAACTGGCTGTCGCTCAATGGCCAGGTGTATGGCGGTGAGCTGAGCATGAACTGGAGCTTCAGCAGCGAGATGTTCGAGGAGGCGACGGTCCAGCAGTTGGCCGACGATTTCTGCCTGGAGCTGGCCGCCGTCATCGCGCATTGCCGCGACCCGCAGCACAGGGGGCTGACACCGTCGGACTTCGCGCTGGCGCGCCTGAGCCAAGCGCAACTGGATCGTCTGCCAGTGCCGTGCAGCGAGGTGCAGGACCTCTACCCACTCTCGCCGATGCAGCAAGGCATGCTGTTCCACACGCTGGAGTCCAACGAGGCCAGCCTCTACATCAATCAGATGAGCGTGCCGGTGATCGGGCTGGACCCCGAACGCTTCATCGCCGCCTGGAACGCCGCAATTGCCCGCCATGAAATCCTGCGCACCGGGTTCTGGTCAGCCAACGAGCTGAGTGAGCCGCTGCAAGTGGTGTACAAGCACGCCAGCCTGCCCGTGCGCCGCCTGGACAGGCACGCCGCAACGTTCGACGAAAAGGCCCTGCAACTCATCCTTGAAGCGGACTGCGCCGAAGGGTTCGACCTGCTGCAGGCGCCGTTGACGCGCCTCACCCTCATCGACCTGGGCGAGCAGAAGCACCACCTGATCTGGACCAGCCATCACATCCTGATGGACGGCTGGTCCAGTTCGCGCCTGCTCGGCGAAGTGCTGGAGCTGTACCACGGCCGTACACCACCGGCCAAGCGCGGGCAGTACCGTGACCATATCCAATGGCTGCAGAATCAGTCCCAGGCGAGCCTGGAGCAGTTCTGGAAACACAAGCTGCACGGTATCGACGGCCCGACCCTGCTGGCCAACAGCATTGCACCGCGCCCGGCGAGTGACCTGCAAGGGCATGCGGCGCTCTATCTGCACTGGGATGAAGCACGCACCCAGCGCCTGCGCGAGCAGACCCAACGCCTGCGCATCACGCCCAACACGCTGATCCAGGCCGTGTGGCTGCTGTTGCTGCAACGCTACACCGGCCAGCCCACCGTGTGCTTCGGCGCCACCGTGGCCGGGCGCCCCGCCAGCCTGCCCGGTGCCGAGGAAATGCTCGGGCTGTTCATCAATACCCTGCCGATCATCCAGACACCGCAGCCGCACATGCCGCTGGCGCAGTGGCTGCAAGCACTGCAAACCTACAACCTGGAAGTGCGCGACCAGGAGCATGCTTCGCTGGCTGACGTGCAGCGCTGGTCGGGGCAGAATGGCCAGGCACTGTTCGACAGCATCATCGTGTTCGAGAACTACCCGGTGGACGAGCGCCTGCAGGAAGCCGAACAGCACCAGCTGAGCTTTGGCGAGGTGAACAGCCGCGACGTCACCAACTTCGCCATGGACCTGGCGATCAACCTGGGCCGAACCCTCAAGATCGAATTCCTGTACCTGCGCAACCGCTTCACCGAGGCCGCCACCGCGCAGATCCGCAGCAGTTTCGAAACCTTGCTCAATGCCCTGCTCGACAACCCGCAGGCTACCCTGGGCAGCCTGTCGACGCTCAGCGCCGGCGAACAGCAGCGCTTGCGCAACACAATCAGCTGGCACCGCCGACCCACGGCCAGGCCCTGCTGGCCGAGCGCATCCGCCGCCATGCCGAACGGCAGCCGCAGCGTATCGCGGTCACCTGCGCCGAGGTGCACCTGAGCTACGGCGAACTGGAAACCCGCGCCAACCAACTGGCCCATCACCTGATCGCACAGGGTATCGGCCCTGAAGTGTGTGTCGGTATTGCCCTGGAGCGTTCGGTCGAGGTGATCGTGGCGTTCTATGCCGTGATGAAGACCGGTGCGGCCTACGTACCGCTCGACATCGACTACCCACAGGACCGGGTCAAGTGGATCGTCGAAGACTCGCGCATGCCGGTACTGCTGACGCAAAGCTCACTGCTCGCGCGCTTTGCCGACGCCGGGGCCAACACGCTGATCGCCCTGGATCGCCTGGCCCTGGATACCTGCCCGGCCACGTGCCCATCCGCACGGGTCGACGAGGACAACCTCGCCTACCTGATCTACACCTC
>NZ_JAAHBU010000202.1 GCF_010671725.1 Pseudomonas brassicae | reverse complement strand
GGCCGACCTGCACCTGCGCCTGGACGTGGACGCGCTGCGCCTGAGCGGCAGCAAGGACTTCGTCACCGCGGGCCTGGACGCCGACTGGCTGCTGGTGGCCGCCCGCAGCGAGCTGGCCGGCGAGGCTGCGCAATTGAGCCTGGCGGTGGTGTATCCGGGTGAACCCGGCGTACGCCTCGAACCCTTGCCGAGCCTGCCGTTGATGCCTGAAGTGGGGCATGCACGGCTGCACCTGGAGCAGGCCCTGTGCGAGCGCCTGGCCGGGGATGGCTGGGCAGCCTACGTCAAACCGTTCCGTTCGCTGGAAGACCTCTATGTGCTGAGTGCTGTGGTGGCCTGGCTGTACGGTGTCGGTCGCGCCAAGGGTTGGCCGCAGGCCGTGCAACTGCGCCTGATCGGCCTGCTGGCGGCTGCGCGGAGGGCAGCCGTCAATGTGCCGACGCGGTGGCGTGCCACCTGTTGCTGGGTGGTCTGTTCGCCCAGTTTTCGCACCTGGGCCCTGAGCTCGAGCAGGCCCTGGCGAGTACGCCGGGGCCGTTCGCCGAGTTGTGGCAGCGTGACCAGGGCATCCTGCAGATCGCCAGCGGCGCGCGGGCCAAGCGCTTGGCCAAGGCCTGGGCCAGCGCCGGACTGTCATGAAACCCTGCCAGGCTGGCCGTCTTCACCACCACGGGTAGCGGGCATGGGCAAGGCGGCATGGGTGCTGGGTGTACTGGGCAGTGGCTGGGCGTGCCTGGCCATGGCGCAGGCAACGGCGGCGTCGGGCCCGCACACGGCGATCGAGCAGTTGCAGGCCTACGCTTTTGCGCCGCGCGACGAGCAGACCCGTGCCGGGGTGCGCAGTGACGCACTGCTGGTGATGCGCGACGGGCGCATCGTGTATGAGCACTATGCAGCCCCCACCACCGCGCAGACCCCGCACCTGACCTGGTCGATCAGCAAGAGCGTGCTGGCCACACTGTTGGGCGTCGCCTTCGGTGAAGGGCGCTTCGCCCTCGACGATCCCGTTGCCCGATTCTACCCGCCCATGCAGGCGCACCCGCAGGTGCGCATGCGCGACCTGTTGCAGTGGGCCAGCGGCCTGCACTGGCAGGAAGACTATGAATACACGCCGCTCAAGTCGTCGGTGGTGGCGATGCTGTACACCCGCGGGCGCACCGACATGGCCGCCTTCACCGCCGGGCAGCCCGCCGCCGCTGCGCCCGGTGAGCACTTCGTGTATTCCAGTGGCGACAGCACTGTGCTGGCGGCGGCGCTCAAGGGCATGCTCGGTACGCGCTACGCCGAGTATCCCTGGCAGGCACTGTTCGCGCCGCTGGGTATCGACAGCGCGGTGTGGGAGCAGGATGGCGCGGGTACGCTGGTCGGCTCGTCCTACCTGTACCTGACGGCGCGCGACCTGGCGCGCGTCGGCCAGTTGATGCTGGACGACGGTCGCTGGCAGGGGCGGCCACTGCTGCCCGCGCAGTGGGTGGCCTTCAATCGCAGCGCCTTTGCCCGCGCGCCTGCCGTACCTGGCGAGGCCACGCCCGGCGGGCATTGGTGGCTCAATCAGCCCGTGGCTTCAGGCGAGCGGCCGTGGCCTGATGCACCGGCCGACACGTTCGCCGCGCTTGGCCACTGGGGCCAGGCTCTGTACGTGCTGCCCACGCAGCGCCTGGTGATTGTGCGCTACGGCGATGACCGCGACGGCACCTACCAGCACAACGCGCTGCTCAAACGCGTGCTGGCGGCGTTCGCCGAGGCCGCGCCGTGAAGCGCGCCTGTCTGCTGCTGTTGCTGGTGGCGGGGGCCTGGGCCTGGCACGAGCGGGCCGCGTTGGGGGGATTTTCCGGCGATCCTGAGTGCCTATTCAGCCAAGCAATACTGTTCGTGCCGCTATGTGATGGGGCTTTGACGGCGCCTACTGCCGCGCCTATGTGGCGCAGTACCTGCCGTTGTCGGGGTTGCAGGACGACCCGGCGGCACGCCAGGTCAGCGCCCAGGGCCTGGGGCGCAGCCACACGGCCCGGTGGCTGGGCCCGCGCGTGGGCTGTCGCTTGCTGCCATGAAGGCAGCCGGGTAAGGTTGACGGCTTTACGCGTCCAGGATTGTGCATGTTCAGTTTGCCCCGTATCGCTCTCGCCCTGCTGGCCCTGGCGAGCCTGCCCGCCCACGCCAACTGGCACCTTGACGGCGAGTCGTCGCGCCTGTCGTTCATCACCAGCAAGAACGGCAACGTGTCCGAGGTGCATCGGTTCCTGGTGCTGCATGGCAAGGTCGACCGCAAGGGCGCAGCCGAGCTGCAGATCGAGATGGACTCGGTCAACACCGGTATTCCGCTGCGGGACGAGCGCATGCGCAATGAACTGTTCGAAGTGGGCACGTTCCCCGACGCCACCATCCAGGCGCAGATCGACCTGCGCCCGATCAATGACCTGGCCAACGGTGCCCAGGTCGAATTGCGCCTGCCGGTGGTGGTCAGCCTGCATGGCAAGCAGCACAGCTACAACGCGCAACTGCTGGCCACGCGCCTGGACGAGCGGCGCTTCCAGGTGGTGACCCTTGAACCGTTGGTACTGAGCGCCGACCATTTCGACCTTGTGCCTGGCTTGGCGACCTTGCAGAAACTGGCGGGGCTCAAGTCCATCAATCTGTCGGTGCCGGTGGGTGCGGTACTGATCTTCACGGCGCGCTGACATGGCCGGGCCGGTGTTCCCCTGGCGTGCCGGCAATCACTTCGAACTGCTGATCGATGGTCCGGCGTTCTTCCCGCGCATGTTGCTGGCGATCGTACGTGCCGAGCAGCAGGTGGACCTGGAGTTGTACCTGGTGGAGGCTGGGGCCTGTGCCGAGGCGCTGGTGCAGGCACTGGTGCAGGCGGCCGAGCGCGGCGTGCAGGTGCGCTGCCTGTTTGACGACTACGGTTCGCTGGCCTTCACCCTGAGCCTGCGCCAGCGCTTGCAGGCGGCGGGGGTGGAGCTGCGCTGGTACAACCGGATCCGCTGGCGCCGTGGGCTGCGCAATCTGTACCGCGACCACCGCAAGTTGCTGGTGGTGGATCAGGCGTGGGCGGTGGTGGGGGGCACTGGCGTTACCGACCAGTTCTGGACCCCGGGCGAAGATGTCAGCGAATGGCACGAGGTGATGGTGCAGATGCAGGGGCCGCTGGTGGCTGACTGGCAGATGCTGTTCGACCGTCAGTGGCGCTCCAATCTGCGCCGTGTCGCCTGGCGACCGCCGACCCATTTCGGCTTGGCGCATTTGCCGCGGGTGCCGGTCGGTGGGCCGGGGTTGGGCCGAGTGGCCTACGCCGACGCCGTCAGCACCGGGACATCCTGCAGTCGCTGGTGCGTGCGCTGATCAGCAGCAAGCGTCGTATCTGGTTGGCCACGCCGTACTTCCTGCCGACCTGGAAGGTGCGCCGTGCGCTGCGCAAGGCGGCGGCGCAGGGCCTCGATGTGCGCCTGTTGCTGACCGGGCCGCGTACTGATCATCCCTCGGTGCGTTATGCCGGCCATCGCTATTACCCCCGGTTGCTGCGTGCGGGGGTGAAGATCTTCGAATACCAGCCGTGTTTCCTGCACCTGAAGATGGTGGTGGTGGACGATTGGGTAAGCATTGGTTCGTGCAACTTCGACCATTGGAACCTGCGTTTCAACCTGGAGGCCAACGTCGAGGCCATCGACCCGGGGCTGACGGCCGATGTGGTGGCCAGCTTTGAGCGTGACTTTGCCCAGAGCCGCCAGATCGACCTTGACGACTGGCACGCGCGGCCCTTGTGGAAGCGTGTGCAACAGCGTATCTGGGGGTGGTTGGACCGGGTGGTGGTGAACTTGCTGGACCGGCGTAACTGACAGTCTGTGGCAAGGCTGGGGGCGGTGATGGCACAGGCAAAAAAAAGCGGCAAGGGAGTGATCCCTTGCCGCTTTTTGTGACCACTCGACGTTGGCGCTTACTTCACTTCCACCGCCAGGCTCTGAGCAATCTTGCTCTGCCACAACGCCGGCCCGGTGATGTGCACCGACTCCCCGTTGCTGTCGACCGCTACGGTCACCGGCATGTCTTTCACGTCGAACTCGTAGATCGCTTCCATCCCCAGCTCGGCAAACGCCAGTACCTTGGACTTCTTGATCGCCTGGGCCACCAGGTAGGCAGCGCCACCCACGGCCATCAGGTAGACGGCCTTGTTGTCCTTGATCGCCTCGATCGCGGTCGGGCCACGCTCGGATTTGCCGATCATGCCCAGCAGGCCAGTCTGCTCCAGGATCTGACGGGTGAACTTGTCCATCCGCGTCGCCGTGGTCGGGCCCGCCGGGCCAACCACTTCTTCGCGCACCGGATCCACCGGGCCGACGTAGTAGATGAAACGACCCTTGAGGTCCACCGGCAGCTCTTCGCCACGGTTGAGCATCTCGACCATGCGCTTGTGCGCTGCGTCACGACCGGTCAGCATCTTGCCGTTGAGCAGGATGGTCTCGCCTGGCTTCCAGCTCTGCACGTCTTCTGGCGTCAGGCTGTCGAGGTCGACACGACGGGCCGAAGGGCCGGCTTCCCAGACGATTTGCGGGTAGGCATCCAGCGACGGCGCCTCCAGCTCTGCCGGGCCCGAACCGTCGAGCACGAAGTGCGCGTGACGGGTGGCGGCACAGTTGGGGATCATGCACACCGGCAACGACGCGGCGTGGGTCGGGTAGTCCATGATCTTGACGTCGAGCACGGTGGTCAGGCCGCCCAGGCCCTGGGCACCGATGCCCAGCTGGTTGACCTTGTCGAACAGCTCCAGGCGCATCTCTTCGATGCGGTTCTGCGGGCCACGCGCCTTGAGCTCGTGGATGTCGATGGACTCCATCAACACTTCCTTGGCCATTACCGCGGCTTTCTCGGCGGTACCGCCGATGCCGATGCCCAGCATGCCCGGTGGGCACCAGCCGGCGCCCATGGTCGGAACGGTCTTGAGCACCCAGTCGACGATCGAGTCGGACGGGTTGAGCATGGCCATCTTCGACTTGTTCTCGGAGCCGCCGCCCTTGGCCGCCACGTCCACTTCCACGGTATTGCCCGGGACGATGGAGTAGTGGATGACCGCTGGGGTGTTGTCCTTGGTGTTCTTGCGTGCGCCTGCCGGGTCGGCCAGGATCGAGGCACGCAGCACGTTGTCCGGCAGGTTGTAGGCGCGGCGCACGCCTTCGTTGATCATGTCGTCCAGGCCCATGGTCGCGCCATCCCAGCGCACATCCATGCCGACGCGCACGAACACGGTGACGATACCGGTGTCCTGGCAGATCGGGCGGTGGCCGGTGGCGCACATGCGCGAGTTGATCAGGATCTGGGCGATGGAGTCGCGTGCAGCCGGCGACTCTTCACGCAGATAGGCCTCATGCATGGCCTGGATGAAATCAACGGGGTGGTAGTACGAAATGAACTGCAGGGCGTCGGCAACGCTCTGAATCAGGTCGTCTTGCTTGATCACGGTCATGCAGCGCGCTCCTCTTAAAGACGGGAACATTCATTAAGGCAGGGCGACGCTCACGGGCCGAGGCGTCGCCACACCTTTCAAGGCACGCCGACCCGCAGTGGCCGACGCAAAAAAGGCGCGGCAGTATAGCGCGCATCGCACGCCGGTACACGCGCCAGTGCTGCCAACCAAGGTCGTCTGGCGTCAGGCACTGTTTTTGCGTGGAAAATAATCCGAACACGTCCTAAAGTGGCGTCTGCCCCTGTCCTATCCGCTGCCTTCGCCCGCGCCATGGTGAGTCATCCGTGACCGAAACCGCTCTGCAGAAGTTGCTCCTCAAACGTTTCCTGCTGGCCACCGGCAGCTACCTGCTGGTGTTGCTGCTGGTATGGATTACGGTGCTGGGCGACCACGTGCAGGTATCGCTCACGCTGATCAGCCTGAGCAGCGTGCTGTTGCTGGTCAACCTGGCCCTGCTCGGCTGGGTATTTGCCAGTGGGGCCAGCCTGCGTTGTCGCGACCCCAGCCTTACCGAGCTGCAGGTGCTGCTGGGGGTGGCCTGGCAAACCTGGCTGCTGGCCAATCTGGTCGAGGCGCGTGGCACCTTCCTGATGTTCTATCCGCTGATCCTGATGTTCGGCCTGTTCCACCTCGATGGGCGTGCGTTCACCCGCTGCGGGGTGTTGGTGCTGTGCAGTTTCATCGGCCTCAACCTGTGGGAAGCGCTCAGCGGGCGCCTGCACGACCGGGCACTGGCGGCCTTGCAGGTATGCACGCTGTTCGTGGTGCTCAGTTGGCTGTGCCTGTACGCGCGCTATGTGCAGGCCGCGCGCCAGCGCGTGCGTCAGCGCCGCATAGCCTTGCAGGCGCACCAGGACACCTTGCGCGCGATGATGGGGCAGTTGGAGACACTGGTGGCTACCGACGAACTGACCGGGTTGTTCAACCGTCGGCATTTTCTCGGCCTGGCCGGCCGTGCGCTGCAGTGCCTGCCGATGGGGTGCCGGCATGGCCTGGCGCTGATCGACCTGGACCACTTCAAGCGTATCAACGATGCCCATGGGCATGCGGCGGGCGATCAGGTGCTACAGGCATTTGCACGGGTGGCCGGCGGTTGCCTGGAGGAGGGCGCCGTGCTCGCGCGATATGGCGGCGAGGAGTTCGTGCTGTTGCTGCCCGATTGCACTGCCGAGGCCTTGCACGCCTGCTGCGAGCGCTTGCGCGTGGCGTTTGCCGGCGTCGACCCGAGGGCATTCGGCTTGCGCCTGGGGCCGTTGAGCCTGTCGGTGGGCATGACCTTGCTGACTGCTGGCGACGATCTGGACGCGGCGTTGCACCGTGCCGACCAGGCTCTGTACCGGGCCAAGCGCAGCGGGCGTGATCGTTGCCTGCCGGCGTGGGAGGTGGTCGATGCCTGAGGTGCGCGTGGGTGAACGCCGCTGGCAGGTGGCGGCGGGCAGCAACCTGCTCGATGCGCTCAACAGTGCTGGCGTGGCGGTGCCCTACAGTTGCCGTGCCGGCAGTTGCCATGCCTGCCTGGTACGTTGCCTGGAGGGTGAGCCGGCTGATGCCAGGCCCGAAGCGTTGAGCGAGGCGAAGCGCATGCAGGGCTGGCGTCTGGCTTGCCAGTGCCGGGTCGAGCAGGACCTGCAGGTGGTGGTGTTTGATCCGCAGCGTGACGGTGTGCCGGCGCGGGTGACGGCGCTGCAGTGGTTGGGCGCCGAGGTGCTGCGCGTGTGCGTGCAACCAGACACGCCGTTGCGTTATCAAGCCGGGCAGCATCTGGTGCTGTGGAATGCCCAGGGTGTTGCGCGGCCTTATTCGCTGGCCAGTGTGCCTGGTGAGGATCCAGGGTTGGCGTTTCACCTGGATTGCCGCTACGCCGGTGCGTTCTGTACCTCGGCGCGCGCGTTGCACGTGGGGGATGTGCTGCGTCTTGGCGAATTGCGCGGGGGCGCACTGCATTACGACCCGGACTGGCAGGCGCGCCCGCTCTGGCTGTTGGCGGCTGGCACCGGGCTGGCGCCGTTGTGGGGGATCTTGCGCGAGGCGCTGCGTCAGCAGCACCAAGGCCCGATCAGGCTGGTGCACCTGGCGCATACGCCGGCCGGGCATTACCTGGCCGGGCCGCTGGCCGAGCTTGCCAGGCAGTATCCGCAGGTGCAGGTGGAGTTGGTGACGCCGGTCGAGTTGCCGCAGGCGTTGGCGGCGTTGCGTCTGCCTTCGCGTCAGACGATTGCGCTGGCCTGTGGTTCGGCGGCCAGTGTGGAGCAGTTCGCGCGACGGATGTTCCTGGCAGGGTTGCCGCGTAATCAGCTGTTTGCGGATGTGTTTGTTGGTCATGCCTGACGGCTCATTGTCATGCGCAGCCCCATCAAGCGCCTGCGGCGTGTTGTTGATCTTGCTGTTGATCTTGATCTACCGCCCCTTGCAGAGGCCGAGCGGAGGTGTCGCGTGCCCC
>NZ_JAAHBU010000201.1 GCF_010671725.1 Pseudomonas brassicae | reverse complement strand
CAGGGCATACGACACCACCTGCCCGACCGGGATCTTGCGGTAGTAGACCGGCGAGCCGATGCCCAGCGAGCCAAGGTCGGAGGCATGCAGGTTGAAGCGCCGGCCAGGCTCGCCATAGGTGATCGGCGGTGGTGCCTCGAGGCCGGTGAACGTCTTGGCGCGTGCCTGCGACTGCCCCGGCGTCGGCGCCGATGAAGTCGCCCGAGAACAACGTGTCGATACCCGACACGCCACCGGCACCGATGCGCGGGCGCACCACCCAGAACAGCGAGTCCTGGCGCGTGAAGTTCTCGGCCTGCTTGACCAGCTTGACCGTGGCGGTGACGCTCTTCTGGTCCTGGCTCAGCTCGACCGCGCTGACCTGGCCGATCACCACATTGCGGTACTTCACGGCGGTCTTGTTGGCTTCAAGCCCTTGGCCGGTCTTGAACGTGACCTGGATGGTCGGGCCTTCCTGCAGCCAGCTGTGCACCACCAGCGAAACACCTACCAGCACCGCCACGATGGGCACGATCCATACCAGCGAGACGCTGAATCGCCGGGTCTTGATGGCCGGGCGGCCAGGTTGCGCCGCGTCCTGGTGGCTGTTATCGCTCATGCGCAGGCTCCTCGGAAGCAGCGGGGGGTTCCCAGATCAGGCGGGGGTCGAAACTCATCGCAGCGAGCATGGTGAACACCACCACCATGCCGAAGAACAGGATGCCCAGGCGCGGTTCGATGTCCCCCAGGGCCTGGAATTTCACCAGTGCCGCCACCAGCGCCACCACGATCACGTCGAGCATCGACCAGTAGCCAATCAGTTCGACGAAGCGAAACAGTCGCGAGCGTTCGCGCTGTGCCCAAGTGCTGCGCCGCTGTACCGTAATCAACAGCAGGCCGAGAGCGACGAATTTGGTGGCGGGCACCGCAATGCTGGCGATGAAGATGATCGTGGCGATATCCCAGGCGCCGTGGGCCCAGAACTCCAGCACGCCGCTCATGATGGTGCTGTCGGCGCCGGCGCCGAACAGCGCGGTGTTCATCACCGGCAACAGGTTGGCCGGGATGTAGAACACCAGGGCCGCGATCAGGTAGGCCCAGGTACGGGCCAGCGAGTCGGGCTTGCGTGTGTGCAGTGGCGCGCCACAGCGTTCGCAACACGTTGGCCGCTGGCGGTTGTCGCAGGCCAGCCCGCAGGCGTGGCACAGCACCAGGTCAAGATCGGCGGCCAGTCGCGGCGTGTTCATGGCAGTTGGTTCCACAGGTCACGAATGTCGCGCCCGGCCAGGCGGATCATCAGCAGGCTCAGCGCAGCCAGGGCGATCAGGCCGATGCCGGGCAGTACATCGAGCAGCCCGGCCAGCTTGAACACCGCTACCATCGCGCCGAGCAGGCACACCTCCAGCATGCTCCAGGGGCGCAAGGTCTCAAGCCAGCGCATGCACAGATGAAAGGCCGGCGAGCGACGCCGGGCCAGCGCATGCAGCAGCACCCAGATCAGCAACAGCAACTGGAACATCGGCGCAATGATGATGGAAATGGCGGCTACCAGGGCAATGAAGGTGATCGGGCCATCGGCCAGTGCCTTGACCGAGTCCCACAGCGTGGCGCTGTTGTGCAGACCTTGCAGGCTGATGCTCATCACCGGGTAGAAATTGGCGAACAGCCACAGGATGGCTGCGGTCAGGCTCAGCGCCAGGCGTTGTTGCACGCTCAGGCCGTTATAGCGCTGCAGCACGGCGCCGCAACGCAGGCACAGCGCTTTCTGGTGTTTGGCGAGTTCGACCTTTTCATACACGCAGTCGCAGTGCTCGCAGATGATCAACCGATCGGTGCTGGCCACGCTTGGCACTCGCAACAGGGACTAGCTCAATATAGAAGGGCGTGGCGATTGAGCAAATTTGCCTGGTGCGGGCGTTGTAGATCTCAAGAGCGCGGGAGATGTATTGGCTGGCACATCGGGCGCCAGTGCGATCTGCGGCCGGAGCCTTGTGAGAAATCCTTGATCGCCTGTCTTGAAATCGCATCAGGGCTTGAAGGTGCATGCCTTGAATTCACCAGCGCTCTGAAGATCGAGCGCCGCCCGCGCGGCGCTTCGCCGGCAAGGCCGGCTCCACATCTGTTGCAACGTACCATGGCCTGTGGGATCGGCGTTGTCAGCCTTGGTAGCCCGGCCCTGCATCGCACTGGTCCAGCCAATGCTACTACCAGGCGGCAAACCTCAATCCAGCACCGCCGCCCGCGCCGGACTGCGGCTCACCCACCACCCAAAACCCGCCGCCGTGAAGAACATGATCAGGCTGTACAGCGCGCCGGGATGGCCATGTCGAGTTGTTCAGCAACGTCGGGCTCAGCGCCAGGGCAATCGCCAAGGTGCCATTGTGAATGCCAATCTCCATGCCGATGGCAATCGCCTGGCGTTTCGGGATCTTCAGCACACGCGGCACCCAGTAACCCAAGGTCAGGCTCAGCAGGTTGAACAGCAACGCCGCCGCGCCCACCAGCGGCGCGTACTCGACCACGGTCTGCCAGTCTTTCACCAGCGCCAGGATCACTGTGCCGGCCAGAAACACCGCCGCCACCAGCTTCATCGGCTTCTCCATGCGCGCCGCAAACGCTGGGGTAAGCCGGCGCACCAGCATGCCCAGGGTCACCGGCACCAACACGATGGCAAACACCTGCAGCACCTTGGCGAACTGCAGCGGTATGGCCTGGTCAGCCTCCATGAAGTACGCCAGCGACAGGTTGACCAGCAAGGGCATGGTCAGGATCGCAATCAGTGAGTTCACCGCCGTCAACGTGATGTTCAACGCCACATCACCATGCGCCAGGTGGCTGAACAGGTTGGCCGTGGTACCGCCCGGCGAGGCCGCCAGCAGCATCAGGCCTACCGCCAGCGCCGGCGCCAGGCCGAAACCATTGGCGATCAGAAAACAAATGAACGGCAACAGCACTATCTGGCACACCAGGCCGATCAGCACCGGCTTGGGGTATTTCACCACGCGGGCAAAGTCGGCCAGGGTCAGCGACAACCCCAGGCCAAACATGATGATGCCCAGCGCAACGGGCAGAAAGGCGGTCAGCAGAGGCGATGCAGTCATGGCGCAACACTCGCAAAAAGGGATGCGCGCCAGTCTAGGTCAGGACGTCACGCCGTGCAGGGGGGCAAGGGCAGTAGATACACATTGTTACCAAAAGGTGCGCAGTGGCGCCGGGGCCCACGTTTCGCACTGTTTTGGTTCGTTTTTCGCGGTGTCAGCGCCTGACGGCAGGCGCGAGCCGGCCTAATTCGCGGTTTGCCCGGCATTGGGCACAGCGCTTGCTAAAGTTTGTTGCAAGGCCCGGGTAGTGGACGACAGCAGCCAATTAGAACAAGCCGTTGTGAACACGGCGAGGAGTGGGGTATGTCCCGAGCTTTTTTCAATGAGATGTATGACGCTGCGGGGCAATGCCGCCCGCACTATCGGGAGTTTGCACGCTGGTTGGCGGATACGCCGCTACAGTTGCTGGAGCAACGCCGTCGCGAAGCCGACCTGTTGTTCCACCGTGCCGGCATCACCTTCACCTTGTACGGCGACGAGCAGGGTACCGAACGCCTGATCCCCTTCGACATCATCCCGCGCAGCATCAAGGCCAGCGAATGGCAGGTGATCGAGCGCGGCTGCATCCAGCGGGTGCAGGCGCTGAACATGTTCCTGGCCGACATCTACCACGAGCAGCGCATCCTCAAGGCCGGCATCATCCCGGCCGAGCAGGTGCTGGCCAACGAGGGCTATCAGGTTGCCATGCGAGGCCTGGGCCTGCACCGCGGCATCTATGCCCACATCGCCGGGGTCGACCTGGTGCGTGATGGCGACGGCAGCTACTACGTGCTCGAAGACAACCTGCGCACCCCCAGCGGCGTCAGCTACATGCTCGAAGACCGCAAGATGATGATGCGCCTGTTCCCGGAGTTGTTTGCCGCGCAGCGCATCGCACCGATCGACCACTATCCCAATCTGCTGCTGGATACGCTCAAGAGCGCCAGCCCGCTGGACAACCCGACCGTGGTGGTACTGACCCCCGGCCGCTTCAACAGCGCCTATTTCGAACATGCCTTCCTGGCCCGGGAAATGGGCGTGGAACTGGTGGAGGGGCCGACCTGTTCGTGCGCGACGACCGCGTGTTCATGCGCACCACCTGTGGCCCGCAGGCGGTGGATGTGATCTATCGCCGGCTGGATGATGCCTATCTCGACCCGCTGACCTTCAACCCCGACTCGATGCTGGGCGTGCCGGGCCTGATCGCTGCCTACCGCCTGGGCAACGTGGTGCTGGCCAACGCGGTCGGCACCGGGGTGGCGGACGACAAATCGATCTATCCGTATGTCGGTGAAATGATCCGCTTCTATCTGGACGAGGAACCGATCCTCAAGAACGTGCCCACCTGGCAGTGCCGCAAACCGGCCGAGTTGTCCCATGTGCTGGCCAACCTGGAGCACCTGGTGGTCAAGGAAACCCAGGGCTCGGGCGGCTACGGCATGCTCGTGGGGCCGGCCGCCACGGCGGCGCAGATCGAAGAGTTTCGCGTACGCCTCAAGGCCCGCCCCGAGGCGTACATCGCGCAGCCCACGCTGTGCCTGTCGACCTGTCCTACCTTTGTCGAAAGCGGCATCGCCCCGCGCCACATCGACTTGCGTCCGTTCGTGCTGTCGGGCAGCGAAACGCGCCTGGTGCCGGGCGGCCTGACGCGTGTGGCGTTGCGCGAAGGCTCGCTGGTGGTGAATTCGTCGCAGGGCGGCGGCACCAAGGACACCTGGGTAGTGGAGGACTGAACCATGCTTTCAAGAACAGCCGCAGACCTCTACTGGATGTCGCGTTACCTGGAGCGCGCGGAAAACCTCGCGCGTATGCTCGAAGTCAGCTATTCGTTGTCGCTGATGCCCCAGGCCGGGCGCACCGACGGGCATGCCGAACTCGCCATGTCGCTGCTGGCGGCGGGCACCCTGGAAGACTACAAGGCCCGGCACGGCGCCTTGAACACCGAGCGCATGCTGCACTTCTTCGCCCTCGACGAGAGTAACCCCGGCAGCATCTACTGCTGCCTGCGTGCGGCGCGCAGCAATGCCCACGCGGTACGCGGGCGGATCACCGCCGACATGTGGGAGAACATCAATGCCACCTGGCTGGAGATGCGCAACATCGCCAGCAATGGCCTGGGGCGCTACGGCATCAGCCAGTTCTGCGAATGGGTCAAGGAGCGTTCGCACCTGTTTCGCGGGGCCACCTCGGGCACCATCATGCGCAACGACGCCTATGGCTTCATCCGCCTGGGCACCTTTATCGAGCGTGCCGACAACACCTTGCGGCTACTGGATGCGCGCTACGAGATGTTCGGCGAAGAGTCGGACGAGGTCAGCGACCAGTCGGCACGCGGCTATTACCAGTGGAGCGCGTTGCTGCGCGCACTGTCCTCGTTCGAGGCCTTCAACGAGATCTACCGCAACGCGCCGAATGCCGAGCAGGTCTCGGAAATGCTGCTGTTACGTGCCGATGTGCCCCGTTCGCTGCACGCCTGCATCGAAGAGCTCGACCTGATCCTGTCGGGCCTGCCGGGCATCAACGGGCGCCCTGCGCAACGCCTGGCAGCAGGGTTGTCGGCACGGCTGCGCTATACCGGCATCGACGAGATTCTCGATTCGGGGTTGCATGCGTGGCTGATCGAATTCATCGACCAGGTGCGCGAGCTGGGCCAGACTATTCACGCATCTTATCTGGAGGTGGTATGAAATTGTCCATCCGTCACGACACCACCTACCGCTATGCCGACGAGGTGTGTACCAGCATTCAGTTCCTGCGCCTTACCCCGCAGGACAGTGCGCGCCAGCGCGTCATCGACTGGCAGGTGGACATGCCGCGCAGCGTGCGCAGCCAGATCGACCCCTATGGCAACGTCCTGCACGTGTTGACCCTGGACGAGCCGCATGGCGAGATCGTGCTGTGCGCCCAGGGGCAGGTCGAGATCGACCCGACGCGGGAGGTGGAGCCGGACGACCAGTCACCGTTGCCGTTCCTGCGCAGCAGCCCGCTCACGGCGGCGGATGAGGCGCTGCAGGCGTTTGCGCTGCAGCATTGCGGGGCGCGGCGTGACCGCGCGGCCTTGATCGACTTGATGAATGCGCTGGCCGAGCACATGCCCTACAGCCCGGGGGCGACCAGTGTCGGCACCACGGCGGCCGAGTCGTTCGCCGGGGCGGTGGGCGTGTGCCAGGACCATACCCATGCGTTTCTGGCGTGTGCTCGCAGCCTGGGCATACCGGCGCGTTATGTGTCGGGCTACCTGTGCACCGAGGATGCCACTCACCTGGCCAGCCATGCGTGGGCCGAGGCGTGGCTGCAGGACGGCTGGTACAGCTTCGACATCACCAACCGGCTGGCGCGCCCGGAGCGTCATCTGAAACTGGCGGTGGGTCTGGACTACCTGGACGCCTGCCCGGTGCGCGGAATGCGCCGGGGCGGGGGGATGGAGCAGATGCTGGCCAAGGTGCAGGTTGAGTTGATGGTGCAGGTGCAGTAGCCAGGCCAGCCTTCAAGCCCCCTTCGCTGGCAAGCCAGCTCGCACAGGTGCTCTACTGCCCTCAAGGACAGTGATGTACCTGTGGGA
>NZ_JAAHBU010000200.1 GCF_010671725.1 Pseudomonas brassicae | reverse complement strand
CCGAGGCTGTTTTCAACGCAGCATCACCGAGTATCAAGGCTTTTCGTACAGAGCCTGACGCCCGGATGCCATCTCCAGACGGGCCATTGGGTATTCGTCAGGACGCTTCGGCCGAGAACCACGGTGGCGCCCATGTGCCAGCCAATGCAGTTCTGCCGCTCTTGATACCGTGCGCCGCCAGCGCAAGCATTCTAGCCGCCGCGACACCTTCACTGGCTTTCAAAACCCTAATCGATATAAGGTCTTGGATTGCCTGCACAAGGATCCCGCATGAGCCTGTCCCTTCTCAGCCGTTACGCCTTCTTCGCCGCCTGCGTCGTGTTTAGCCTGGCCAGCCTGCCGTTTCAGCACCACGACTGGCTGTGGCCGTTGACCCTGGTCACCACCCTGCTCAGCCTGCTGGGCCTGTTCGACCTGCTGCAAAGCCGCCATGCGGTACGCCGCAATTATCCGATCCTGGGCAACATCCGCTACCTGGTCGAAGGCATCCGCCCGGAAATCCGCCAGTACCTGCTCGAATCCGACAGCGACGCCCTGCCCTTCTCCCGCGCCCAACGCTCACTGGTGTACTCGCGGGCCAAGAACGAGAGCGCCGACAAACCCTTCGGTACCCTGATCGACGTGTACCAGTCGGGCTTCGAGTTCATCGGCCATTCCATGCGCCCGGCGCCGCTCAGCGACCCCGAGAGCTTTCGCGTGATCGTCGGCGGCCCGCAGTGCAGCCAGCCCTACTCGGCCTCGGTGTTCAACATTTCGGCGATGAGCTTCGGCTCGCTCAGCGCAACGCGATCCGCGCACTGAACCAGGGCGCCAAGCTCGGTAACTTCGCCCACGACACCGGCGAAGGCAGCATCAGCCCGTACCATCGCGAACACGGTGGCGACCTGACCTGGGAGCTGGGCAGCGGCTACTTCGGCTGCCGCACCTCGGAGGGGCGTTTCGACCCCGAGCGCTTCGCCGAACAGGCGCGCAACCCGCAGGTGCGCATGATCGAAATCAAGATGAGCCAGGGTGCCAAGCCGGGCCATGGCGGCATCCTGCCCAAGCACAAGGTCACCCAGGAGATCGCCGATACGCGCGGCATCCTGATGGGCGAGGACTGCATTTCGCCGTCGCGGCACAGTGCGTTCTCAACCCCCATCGAACTGATGCAGTTCATCGCCCAGCTGCGCGAACTGTCGGGTGGCAAGCCGGTGGGCTTCAAGTTCTGCCTGGGCCACCCCTGGGAGTTCATGGGCATCGCCAAGGCCATGCTGCAAACCGGCATCCTGCCCGACTTCATCGTGGTGGACGGCAAGGAAGGCGGCACCGGCGCCGCGCCGGTGGAGTTCACCGACCATATCGGCGTACCGCTGCGCGAAGGCCTGCTGTTCGTGCACAACACCCTGGTAGGGCTGAACCTGCGCGACAAGATCAAGCTGGGCGCCAGTGGCAAGATCGTCAGTGCCTTCGACATCGCCAGCGTGCTGGCCATCGGCGCCGACTGGGCCAACGCAGCGCGCGGCTTCATGTTTGCGATCGTTATAGACCCTGTACTAGTCCAACTAATGAAACTAGTACCGCTTCGAAACCAATCAATATATGCCTAAATCGTCGATAACATACTGATTTACAAGAAGAATTTGACATACCGCTAGTCCTGTCCTACACCTGCATGACCCCCTACTATTATACTGGGACACGCATGGCAAAGCGGACGCTTCACCTAGTCATCTCGATCAACGTCGCCGAAGGAGCCACGGGGAGCGCGGTGCCCGTGCTCGTCCTAGAGGACGGCGAGGTGAGTCTCCTGTGCCTAGCGTGGACGCGAGAGCAGATGCTGATCGACGTGGCCAGCCCCCAGAAAATCAAGAAATCCGTGAAAGCCGTGGGCCGCCTATACGATTTCTACATGATCGTTGAGAAAGGTCGGGCGCTGACTCCAGAGCAGTTGGAAAGAATGGTGCTTCGCTTCCTTGAAGCCAGGCAGTTCGGAGACATCCATCTAGGTTGGACACCAGTAGGTCGGAACACCGCTATCGACGACTATCGTTATGCGCTGGAATTTACCGACTTTGCGGCAGGAAACTTTGATCACACTCCGATCAATCCGATTGAGATGAAGCTGATTTCCGACCTCGGCATAAAAGAACAGCAAACTCTCAACTCTAAGATGGCGATCAAAAAAACATGGGATAGAAACTTCCAACTTCAGCAATTCACTCAGGAAGCCCGAGGCATAGTCGCCACCAGAACCAATCGGACACCACGAAAGAAGAACAAAAAGAACAGAATCCCAAAACACTTCCCTGCGGACAAGGTGTTGGAGCTTATAAGGGCCGCATCGTCCACAAGAGATAAACTTTTTCTGTTACTGCTATTCTTTGGCGGACTAAGGAAGTCTGAGCCATTCCATCTGTACGTCACAGATATAAGAATCAGAAATGGTGTAGCGGTTGTACGTTTAGCGGATCCAGTTGAGGGCGTGCACGAATGGGACGAAAAGTACGTCGGTAAACAGAAAGGCACTCGACTTGAGTTCCTTCAACAGCGATACAATTTGGGGCCTCGCAACAAGCTTGACCCTAGTCATCCCCTTCACGCAGGTTGGA
>NZ_JAAHBU010000020.1 GCF_010671725.1 Pseudomonas brassicae | reverse complement strand
CTTGCGGCCTGTAGAGAACCCGTGGGAGCTGGCTTGCCAGCGAAGGCTGCGAAGCAGCCGCCAGGGCTCAGGCTTGCCTTACCCGCAAGCAACGCCACAGCGCCGCCACCATCCCCGCGCTGACCAGCGCCCACACCAGCGCCTGCTGGCTGCTCAACCCCTCGATGTACAACTGTGGCGCAATCCCCGCACCGACGATGAACGTCAGCAACGCCACTTCTGCACGCGCCACCGGTACCGGACGCAGCAGGTAGACCACTGCCGGCAGCACCAGGGCTGCACTCGGGAAGCTGCGGTAGCGCGGGTCGAATACCAACGCCAGCATGCTCACCGCTGCAGCGAAGCCCGCCGCCATTACCCACCAGCCCGCCCGCGCCTCAAGCCAGACGAACAAGCGCTCACGCCAGCCACTGCGCTGCGCCATGGCCAGGGCGCCATGCGCCAGCACCAGCAGGTTCAAACCCGCCAGCAACAGCGCCCATACCCACTCTTCGACAAAGCGGCTGTTGACCCGCACCAGCTCGCCCCACAACCCCAGGCACGCTGCGCCCAGCGCCGCCAGCAGCGGCAGCGCAATGCCCGCCCGCACACCGCGTACCGGGCCGGCCAGCACGAGTGTGATGGCAAACAGCAGCACGCCGATGCCCAGCCATTGCGGCCACAGGCTCAGGTTGCTGACCGGCCCTTCAAGCACCCCCTTGTCGTGACGGTTGGCGTCGTACAACCCCCAGTAACCGCCCACTGCACCTTCACTGGCACGCTTCCACGGCTGGTCGAAGGCTTCGATCAGGTTGTAGTGCCAGCCCTGCTGCTCGGCCATGGCCACAAAGCCGCGAATGAAACGCGCCTCGTTGACCGGGCTGGGCAGGGCCGTCTCACGCTGGCGCCCTTCACTGGGCCAGCCGGTTTCGCCGATCAGGACGTCCTTGGGCGCAAAACGCTTGCCAAACACCTGGCGAATCTCGCCCACGTGCGCGAGTGCATCGTCGATGCCCCTGGGCTCGTCTTCCCAGTACGGCAGCAGGTGGATGGTGAGGAAGTCGACCTGAGGTTCGATCTGCGGGTGCTGCAGCCAGAAGTCCCACACATCGGCGTAAGTCACCGGTACCTGCACCTGGCTTTTGACCTGGCGAATCAGCTCGGCCAGGTGATCGCCCGTGACTTCCTTGCGCAGCAGTACCTCGTTGCCCACGATCACCGCGCGGGTGATGTCCGGGTTGGCATTGGCGGTGGCAATCAACGCCCTGATTTCCTTGTCGGTATCCACCGGGTTGGCGTTCACCCAGGCGCCGAACATCACCTTGAGGCCATGCTTGCGCGCCAGTTGCGGGATCGCTTCGAGGCCAGTCATGGAGTAGGTACGGATGCACTCGAAACGCTGCGCGAGCAGCGCAAGGTCGGCGTCGACGCGTTCCAGGCGCAGCTTGAACGGCTGGTCGAACGGCGACTGGTCCTTGTCGAACGGGGTGTACGAGGCGCATTGCAGCTTGTGCGTGGCGCTGGCCGCATCGGGTAGCAGCACCGGTTTGCCCAGGCCGTACCATACCCCTCCCAGCGCAAGCAGGCCGAACAGGCAGGCAAACAGATAAGGCAGCAACGGGAAGCGGGCAGTCAGGGGCATGGATCGGACCGGTCAGGATGCAAAGCGGCCCATACTACCTGCAAATTCCGCCTGCCAGCGCGCAGGCATGCAAAGTTCGAGCGGGTAGTGCGCAAACCCGTGCCGCGCCGAGGTGCTTGGGTTTGTGCTGTCGTTTCTCGATGTTTCAACGTCGCTGCCAGAGCAGGTTGCCCCGCAGCGTCGGTTGATGATGCAGCTTCCGTGACGTGACGAGGGGATGCTTTGATGAAAATGCGACGACTCCTGGGGGCGAGCAGCGCCCTGTTACTGGCCATGAGCACCAGCATGGCGATGGCCAAGGAAGTAAGCATCGGCTACGTCGATGGGTGGTCCGACAGTGTGGCGACGACCCATGTGGCAGCTGAAGTGATCAAGCAGAAGCTCGGTTATGACGTCAAGCTGATGCCGGTGGCCACCGGCATCATGTGGCAGGGGGTGGCCACCGGCAAACTCGACGCCATGCTGTCGGCCTGGCTACCGGTGACCCATGGCGAATACTGGAACAAAAACAAGGACAACGTCGTCGACTACGGGCCTAACTTCAAGGATGCCAAGATCGGTCTGATTGTCCCCGAGTACGTCAAGGCGCAGTCGATCGGCGACCTGAAGACCGATGACAGCTTCAAGAAAAAGATTGTCGGCATCGATGCCGGCTCTGGTGTCATGCTCAAGTCCGACCAGGCAATCAAGGACTACGACCTCACTGGCTACAAGTTGCAGGCCAGCTCGGGCGCGGCGATGACCTCGGAACTCGGGCGTGCGTACGCCAAGCAACAGTCGATCGCAGTCACCGGCTGGGTACCGCACTGGATGTTTGCCAAGTGGAAGCTGCGCTTTCTTGAAGACCCCAAAGGTGTGTACGGCGCCGCCGAAACCGTCAACAGCATCGGCAGCAAACAGCTTGAGGGCAAGGCGCCGGAAGTGGCGGCGTTCCTGAAGAAGTTCTCGTGGCAGTCCAAGGACGAGATCGGCGAGGTCATGCTGGCCATTCAAGAGGGCGCAAAGCCTGACGCCGCGGCCAGGGACTGGGTCGCCAAACACCCCGAGCGCGTCGCCGAATGGATCGCCAAGTAATGGCCTGATGCCTCTATCTTGCGCCTTCCAGGGCCGCGTGGTCGTTCTCGATCGCGCGGCCTTTGTCGTTGGCGGCTGTTACAGAGGCTGTAAAAGAGTTTTACATCTAAGACTAAGGTCGTCTGGAGTGCGTCCCAAGGCAGCATAAAGTGGAGTGGGTACTACCTAATCTGTGCTGCGAGGACAAAAACAATGAACGACAGCATTTATCTCTCGATACAAAACAGCCCGCGGTTCAAGGAGCTGGTGTCAAAACGGGAACGATTCGCCTGGATTCTTTCGGCGATCATGCTCGGGCTTTACGCCGCTTTCATCCTGTTGATTGCCTATGGCCCCCAGGTACTGGGTGCCAAGATCAGCCCTGACTCCTCGATTACCTGGGGCATCCCCCTGGGTGTCGGCCTGATCGTCTCGGCCTTCGTCCTGACCGGCATTTACGTACGTCGTGCCAATGGTGAGTTCGATGAGCTGAACAACGCGATTCTGAAGGAGGCTCAGCAATGATCCGGCGTCTACTGGCAACACTGGCCTTTGGCGCGTTTGCGCCTGCCGTCTGGGCCGCCGACGCCCTGACCGGCGAGGTGCACAAGCAACCCCTCAACGTTTCGGCGATCCTGATGTTCGTCGCTTTCGTCGGTGCCACCCTGTGCATCACCTACTGGGCGTCCAAGCGCAACAAGTCTGCCTCTGACTACTACGCTGCGGGCGGTCGCATTACCGGCTTCCAGAACGGCCTGGCGATTGCCGGCGACTATATGTCGGCAGCGTCTTTCCTGGGTATTTCCGCGCTGGTGTACACCTCCGGTTATGACGGTCTGATCTACTCGATCGGCTTCCTGGTGGGCTGGCCGATCATTCTGTTCCTGATCGCCGAGCGCCTGCGCAACCTGGGTAAATACACCTTTGCCGACGTGGCGTCCTACCGCCTGGGGCAAAAACAGATCCGCACCCTGTCGGCCTCGGGCTCGCTGGTGGTGGTGGCGTTCTACCTGATCGCGCAGATGGTCGGTGCCGGCAAGCTGATCCAGCTGCTGTTCGGCCTGGACTACCATGTGGCAGTGATCCTGGTGGGTATCCTGATGTGCATGTACGTGCTGTTCGGCGGCATGCTCGCGACCACCTGGGTACAGATCATCAAGGCGGTGCTGCTGCTGTCGGGCGCCAGCTTCATGGCGCTGATGGTAATGAAGCACGTCAACTTCGACTTCAGTGCGCTGTTCTCCGAGGCGATCAAGGTTCACCCCAAAGGTGAAGCGATCATGAGCCCGGGCGGCCTGGTCAAAGATCCGATTTCCGCGTTCTCGCTGGGCCTGGCGCTGATGTTCGGTACTGCCGGCCTGCCGCACATCCTGATGCGCTTCTTCACCGTGAGCGATGCCAAGGAAGCGCGCAAGAGCGTGCTGTATGCAACCGGTTTCATCGGCTACTTCTACATCCTGACCTTCATCATCGGTTTCGGCGCGATTCTGCTGGTGAGCACCAACCCGGACTTCAAGGATGCCGCAGGCGCCTTGCTGGGCGGTAACAACATGGCCGCTGTGCACCTGGCCGATGCGGTCGGTGGCAGTATCTTCCTGGGCTTCATTTCGGCCGTGGCGTTCGCCACCATCCTGGCAGTGGTTGCCGGCTTGACCCTGGCCGGTGCGTCGGCGGTGTCCCACGACCTGTATGCCAGCGTATGGCGCAAGGGCAAGGCCAACGACAAGGATGAAATCCGCGTGTCGAAGATCACCACCATCGCACTGGGTGTGCTGGCCATCGGCCTGGGCATTCTGTTCGAAAGCCAGAACATCGCGTTCATGGTCGGCCTGGCGTTCTCGATCGCAGCCAGCTGCAACTTCCCGGTACTGCTGCTTTCGATGTACTGGAAGAAACTGACCACCCGTGGTGCCATGGTGGGTGGCTGGCTGGGCCTGGTGAGTGCCGTGGGCCTGATGGTGCTCGGCCCGACCATCTGGGTGCAGATCCTGGGTCACGAGAAGGCTATCTTCCCGTACGAGTACCCGGCGCTGTTCTCGATGCTGATTGCGTTTGTCGGTATCTGGTTCTTCTCGATCACCGACAAGTCCAAGGCCGCCGATGAAGAGCGTGCGCTGTTCTTCCCGCAGTTTGTGCGTTCGCAGACTGGCCTGGGGGCAAGTGGTGCAGTTTCGCACTAAACGTGCGGCGTAAAAAAACGGCCTTCGGGCCGTTTTTTTTGGTCTGCGCTATATCTTGCCGAGCAACAACAGGATCAACAGAATGATCAGCACGGTACCAATGATGCCTGACGGGCCATAACCCCAACTTCTGGAGTGCGGGAACACGGGTAAGCCACCGATCAACAGCAGAATCAGGATGATGATAAGTATGGTGCCCATGGCAGAGTCCTTTTATTGAGTACGGTAGTTGGCGTTCAGTAGCGATCCATCTCTTCGGACATGCGATTCATGCCCGCCTGTTAATTCGGACTCCCACAGGCAAGCGAAAGTTTAGTTCGTTGTGTGTTTGCCTGCGTTATTCAGCAAGCTGATACAGCGTGGGCCGCGTCGGGGGCTTCGCTACACTGGCCTTCACCTTCAGCAACAAGGCATCCGTGTATGCACAATCGCATGATGATCACTGGCGCCGGCTCGGGCCTGGGCCGCGAAATTGCCCTGCGCTGGGCCCGCGAGGGCTGGCAGCTGGCGCTGAGCGATGTCAATGAGCCCGGCTTGCAACACACCCTGGCCCTGGTGCGCGAGGCAGGCGGCGATGGTTTCACCCAGCGCTGCGACGTGCGCGACTACAGCCAGCTCACCGCGTTGGCCCAGGCCTGCGACGAAAAACTCGGGGGGATCGATGTCATCGTCAACAACGCCGGGGTCGCCTCGGGCGGCTTCTTTGCCGAGCTGTCACTGGAGGACTGGGACTGGCAGATCGCGATCAACCTGATGGGCGTGGTCAAGGGCTGCAAGGCCTTCCTGCCACTGCTCGAGCGCAGCAAGGGGCGCATCATCAACATCGCGTCGATGGCTGCGCTGATGCAAGGCCCGGCCATGAGCAACTACAACGTGGCCAAGGCCGCGTGGTGGCGCTGTCCGAGAGCCTGCTGGTCGAGCTGCGCCAACAGGAGGTGGCGGTGCATGTGGTGTGCCCGTCGTTCTTCCAGACCAACCTGCTCGACTCGTTTCGCGGCCCCACGCCGGCCATGAAGGCACAGGTCGGCAAGTTGCTGGAAAGCTCGCCCATCAGCGCCAGCGATATTGCTGCGTATATCTATGAGCAGGTGGCACGCGGCGAGTTTCTGATCCTGCCCCATGAGCAAGGCCGCCAGGCCTGGCAGCTCAAGCAGCACAACCCGCAGGCGCTGTATGACGAGATGACGGACATGGCCAGCCGGATGCGCGCCAAGGGCCGCCCGGCAGCGACCTGAGGCGCAGCTGCGGTATGCTTGGCGCTTTTGCGCAGGCGGGCGGTGAACGTGATCAATTATGGGTGGTTCTTTCTTGCTGCGGTGTTCGAGATCGCCGGCTGCTACGCCTTCTACATGTGGTTGCGGCTGGGCAAGAGCGGCTGGTGGATCGCACCGGCGCTGCTCAGCCTGACCCTGTTCGGGCTGTTGCTGACCCGTGTCGAAGCAGCCTACGCCGGGCGCGCGTACGCCGCGTATGGCGGTATCTACATTGTCACGTCACTGCTGTGGCTGGCCCTGATCGAGCGTGCACGCCCGCTGGGCAGTGACTGGCTCGGCGCGCTGCTGTGTGTGATCGGTGCCACCATCATCGTGGTAGGACCGCGCCTGCAAAACAGCTGAGGCAGTAGGAGCTTGTAGGCGGTGTCTTTATGGCTTGTAGGAACGGTCTATTTGCGTGTCAGAGCATTGAACCGTTTCAGCACCCCGTTCAGTCTCCAGTTTCCCCTTATGTGGAGGATTGGAGAATGCTGGTCATAGGCCGTGAAGTCGGAGAAGTCATCACCATCGATGACGACATCAAGATCAAGGTGCTGGCGGTTGATGGGAGCACCGTACGTTTCGGTATCAGTGCGCCACGGGACGTCGAAGTGCACCGTGCCGAAATCTATCGGCGCATTGCCGAACATCTGGGCAAGACCGGGCACGGCGGCTGATCCGCTCAGTCGAGCAGCTCACGCGGTACATCGTGCTTGGCCAGCAATTGACACTGCTGGCTCTCCAGGTCGAACAGGATGAACGCCTGGCCCTTTGCCAACGCCTGGCGAACCCGCAGGACGCGGGTTTCCAGCGGGGTATCGTCACCATTGTCGGTGCCGTCGCGGGTGACGAAATCTTCGATCAGGCGGGTCAGGGTTTCGGCTTCGAGCTGGTCGTAGGGAATCAACATAGAAAAAGCACAACATCAGAAAAGGTTTCGCACATGCTACGCGAAACCCTCCCTGTGTGTGGCTAGCCTTTTTGCCCGAGCAGGCTGTCGACCGCCGGTACCCGAGTATCGCTTTCCATCTGTGCGTCATGTTCGAGCTGATGGCTGAAGCTCTCCAGCGAACTGCCGGTGGGCTTGGAGTCGCTGGCAAATACCGGCGGGCTGAGCAGGTAGGCGCTGAGCAGGCGGCTAAGGGCCGCCAGGCTGTCGATGTGGGTACGCTCGTAGCCGTGGGTGGCATCGCAACCAAATGCCAGCAAGGCGGTGCGGATATCGTGGCCGGCGGTGATCGCCGAGTGCGCGTCGCTGAAATAGTAGCGAAACAGGTCGCGGCGTACCGGCAGCCCGTGCTCGCGCCCCAGGCTCAGGAGGTGGCGCGACAGGTGATAGTCGTAGGGGCCGGCCGAGTCCTGCATGGCTACGCTCACGGCATGTTCGCTGGAGTGTTGCCCCGGTGCCACGGGGGCGATGTCGATGCCGACGAACTCACTCACGTCCCACGGCAGCGCTGCTGCGGCCCCTGAGCCGGTTTCCTCGGTAATGGTGAACAACGGGTGGCAGTCGATCTGCGGCTGGATGCCGCTTTCGACAATGGCTTTGAGCGAGGCGAGCAGGGCGGCCACGCCGGCCTTGTCATCCAGGTGGCGGGCACTGATGTGGCCGCTTTCGGTGAACTCGGGCAACGGGTCGAAGGCCACGAAGTCACCGATGCCGATGCCCAGCGTCTCGCAGTCGGCGCGGGTGGTGCAGTAGGCGTCCAGGCGCAGTTCGACATGCTCCCAGCTCACCGGCATCTGGTCGACGGCGGTGTTGAAGGCATGCCCGCTGGCCATCAGTGGCAACACGCTGCCACGAAACACGCCGGTGTCGGTAAACACGCTCACACGGCTGCCTTCGGCGAAACGGCTGGACCAGCAGCCTACCGGTGCCAGGCCCAGGCGGCCGTTGTCCTGCAGGGTACGAACGCTGGCGCCGATGGTGTCCAAATGCGCCGACACGGCGCGGTCAGGGGAGCTCTTGCGGCCCTTGAGGGTGGCGCGGATGGTGCCGCGCCGCGTCAGTTCGAAGGGGATGCCCAGTTCTTCCAGGCGTTCGGCCACATAACGCACGATGGTGTCGGTGAAGCCAGTGGGGCTGGGGATGGCGAGCATCTCCAGCAGGACCTTTTGCAGGTAGTTGAGGTCGGGTTCGGGCAGTTTCTCGGGCATGCGGGCTCCTCAAGGCTTCGTCTGGCTACAGCGCTGGCCGGCTGTGGGGGAACAGCAGGTCGACGAAGCGTTCGGCAGTGGGTTGCGGTTCGTGGTTGGCCAGGCCGACCCGTTCGTTGGCCTCGATGAACACGTAGTCGGGCTGGTCGGCGGCTGCGACCATCAGGTCCAGCCCGACGACCGGAATGTCCAGGGCGCGGGCGGCGCGCACGGCGGCTTCGGCCAGGGTCGGGTGCAGGCGTGCAGTGACATCCTCCAGGCAGCCTCCGGTGTGCAGGTTGGCGGTACGCCGCACCGCCAGGTGCTGGCCGGCCGCCAGCACGGTGCTGTAGTCGACGCCGGCGGCCTGCAGCGTGCGCTCGGTTTCGCCGTCCAGCGGGATCTTGCTTTCGCCGCCGGTGGCGGCTTGGCGACGACGGCTCTGGGCCTCGATCAGTGCGCCGACAGTGTGCTGGCCATCGCCGGTGATCGACGCCGGGTGGCGGATGGCCGCCGCGACCACCTCGAAACCGATCACCACGATGCGCAGGTCCAGGCCCTGGTGAAAGCTCTCCAGCAGCACGCGGCTGTCGAACCGGCGGGCCTGTTCGATGGCAGCAGTCAATTCGTCCAGGGTGGTCAGGTTGACGGCCACACCGTTGCCTTGCTCACCGTCCAGCGGCTTGACCACCACTGCGCCGTGGTCGTCGAGAAACGCCAGGTTATCGGCGGCGTTACCAGCCAGTTGTTGCGCCGGCAGGCTCAACCCGGCTTTTTCGAGCACCTTGTGGGTCAGGCTCTTGTCCTGGCACAAGGCCATGCTCACGGCGCTGGTCAGGTCACTGAGCGATTCACGACAGCGCACCCGGCGCCCGCCATGGTTAAGGGTGAACAGGCCCGCATCGGCATCGTCGACCTGTACGTCGATGCCGCGCTTGTAGGCTTCGTCGACGATGATCCGTGCATAGGGGTTGAGCCCGGCCTGCGGGCCAGGGCCGAGGAACAGCGGCTGGTTGATGCCGTTCTTGCGCTTGATCGCGAAGGTCTGCAGGTTGCGAAAACCGAGCTTGGCGTACAGCCGCTTGGCCTGGCGGTTGTCGTGCAACACCGACAGGTCCAGATGGCTGAGGCCGCGGCTCATGCAGTGCTCGATCAGGTGGCGCACCAGCACTTCACCGACCCCGGGCCGGGTGCAGTTGGGGTCTACGGCCAGGCACCAGAGGCTGCTGCCGTGCTCCGGGTCGTCGAACGCCTTGTGGTGGTTCAGGCCCATCACGCTGCCGATCACCGCACCACTGTGTTCGTCTTCGGCCAGCCAGTACACCGGCCCGCCCAGATGGCGTGGGGTGATCAGCGCCGGGTCGACCGGCAGCATGCCGCGCGCTACATACAGGTGGTTGATGGCTGCCCAGTCGCGGTCGTTCTGCGCCCGGCGAATGCGAAAGCCACGGAACACCCGCTGGGCCTGGCGGTAGTCGCTGAACCACAGGCGCAGGGTGTCGGAGGGGTCGAGGAACAGTTGCTGCGGCGCCTGCGCCAGGACCTGTTGCGGGGCAGCCACATACAGCGCGATGTCGCGCTCGCCGGGTTGTTCCTGGGCCAGCGCGGCGGCCAGGCTGGCCGGGTCGGGGTAGGTGTGGCCGATCAGCAGCCGACCCCAGCCGCAGTGCAGTGAACGCGGCTGGTCGTGCGGCTCGCTGCCGTCGCCGGCCAGTTGTGCCTGCAGGCGCTCGTAAGACGGCACCTGGCCGCGCAACAGGCGCTGGCCATAGGGTGAGGCATGGGCTTTCATCGATCAGATTCCTTGTTCGCTGAGCCACAGGTTCAGCGCGGCCAGTTGCCACAGTTTGGAACCGCGCAATGGCGTCAGTTGGCCATGCGGGTCGCTGAGCAGGCGGTCGAGCATGGCCGGTTGGAACAGGCCACGGTCCTGGCTCGGGTCCAGCAGCAGCTCGCGCACCCAATCCAGCGTGGCGCCTTGCAGGTGCTTGAGGCCGGGTACCGGGAAATAGCCCTTCTTGCGGTCGATGACTTCGCTGGGGATGACCAGGCGCGCGGCTTCCTTGAGTACCTGCTTGCCGCCATCGGGTAGCTTGAACTGCGCCGGAATACGCGCCGACAGCTCCACCAGGCGGTAGTCGAGGAACGGTGTACGGGCCTCCAGGCCCCAGGCCATGGTCATGTTGTCGACCCGTTTGACCGGGTCGTCCACCAGCATCACCGTGCTGTCCAGGCGCAACGCCTTGTCCACTGCGGCGCTGGCGCCGTGCTGGGCGAAGTGCTGGCGCACGAAGTCGCCGGCCGCATCGTTTTCCACGCGCCAGCCAGGCTGCACGGTGTCGCGGTACTCGGCCAGGCTGCGGTCGAAGAATGCATCGCGGTAGGCCGCATACGGATCCTGCGCGCCGTCCACCTGCGGGTACCAGTGGTAGCCGGCGAACAGTTCATCGGCGCCCTGGCCGCTCTGCACCACCTTGCAGTGCTTGGCCACTTCGCGCGACAACAAGTAAAAGGCAATGCAGTCGTGGCTGACCATCGGTTCGCTCATGGCGCGAAAGGCGGCCGGCAACTGTTCGATGATTTCACGCTCGTCGATGCGCAACTGGTGATGGCGGGTGCCGTAGTGCCGGGCGATCAGGTCGGAGTACTGGAACTCGTCGCCGCGTTCGCCGCCAGCGTCTTCAAAGCCGATCGAGAAGGTCGACAGGTCGTCGACGCCGGCTTCGCGCAGCAACCCCACCAGCAGGCTCGAGTCGACACCGCCCGACAGCAGCACGCCGACATCCACCGCGGCGCGCTGGCGAATCGCGACGGCTTCACGGGTGCTGTCGAGCACGCGGTCGCGCCAGTCTTCCAGGCTCAGGTGCTGTTCGTCGGTGCGCGGGCCATAGTGCAGGTTCCACCACACGTGCTGCTCGCAGCGGCCCTGGGCATCGATGCGCATCCAGGTGGCCGGTGGCAGCTTCTCGATGTTGGCCAGCAAGGTACGCGGCGCAGGCACCACCGCATGGAAGTTCAGGTAGTGGTTGAGCGCCACTGGGTCGAGCATGGGGTCGATGTCGCCGCCCTTGAGCAGCGCCGGCAGGCTGGAAGCGAAGCGCAGACGTTCGCCGGTGCGCGACAGGTACAGCGGCTTCACGCCCAGGCGGTCGCGGGCCAGGAACAGCTGCTGGCTGTCGCGTTCCCAGATCGCCAGGGCGAACATGCCGTTCAGGCGCGGCAGCAGCTCGGCACCCCAGGCGTGGTAGCCCTTGAGCAGCACTTCGGTGTCACCGTCCGAATAGAACGCATAGCCGAGGCTTTCCAGCTCGCTGCGCAGCTCCGGGAAGTTATAGATGGCGCCGTTGAACGCCAGCGACAGGCCCAGTTGGCTGTCGACCATGGGCTGCGCCGAGCCGTCGGACAGGTCCATGATCTTCAGGCGTCGATGGCCCAGGGCAATCGGCCCCTGGCTATGGAAGCCCCACGCATCCGGGCCGCGAGGCGCCAGGTGATGGGTTATCCGCTCGACCGCGGCGAGGTTCGCCGGGCGTGGTGGGGTGGCTACAGGGGTGAAACGAAACTCTCCAGCTAATCCGCACATAAGTCCTTACCGGTTTTTCCGTTGGGGAAGGTGCCCTGAAATCGGGCACATAGGAACTGACCGGTGCGGATCCTGTGAGTTTTAGATCAATCTGTTATAAGCGTTTTGCCCTGCCTGCCTTTGCCGCGTATCAGTTCGCGCAGCATGAAGCGATTCGGGTGGCAGGCTTCGGCCACGCTGCGGGGTACCGGCAGCGGCGCATTGTCGACCCAGGCGGCCAGCAGTTCGCCAGCCAGGGGCGCGGTGATCAGGCCCCGCGAGCCGTGGCCGCTGTTGATGTACAGTCCTTCCAGCCACGGGCAGGCAAGCGCTGGAAGCTGGCGCGCATCCTTGGCCAATTGCGCATAGACCTGGTTGAACGCGGCCTTGTCAGCCAGTGGCCCGACAATCGGCAGGTAGTCAGGGCTGGTGCAGCGAAAGGCGGCGCGCCCTTGCAGCAGGGCAGGGTCCTGGGCCTCGGCGTCGAGGCGTTCGGCCAGGTCGGCAGAAATGTCGCGCAGCAGGCCCAGGTTGCTCCGATGCTCGGCAGCCGTGGGGGCAAGGTTGGTGCTGTGGAAGTCGAAGCTGGCGCCCAGGGTGTGCTCGCCCAACCTCGGCGGCGCAACATAGCCGTCGGCGCACACCACGCTGCTCAGTGCCTGGCTGGCGGCGGTAGCCGGCAAGCAGGTGATCTGCCCGCGAATGCGCTTGAGCGGTAGCTCGGCACAGGGTTCGAAGCGGTGGATCTCGGCGGCGCTGGCCAGTACCACCAGCGGCGCGCTGGCCAGCAGTCGCTCGCCGTCCCAGGCTTGCCACAGCCCGTCGACCTTGCGCAATTGCACGACCTCGTGGTGGGGCAGCAACTCGATGTTGGGGTGGTGCAACTGCCATTGGCACAGCGCCGGCGGGTGCACCCAGCCGCCTTCGGGGTAATACAGGCCGCCGCTGGCCAGCGCCACGCCTGCCCGTGCCTCGGCCTGCGCGGTGTCCAGGCGTTGCAGCAACGTGCTGCTGAATGCTTGGCTCAGTTGCGCCTGGCGATGGTCTTCCTTGGCATCGAAGGCCAGTTGCAGTACGCCGCAAGCGTCCCAGTCGGTGCCACGCTGCAAGTGTTCCAGCAGGCGACGGGTGTAGCCAAAGCCGCTGACGATCAGCCGCGACAAGGCGGTGCCGTGGGCCGAGAGCTTCAGGTAAAGCACCCCTTGCGGGTTGCCCGAGGCTTCGCGTGCGGGGGCGTCGTGGCGCTCCAGCACGCGTACCTTCCAGCCGCGTGCGGCAAGGCTGGCAGCCGTTGCACAACCGGCCAGGCCGGCGCCGATCACCAGCGCTTCACGTGGCCCTGGCAGCGGGGCAGGGCGTTGATACCAGGGGGCGATCGTTGCCGCTGCAGGTTGCTCCTCGGGCCAGCCGATGAATGCACCGCGCAGCACTTCCCACTTTTTGCCGATGCCCGGGATGCGCTTCATCCTGAAGCCTACGGCGATCAGCCCGCGACGTACCCAGCCGGTGCTGGTGAAGGTGCCCAGCGTGGCACCGGGGGCCGCCAGGCGGCCCAGTTGGGCGAACAGTTCGGGCGTCCACATGTCGGGGTTCTTGGCCGGCGCGAAGCCGTCGAGAAACCAGGCATCGATGGGCGCATCGAGTTGTGCCAGCTGTTGCTGTGCATCGCCGATCATCAGGGTCAGGGTCACCCGGCCCTGCTCGAACACAAACTGCTGAAAACCTTCATGCACCGCCACGTACTGCCTGAGCAGCGGCTGGCTGAACGGTGTCAGCTCTGGCCACAGGGCCAGCGCCTTGCTCAGGTCGGCGTGGTTCAGTGGGTACTTCTCGACACTGACGAAATGCAGGCGGGCCCCAGTGGGGGCATGCGCCGCAAACTCTTGCCAGGCGCAGAAAAAGTTCAGGCCGGTGCCGAAGCCGGTTTCGCCGATGACCAGGCAGGCGCCCTCGGCCAGCGCGGCGAAGCGCTGGCGCAGGTCGTTCTGCTCGATGAACACATGGCGGGTTTCCTCCAGGCTCTGTTCCTTGGAGAAATAGATGTCGTCGTACTGACGCGAATGCGGGCGGCCTTGTGCGTCCCAGTCGATCTGGGCGTACTGGGTCGGGGTAGCGGGGGTGTCGGTCATGATCGGCTCGGCAACAGCGGGTCCGGCATTCTAGCCGATCACCTTGCGACAAAGCGCTGCGCGATCCGCTAGTCTTGCTTATCCAAGAAGGGAGCCCTGGTATGTTCGAATCCGCCGAAATTGGTCACGCCATCGACAAAGACACCTACGACGCCGAAGTGCCGGCGCTGCGCGAAGCCCTGCTGGAGGCCCAGTTCGAACTCAAGCAGCAGGCCCGTTTTCCGGTGATCGTGCTGATCAACGGGGTCGAAGGGGCAGGCAAGGGCGAGACGGTCAAGCTGCTCAACGAATGGATGGACCCGCGCCTGATCGAGGTGCGCACCTTCGACCAGCAGACCGACGAAGAGCTGGCCCGCCCACCGGCCTGGCGCTACTGGCGAGCGCTGCCGGGCAAGGGGCGCATGGGCGTGTTCTTTGGCAACTGGTACAGCCAGATGCTGCAGGGCCGCGTGCATGGCCAGTTCAAGGATGCGGTGCTCGACCAGGCGATCAGCGGGGCCGAACGCCTTGAGGAGATGCTGTGCGACGAAGGCGCGCTGATCTTCAAGTTCTGGTTCCATTTGTCCAAGAAGCAGATGAAGGCGCGCCTCAAGTCGCTCAAGGATGACCCGCTGCACAGTTGGAAGATCAGCCCGCTGGACTGGCAGCAGTCCGAAACCTACGACCGTTTCGTGCGTTTCGGCGAGCGTGTGCTGCGCCGCACCAGCCGCGACTATGCGCCCTGGCATGTGATTGAGGGGGTCGACCCGCATTACCGCAGCCTGGCGGTGGGGCGTATTCTGCTGGAGGGCTTGCAGAATGCCTTGAAGGCCAAGGAGGTGGGGCGCCAGACGCACATCGCGCCGCTGGGCGAGGCGATCGACGAGCGCAGTCTGCTGGGCAGCCTGGACATGACGTTGCGCCTGGACAAGAACGACTATCAGGAACAGCTGATCACCGAGCAGGCGCGCCTGGCCGGCCTGCTGCGCGACAAGCGCATGCGTCGCCATGCCCTGGTGGCGGTATTCGAGGGCAACGATGCCGCAGGCAAGGGCGGGGCGATCCGGCGTGTGGCGGCCGCGCTGGACCCGCGCCAGTACCGCATCGTGCCGATTGCCGCGCCGACCGAAGAAGAGCGGGCGCAGCCCTACCTGTGGCGGTTCTGGCGCCATGTGCCGGCACGCGGCAAGTTCACCGTGTTTGATCGCTCCTGGTATGGGCGCGTACTGGTGGAGCGGGTCGAGGGTTTTTGCAGTACGGCGGACTGGATGCGCGCCTACGGCGAGATCAACGATTTCGAAGAGCAACTGCACAATGCCGGCGTGGTGGTGGTGAAGTTCTGGCTGTCGATCGACGAGCAGACCAGCTGGAGCGTTTTCAGGAACGCGAGCAGATCCCGTTCAAGCGCTTCAAGATCACCGAGGAAGACTGGCGCAACCGCGAGAAGTGGGGCGCGTATGCCGAGGCGGTGGGGGACATGGTCGATCGCACCAGTACCGAAGTGGCGCCCTGGACGCTGGTGGAAGCCAACGACAAGCGCTGGGCGCGGGTGAAGGTGCTGCGCACGATCAATGAGGCGCTGGAAGCGGCGTTCAAGAAAGACAAGAAGTAGTCACTGGCCTCTTCGCTGGCAACCTCAGCCCTTGCCACCCGCCTCCAGCATCTGCTCCGGCCTGACCCACTCATCGAACTGCGCGTCGCTCAGGTACCCCAGCGCCAGCGCCGCCTCGCGTAGCGTGCGGCCTTCGGCATAGGCCTTCTTGGCAATCTCCGCCGACTTGTCATAGCCGATATGGGGGTTCAATGCCGTCACCAGCATCAAGCCACGCTCCAGGTGTTCGGCCATCTGCGCCGCGTCCGGCTCGATGCCCGCCACGCAATGCTGCTGGAAGTTGCGGCAACCATCGGCCAGCAACTCGATCGATTCCAGCAGGTTGTGGATGATCACCGGTTTGAACACGTTCAGTTGCAAGTGGCCCTGGCTCGCGGCAATGCCGATCGTCGCGTCGTTGCCCAGCACCTGGCACGCCAGCATCGATAGCGCCTCGCACTGGGTCGGGTTGACCTTGCCCGGCATGATCGAGCTGCCCGGCTCGTTGGCTGGCAGGCGCACTTCGGCCAGCCCGGTGCGCGGCCCGGAACTGAGCAGGCGCAGGTCATTGGCCAGCTTCATCAGGGCTACCGCGAGGGTTTTCAGCGCACCGGCCAGGGTCACCAGCGGTTCATGCCCGGCCAATGCGGCAAATTTGTTCGGTGCGGTGACGAACGGCAACCCCGACAAGGCTGCCAGTTCTGCGGCAATTGCTTCGGCAAAGCCCTGCGGCGCATTCAGCCCGGTGCCCACCGCAGTACCGCCCTGGGCCAGCTCGCACACCGCCGGCAGCGCCGCGCGAATCGCGCGCTGGGCATAGTCGAGCTGGGCCACGTACGCCGAGACTTCCTGGCCAAAGGTGATGGGGGTGGCGTCCATCATATGGGTGCGCCCGGTCTTGACCAGGTGCTGGTGGCGTAGCGACAGCTCGGCCAGGCCCGCCGACAGTTCGGCGATGGCCGGCAGCAACTGGTGCTGTACTGCCTGCGCCGCGGCGATGTGCATGGCCGTGGGGAAGCAGTCGTTGGAGCTCTGCGAGCGGTTGACGTGGTCGTTGGGGTGCACCGGCGCCTTGCCGCCACGGCCCTTGCCGGCCAGCTCGTTGGCGCGCCCGGCGAGCACTTCGTTGGCGTTCATGTTGCTCTGGGTACCGCTGCCGGTCTGCCAGACCACCAGGGGGAACTGCTCGTCGTGTTCGCCGCCCAGCACTTCGTCGGCGGCTTGCTCGATCAGGCGGGCGATCTCGGCCGGCAGGTCGCCGTTGCGGTCGTTGACCCGCGCCGCCGCCTTCTTGATCAGCACCAGGGCATGCAGTACCGCCAGCGGCATGCGTTGCCTGCCGATGGCAAAGTTGATCAGCGAGCGCTGGGTTTGTGCACCCCAGTAAGCCTCGTCAGGAACTTCGACCGGGCCCAGGCTGTCAGTTTCGATACGGCTCATGCGGTACGCACTCCATTAATGGCTTGTTTGCGCAGTTTAGGCCCTGATTCGACATGGCGGTTCCATTGCCTGTCGTCGCACTTGAGCAGGCTGCCCCACTCGGCGCAGAATGCTCTACTCTGGGTACGCCCTCTTTTTTTATTTAAGGAATTTCGATGACCCGTCTTCGCGCCCTCTGCACGGCTGTCGCGCTGGTCTGCGCCAGCGGCCAGGCACTTGCCGATACCGCCAGCCACAACGCCAGCGCCGAAAAATTCCTGGTGATGGCGCACGCCGACAAGCTGGGTACCCCGGTCTACATGCAAGTGCAGCAGATGTTTGCCCAGCGCTTCGAGCAGACCAAGGCCCCGGCCAGCAAAAAGGCCGTGCTCGATACCTACCAGGCCAAGGCCAATGCCGCGCTGGACCAGGCCATCGGCTGGAACAAGCTCAAGCCTGACATGGTCAAGCTGTACACCAGCACCTTCAGCGAAAGCGAGCTCAAGGACCTGGTCGCCTTCTATCAGTCGCCACTGGGCAAGAAAGTCCTGGAGAAAATGCCTGCGGTCACCCAGCAGTCGGCCCAGCTGACCCAGCAGAAGCTGGAAAGCGCGGTGCCGGTGGTCAACAAGTTGCTGGCCGACATGACCAACGAACTGGACCCGTCCGCCGGCAAGGCCGCCCCGGCCAAGAAACCGTAAGCGGAGCCGCGCATGTCGATGCAGCAGAAAATCGAGCAGAGCCTGGCGGCCCTCGCCCCGCAGCACCTTGAGGTGCTCGACGAGAGCCACATGCACAGCCGCGGTCAGCAGACCCACTACAAGGCCGTGCTGGTCAGCGAACAGTTCGACGGGTTGAACAGCGTCAAGCGGCACCAGAAGGTCTACGCCACCCTGGGTGACCTGATGGGGCAGTTCCATGCCCTGGCCCTGCACACCTACACCCCGCAGGAATGGCAGAAGGTGGGCAGTGCGCCGGCCTCGCCGACCTGCGCCGGAGGCAGCAAACACTGAAATCCCTTTCAGGTTTTTGCTAGAATCCGCAACGCGCCGCCTGTCGGCGCGTTTTTTATTGTCGACCCGGTCCGCCCTTTGCGAGGGTGACCACCTGGAGAATCAACGCATGACCCAACCGATCGTCGTGGCGGCGCTGTACAAGTTCGTCACCCTGAAAGATTACGTCGAGCTGCGCGAGCCGCTGCTCGAGGCCATGGAACGCAATGGCGTCAAGGGCACCCTGCTGCTGGCCGAAGAAGGCATCAACGGCACCGTGTCGGCCACCCGCGAGGGCATCGACGGCCTGTTGGCCTGGCTGCGCAGCGACGCGCGCCTGATCGATGTCGACCACAAAGAGTCGTATTGCGACGAGCAACCGTTCTACCGCACCAAGGTCAAGCTCAAGAAAGAGATCGTCACCCTCGGGGTACCGGGGGTGGACCCGAACCACAAGGTCGGGACCTACGTCGAGCCGCAGGACTGGAACGCGCTGATCAGCGACCCCGAAGTGCTGCTGATCGACACCCGTAACGATTATGAAGTGGCGATCGGTACCTTCGAGGGCGCCATCGACCCCAAGACCACCACCTTTCGCGAGTTTCCCGAGTACATCAAGGCCAACTTCGACCCGGCCAGGCACAAGAAAGTGGCGATGTTCTGCACCGGCGGCATCCGCTGCGAGAAGGCCTCCAGCTATATGCTCGGCGAGGGTTTTGAAGCCGTCTATCATCTTAAGGGTGGCATTCTGAAGTACCTCGAAGAGGTGCCGCAGCAGGAATCGCGCTGGCAGGGCGACTGCTTCGTGTTCGACAACCGCGTGACCGTGCGTCACGACCTCAGCGAAGGCGACTACGACCAGTGCCACGCCTGCCGTACCCCGATCAGCGTGCAAGAGCGTGCCAGCGAGCACTATTCGCCCGGTATCAGCTGCCCGCATTGCTGGGACAGCCTGAGCGAGAAAACCCGGCGCAGTGCCATCGATCGGCAGAAGCAGATCGAACTGGCCAAGGCCCGCAACCTGCCGCATCCGATCGGCCACAACTACCGCAAAGCCGAGGTGTGATGGATGACCGCTCGCCTGCTCTATGTAATGGACCCGATGTGCTCGTGGTGCTGGGGTTTCGCACCCGTGGCTGCGGCCCTGATCGGGCAGGCGCGTGACGCCGGGGTCGAGACTCACCTGGTGCCGGGCGGCTTGCGCTCGGGCAGCAGTGCCCTGGATGCCTCGACCCGGCGCTATATTCTCGAACACTGGCAGGCGGTCAACCAGGCCACCGGCCAGCCGTTCCAGCTGGAGGGTGCGATGCCCGAGGGGTTTGTGTATGACACCGAGCCTGCGTGCCGGGCGCTGGTCGCTGCGCGCAGCCTCGATGCGCAGGCTGCCTGGGGGCTGCTGGGCCTGATTCAGCAGGCGTTCTACCAGCGTGGCGAGGACGTGACCCTGGCACCCAAGCTGGTCGAGCTGGCCGAGCGGGCCGGGTTCGACCGCGGCGCATTCGCCGACGCTTTCAACAGCAGCGATACCCGCGCCACCACGGCGGCGGACTTCACCTGGGTACAGGACCTGGGCATCGCCGGCTTCCCGACCTTGCTTGCCGAGCGCAATGGCCAACTGGCGTTGCTGACCAATGGCTACCAGGCACTGGATGCATTGCAACCGTTGCTGGGCCGCTGGCTGGAGCACAGCGCCCATGCTTGACGTGCCGGGCTCACCCGACCCGGTGCCCGGGCCTGCGCCCGTGCCTGTGGACCGTTTGAGCTGGGCCGAGATCCGGCGCCTGGCGCAGCACCATAAAAAAGCCCTGTGGATCGCCAATGGCGTCGCCGTGCTGGCGGCCCTGTGCAGCGTGCCGATCCCGCTGTTGCTGCCGTTGCTGGTGGACGAGGTGCTGCTGGGGCACGGCGATGGCGCATTGAAGTGGATGAACCAGTTCCTGCCCACCAGTTGGCAAGTGGCCGCCGGCTATATCGGCCTGATGCTGGCATTCACCCTGACCCTGCGGTGCGCGGCGCTGGCCTTCAATGTGGTGCAGGCCAAGCTGTTCGCCGGCCTGGCCAAGGACATCGTGTACCGCTTGCGCATCCGCCTGATCGAGCGGCTCAAGCGTATTTCGTTGAGCGAATACGAAAGCCTGGGCAGCGGCACGGTCACCACGCACCTGGTCACCGACCTGGATACCCTCGACAAGTTTGTCGGGGAAACCCTCAGCCGCTTCCTGGTGGCCATGCTGACCTTGGCTGGCACGTCGGCCATCCTGTTGTGGATGCACTGGCAATTGGCGCTACTGATCCTGCTGTTCAATCCGCTGGTGATCTTTGCCACGGTGCAACTGGGCAAGCGGGTCAAGCACCTCAAGAAGCTGGAAAACGACAGTACCTCGCGTTTTACCCAGGCGCTGACGGAAACCCTGGATGCCATCCAGGAAATCCGCGCCAGCAACCGCCAGGGCTATTTCCTTGGCCGGTTGGGCATGCGCGCCCAGGAAGTGCGCAACTACGCGGTGGCCTCGCAATGGAAAAGCGATGCCAGCGGGCGAGCCAGCGGCCTGCTGTTCCAGTTCGGCATCGATATCTTTCGCGCCGCCGCCATGCTCACCGTGCTGTTCTCGGACCTGAGCATCGGCCAGATGCTCGCGGTGTTCAGCTACCTGTGGTTCATGATCGGCCCGGTCGAGCAACTGCTCAACCTGCAGTATGCCTATTACGCGCTGGCGGCGCGCTGAGCCGGCTCAACGAGTTGCTGGCGCGCAATGACGAGCCGCAGTACCCAGGAGGTGCCGACCCGTTCCAGGGCCAGGCGACCGTGGGTATCGAGGTGCGTGGCCTGAAGTTCGGCTATGCAGAGGAGCCGGTGCTCGACCAGTTGAACCTGTCGATCGCGCCGGGCGAAAAGGTTGCGATCGTCGGCGCCAGCGGCGGCGGCAAGAGCACGCTGGTGCAACTGCTGCTGGGCTTGTACAGCGCCCAGGCCGGCAGTATTCGCTTCGGCGGCTCGACCCTGCAGGAAATCGGCCTGGAAACCCTGCGCGAGCATGTGGCCGTGGTGCTGCAGCATCCGTCGCTGTTCAACGATAGCGTGCGCGCCAACCTCACCATGGGGCGCGACAGCAGCGACGAAGCGTGCTGGCAGGCGCTGCGCATCGCTCAGCTCGACGCGACCATTGCCGCATTGCCCCAGGGCCTGGACAGCGTGGTCGGACGTTCTGGCGTGCGCCTTTCCGGCGGTCAGCGTCAGCGCCTGGCGATTGCGCGAATGGTACTGGCCGAACCCAAGGTGGTCATTCTCGACGAGGCAACCTCGGCACTGGATGCCGCCACCGAGTACAACCTGCATCAGGCGTTGAGCCGGTTTCTCAGTGCGCGCACCACGCTGATCATCGCGCACCGCCTCTCTGCGGTGAAACAGGCCGACCGTGTACTGGTGTTTGACGGCGGGCATGTCGCCGAAGATGGCGACCACCAGCAACTGATCGCCGAGGGCGGTTTGTACGCCAAGCTCTACGGGCATTTGCAACAGAGCTGAGGGCCTTCTACTGTACAACTGTTGTACAGGTGCACATTCGCCTGTTGGCTTGATGGCAAATAGCCTAGGCTGTTCCTGTGCGGGATGAGACTCATCGGGCTGTGCATTGCTGCAAGGGACCTCATGAAGCGAAAACGGACTCTCGAAGCGCCCAGGTTGTTGGGCATCATCTGGCCTTTTGTGGCGGTCGTGCTGTTCCAGGCATTGCTGGGCAGCCTGAGTTTGTACGCACTCTCGGCCGTGCGTGGCTACGTGGCGGGAGAAAGCCTGTGGTCCAAGGGCCAGAAAGACGCGATCTACTTTCTGAATTTGTACGTCGACAGCCGCGACGAGGCGGTCTACCAGAAGTATCGCCAGGCCATTGCCGTGCCCCAGGGTGGCCACGAGCTGCGCGTTGCGCTGGACCGTCAGCCACCGGACCTGCCGGCTGCGCGTGAGGGCATCCTCAAGGGTGGTAACCACCCGGACGACATCGACAGTATCATCTGGCTGTACCTGAATTTTCGCCATGTCAGTTACCTGGAGCGGGCCATCGACCGCTGGTCGGTAGGCGACGATTACCTCCAGCAGCTCGATGCGCTGGCCAACCAGATTCATCAGCGCATTACGGCAGGCGACGTCAGCCCCCAGGCCATCAGCGCATGGAAAGATCGGATCGCCGCAATCAACAATGGTGTGACCCCAGCCGCCATGGCGTTCAGCGATGCCCTGGGCGAGGGCTCGCGCATGCTGTTGCGCCTGCTGCTGGTGGTCAACCTGGCCACCGCACTGTTTCTGATCGTGCTGGCGTGCATGCGTTCGCACAAGTTGCTGGCGCAGCGCCAGGCCTTTGCCAGCGCCTTGCAGGTGGAAAAGGAGCGGGCGCAGATCACCCTGCAGTCGATTGGCGACGGGGTGATCACCACTGACGTGGAGGGCTGCATCGCCTACATGAACCCGGCCGCCGAGCAACTGACCCATTGGCGTGCGAGCAGGCGCAGGGGTTGCCGCTGGCCGCGTTGTTCAGCCTGCTGGATGAGAATGCCGAAAAAGACAGCCTGACCCTGACCGAGCACATCCTCAACGGTGCGCTCAAGGGCGGCAGCGAGCATGCCAAGCTGATCCAGCGCCTGGACGGCAGCACCGTGTCGGTCGCCCTGGTCGGCGCGCCGATCATCAGCGAAGGGCGGGTCAGCGGCGTTGTCCTGGTGTTGCACGACATGACCCAGGAGCGCCAGTACATCGCCAACCTGTCGTGGCAGGCCACCCACGATGCGCTGACCGGCCTGGCCAACCGCCGCGAATTCGAGTACCGGCTGGAGCAGGCGCTGGCAGACCCGGGGCGGCACTCCTTGCTGTTCCTGGACCTGGACCAGTTCAAGCTGGTCAACGACACCTGTGGCCATGCGGCAGGTGACGAGTTGCTGCGTCACATCTGTGCGGTGTTGCAGGCCGAATTGCGCGAAGGCGACACACTGGCGCGGCTGGGCGGTGACGAGTTCGGCATCCTGCTGGCCAACTGCGCCGCCGAGCAGGCCGAACGGATTGCCGAGAGCCTGCGCCAGACGGTGCAGAGCCTGCACTTCGTGTGGAAGGGGCGGCCGTTCATGACCACCGTGAGCGTGGGCCTGGTACACCTGCTGCAAGCCCCCAACACGCTGGAGGCGTCGCTGCGGGCAGCGGACATGGCGTGCTACATGGCCAAGGAAAAGGGCCGCAACCGTGTGCAGGTGTACCACGCCGACGATACCGAACTGTCGATGCGCTTTGGCGAGATGGCCTGGATCAGCGCCTGCACATCGCCCTGGAAGAAAACCGCTTTTGCCTGTACGCCCAGGAAATCGCGGCGCTGGGTGCACCGACAGTACTGGTGGGCACCTGGAGATACTCCTGCGCCTGCACGATGAAAGCGGCCGCATGATCCTGCCGGACAGCTTCATCCCCGCCGCCGAGCGCTACGGGCTGATGACGGCACTGGATCGTTGGGTGGTGAACAGTGTGTTCCAGGTGATTCGCCAGGCGCTGGACGAGGGGCGCCAGGGGCCGCTGGCCATGTGTGCGATCAACCTGTCGGGCAGCAGCATTGGCGACGACAAGTTTCTCGAGTACCTGCGACGACAGTTTGTCGAATTTGGCATTCCTCCGGAAATGATCTGTTTCGAAATCACCGAAACCAGCGCGATTGCCAACCTGGGCAGTGCGATTCGTTTCATCAACGAATTGAAGGGCCTGGGCTGCCGGTTTTCTCTGGATGACTTCTGTGCCGGTATGTCGTCATTCGCATATTTGAAACATTTGCCGGTAGACTTCCTGAAGATCGACGGAAGTTTCGTCAAGGACATGCTCGATGACCCGATCAACCGGGCCATGGTCGAGGTGATCAACCACATCGGCCATGTGATGGGCAAGCGCACCATTGCCGAGTTTGTCGAGACACCGCTGATCGAACAGGCACTGCAGGAGATCGGTGTCGATTACGCACAGGGGTACCTGATCGAGCGGCCACAGGTCTTCACCTGCGACAGCCTGCAACGTCGGCGGATCGTCTCCCGTCCTTTGCTGTTCAAGGCGCCAGGTACGTTTCGCTGAGCCGGACACTGTAAATCACAAGGAATGAGGAACTGAAAGTGATTGATTCGTTTATTCGAATGGGTCCATTGATGGATGCCGAAAGCTACCCGCTGTGGGCGCAGCAGCTGATTCAGGATTGCAGCCAGAGCAAGCGCCGGGTCGTGGGGCACGAGCTCTACCAGCGCATGCGTGACGGCCAGTTGAGTACGCGCACGATGCGTCAGTACCTGATCGGCGGCTGGCCGGTGGTCGAGCAGTTCTCGCTGTACATGGCACACAACCTGACCAAGACCCGTTTTGCCCGCCACCCCGGCGAAGACATGGCGCGCCGCTGGCTGATGCGCAATATCCGCGTCGAGCTCAACCATGCCGACTACTGGGTGCACTGGGCCCAGGCCCATGGCGTAAGCCTGGACGACCTGCAGACGCAGGAGGTGCCGGCCGAGTTGCAGGCCTTGAGCGACTGGTGCTGGCACACCTGTGCGGCAGACTCGCTGATCGTGGCAATGGCGGCGACCAACTACGCGATCGAGGGGGCTACGGGGGAATGGGCGGCGCTGGTGTGTTCCACGGGCAACTACGCCGAGGGCTTCCCCGAAGAAGGCCGCAAGCGTGCGATGAAGTGGCTGAAGATGCACGCCCAGTATGACGACGCGCACCCCTGGGAGGCGCTGGAGATCATCTGCACGCTGGCCGGCAATAGCCCGTCGCTGGCGTTGCAGGCTGAACTGCGCCGGGCGATCTGCAAGAGCTACGACTACAAGTTCCTGTTCCTGGAGCGCTGCCTGCAGTTGGAGAAGGCCGAGCAGGGTGAGCCGCGCCAGGGCGCGCGGGTGCGTGCGGCCCTGGTCGGTATCTAGGCTTACTGGGCGTTGAGCGCCTGGCCGTTGACGTCTTTGCTGTCCGGGCCCATCAGGTACAGGTAGACCGGCATGATCTCGGCGGGCAGCGGGTTGTTCTCCGGGGTTTCTGCCGGGTAGGCCTGGGCGCGCATGCTGGTGCGGGTGGCACCCGGGTTGATGCTGTTGGCACGTACCGGTGCGACGTTCTCCAGTTCGTCGGCGAGGGTCTGCATCAGGCCCTCGGTGGCAAACTTGGACACGCCATACGCGCCCCAGTAGGCCCGGCCCTTGCGCCCGACACTGCTGGAGGTGAACACCACCGAGGCATCCTGCGACAGCTTGAGCAGCGGCAGCAGGGTGCTGGTGAGCATGAACATGGCGTTCACGTTGATGTGCATCACGCGCATGAAGTTCTCGCCCGACAACTGTTCCAGCGGCGTGCGCGGGCCGATGATGGAGGCGTTGTGCAGCAGGCCGTCGAGGCGGCCGAATTCGTTTTCGACCATCACTGCCAGTTCGTCGTACTGGTGCGGCAGGGCGGTTTCCAGGTTGAACGGCACTACCACCGGGGTCGGGTGGCCGGCGGCTTCGATGTCGTCGTAGACAGCGGTGAGGTTGGCTTCGGTCTTGCCCAGCAGCAGTACCGTGGCGCCATGGGCGGCATAGGCCCGGGCAGCGGCTGCCGCCGATGCCGCGACCGGCACCGGTGACCAGGATGACCCGGCCTT
>NZ_JAAHBU010000002.1 GCF_010671725.1 Pseudomonas brassicae | reverse complement strand
AGGCCAGCTCCCACAGGTACAGTGGAGCATGCTTCAGGTCGACTGATCCCAGTTGTGGAGCTGCTTGCCAGCGAACTTTTAATCAGGCCGCAGGTGCCGGCTGTGTGGCATCCGCAGGCTTGGGCAGCGACGACAGCAGCGCCATGATCAGCGCCGCCAGGTAAGGCAGTGACTGCACCAGCAGCATCGCCACCCAGAAGCGCATGTCATTGCTCGGCAGGCCCTGCACCAGGAAGATCCCCAGCGCCGCACCCCATAGCAGCAACATGATGAACAGCTCCTCGCGCGCCTCCGACAGCGCCACCAGCACGCCATGGCTGTCGGCGTTCTTCGGGGTGCGGAAGAACGGAATGCTGCTGGTGAAGAACCCGTACAGCACGGCCTTGGCGATGGTGTGCGACAACGCCAGCCCCGCCAGCGCCGCCGAGAACGCATCCTTGAGGTTGACCCCCACCGCACGGCGGTACAGGAACACGATCTTGCCGACCTTGAACACGAACAGCGCCAGCGGCGGGATCGCGAAGATCAGCAGCGGCGGGTCGACCCGCTGCGGCACGATGATCATCGCCGCCGACCACAGCAGCGCACCCACGGTGAAGAAGATGTTCATGCCGTCGGCCACCCACGGTAGCCAGCCGGCCAGGAAGTGGTAACGCTGGCCACGGGTCAGCTCGGTGTCCTTGCCGCGCAGCAGGCTGGCGGTGTGGCGCTTGATGATCTGGATCGCGCCGTAGGCCCAGCGAAAGCGCTGCTTCTTGAAGTCGATGAAGGTGTCGGGCATCAGGCCCTTGCCGTAGCTGGTGTGGGAGTAGGCGGCCGACAGGCCCTTCTCGAACACGCGCAGGCCCAGCTCGGCATCCTCGCAGATGCACCAGTCGGCCCAGCCCAGCTCTTCGAGCACCGAGCGCCGGGTCATGGTCATGGTGCCGTGCTGGATGATCGCGTCACGGTCGTTGCGGGTGACCATGCCGATTTGGAAGAAGCCCTTGTACTCGGCGTAGCAGAGCTTCTTGAAGGTGCTCTCGTTGCCGTCGCGGTAGTCCTGCGGCGACTGCACCACGGCGATTTTCGGGTCGGCGAAGTGCGGCACCATGTGCTTGAGCCAGTTGCGATCGACGCAGTAGTCCGAGTCGATCACCGCAATCACTTCGGCATCCTTGGCGGTGTGCGGGATCAGGTAGTTCAGCGCACCGCCCTTGAAACCGGCCAGGGGCGCGACGTGGAAGAACTTGAAGCGCTCGCCCAGCAGCTCGCAGTGGGCCTTGATCGGCTCCCATACCGCCGGGTCCTTGGTGTTGTTGTCGATGATCAGGACTTCGTAGTCCGGATAATCCAGGGCTGCCAGGGCATTGAGGGTCTGTTTGACCATCTCTGGCGGCTCGTTGTAGCACGGTACGTGCACCGAGACCTTGGGCCGGTAGGCGGTATCGGCGTCCACCGGCAGGAACAGCCGGCGACGCTTGTGCGTCCACACTGCCTCGGCCAGCTCGTGGGCTTCGGTGAGCAGCACGATGAATACCCCCAGCGCGCCCAGCGCCAGCAAAAAGCCCACGGTCAGGCTGAACCAGGTGCTGTACTGCTGGCTGTAGTCGTAGCCGATCCACACCAGCACCGAGCCGCACAGGAACGCGATGAACGTGAGGAAGGTACGCCCGCGTTGGCGCAGCGCCGAGCCATCGATCAGCAGCAGGGTCAGCGACAGCATCGCCAGCACCACCGAGCCGACGGCGAGCACGCGCCACTGCGGAATCGCCACGACCGGGCCTTCAAAGTTGAATTTCTGCTGGCGAGAGGCGTTGAACACACCCCAGTAGGCGCCCGCCGAGCCTTCGTCGCTGGCCTTCCAGGGTTGGTCGTAGGCCTCGATCACGAAGTAGTTGTAGCCGCGGCGGTTGAGCGTGTTGACCAGCGTGCGCAGGTAGATCGCCTGGTCGGCCTGGGAGGCGTCGGCGCCGCCGCGCTCGCGCGCATCGGTGCTTGAGTTGATGTCCGAGCGGCGTCGGCCATTGCTTGGCCAGCCGACCTCGGAGAGCAGCAGCGGCTTGCGCGGGAACAGTTGCTTGAGGTCGCGGGCACGATCCAGCACGAACTGCCCGGCGTCCTTCATCGGGATGAACTCCCAGTACGGCAGGATGTGCGCGGCGATCAGGTCGGCGTGCCTGGCCAGCTCCGGGTGCTCCTTCCAGATGTGCCACTGTTCGCTGGTGGTCACCGGTACTTTCACCGCGGCGCGCACCCGGTCCATGTACTCGATCAGAGCCTGCGGGGTAACGTCTTCGCGAAACAGCGCCTCGTTGCCGACCATCACCCGCACCACGCTGCGCGAGGTGTTGGCCAGTTGGATCGCGGTTTCGATTTCACGCTCGTTGCGCTCAAGGTCCGGGCTGATCCACACGCCCAGGGTCACGCGCAGGCCGAACTCTTCAGCCAGGCGCGGGATCAGCGCTTGCGTACCTTCTACGGTATAGATGCGGATGCTGTCGGTGAGCTTGCTCATTTGCTCGAGGTCTTCGCGCAGTTCAGCTTCACTCGGGTATTGGGCTTTCTGCGGGCTTTGCCCCAGGCGGAACGGCGAATAGGAGAAGCCTGAAATCTGCTCCGGCCAGTTGGGGGCGGACACCGGGCGGTTGATCAGTGCCCAGAACCCGGTAAATAGCGCGGCAATTGCCATGACTATCACCAGGTTGATACCAAATTTACGCGATGACATAGAGAGTTCGGGTTCCGAAGGGGGGAACAGGCGGGGATAACCTTACACATTAAAGCAGGGTTGGCGCCGGTCTGGCCAATCGGCGCGGTACGGTCTGTCTATTGCAGGCTGTCATCCTGCGCTGTCGGGCCTATAATGCGCGCCGGTTTTTTCAGGGTTGGGCCATGACTACAGAAGATCCACGCTTTGCCGGTGTTGCCCGGTTGTACGGCCAGCAGGGCTTGCAGCGCCTGCGCGCGGCGCATGTGGCGGTTGTCGGCATCGGCGGCGTCGGCTCCTGGGCGGCCGAGGCAATGGCGCGCAGTGGCGTCGGTGAAATTTCGCTGTTCGACCTGGATGACGTATGCGTCAGCAATACCAATCGTCAGTTGCATGCCATGCAGGGCAATATCGGCAAGTCCAAGGTCGAGGTGATGGCCGAGCGCCTGCGCGCGATCAACCCCGAGTGCACGGTGCACGCGGTGGTGGATTTCGTCACTCGCGAGAATCTGGCGCAGACCATTACCGACCACATCGACTGCGTGATCGACTGCATCGACAGCGTGATGGCCAAGGCTGCACTGATTGCCTGGTGCAAGCGGCGCAAGATCCAGGTAATCAGCACCGGCGGGGCCGGCGGGCAACTGGACCCCACGCAGATCCAGGTGGCGGACCTGAACCGTACGGTGAATGACCCGCTGGCGTCCAAGGTGCGCTCCACGCTGCGTCGTGACCACGGGTTCTCGCGCAATGTCAGCCGCAACTACGGCGTGCCGTGCGTGTTCTCCACGGAGCAGTTGCGCTATCCGCTGCCGGACGGCGGCATCTGCCTGCAGAAGAGCTTTGTCGGTGATGGCGTCAAGCTTGATTGCTCGGGCGGCTTTGGCGCGGTGATGATGGTTACCGCGACCTTCGGCATGGTCGCGGCGAGCAAGGCGGTGGAAAAACTGGTGGGCGGCAAGCGCCGCCCGGCCGACCGTGCGCTGGCTCAGGCGCCTGTAGCGAGCTGAGCCATGCGTTGCAGCACGGCGTTCAGGCCGTTGCTGCGCGAAGGCGAGAGCTGGCGGCCCAGCCCCAGCTGGGTAAACCAGGCGGGCAGGTCCAGTTGCTGCAGTTCACTGCCGGGCAGCCCTTCGACGCGCACCAGCAGTAACGCCAGCAGGCCGCGAATCAGGCGTGCATCGCTGGCTGCCTTGAAATACCAGCGCCCGCCCTGCAGGTCGGCCACCAGCCACACCTGGCTCTCGCAGCCGTGTACGCGGTTGGCCTCGCACTGTTGCTGCGGGCTCAAGGGGGCCAGGCGTTCTCCCCACTGCATCAGCAGGCGGGCGCGCTGCTCCCAGCCAGCGGCTTGCTCGAACACGCTCAGTGCCTCTTGTGCAGCGCTCGGCAGGCTCATCGCAACAGCTCCAGGGCCTGGTCCAGGGCGCCGAACAGGCACTCCAGATCGTGGGAGTCGTTGTACAGCGCCAGCGACACACGCAATGCACCGTCCAGGCCGAGGCTGTTGACCAGTGGCATGGCGCAGTGGTGCCCGGCGCGCACAGCGATCCCCTGCTCGGTGAGCAGGTGGGCGAGGTCGGCGTTGTGCACGCCCTCGACGACGAAACTGGCCAGCGCCAGTTCCGGCGCGCCCAGCACGCGCACCCCTTCACGGTCGCGCAGGCCGCGAAGCAGATGGCGGTGCAAGGCCGCTTCGTGGTCGACCACGGCCGCACCGTCCAGGCTGGCCAGGTAGTCCAGGCTCGCGCCCAGGCCGATCACACTGGCAATCGGCGGCGTTCCGGCTTCAAAACCCAGCGGGGCAGGGCGAAAGCTCGACTGCTGGTAGCCCGCCAGTTGCACCATCTCGCCGCCGAACTGCCAGTGGCGCAGCAGGCTCAGCGCCTCGTTGCGCCCGTAGAGCACACCAAGGCCATCCGGGCCATACAGCTTGTGGCTGGAGAACACGTAGAAGTCGCAGCCCAGCTGTTGCACGTCATGCCGACCATGCACCACACCCTGGGCGCCGTCGACCACGCTGAGGGCGCCCTGGGCGCGGGCGTGCTCAAGCAACGTCTGCAGCGGTTGCCAGGTGCCGAGCACATTCGACAGTTGGCTCACCGCCAGCACGCGGGTGCGCGGCCCGATCAGTTGCAGGGCTGCGTCCAGGTCGATATGGCCATGGCCGTCGATCGGCAGGATCACCAGCTTCAGGCCGCGGCGCTGGGCCAGCTGTTGCCAGGGCAGCAGGTTGGCGTGGTGCTCCAGGGCGCTCACGGCGATCTCGTCGCCGGCCTCCAGGCGCGATTCCAGGCCGTAGGCCAGCAGGTTCAGCGCCGAGGTGGCGCCGTGGGTGAAGACGATCTGCTGCGCGTCGGCGGCATTGAGCCAGGTGGCGACCTTTTCGCGACTGGCTTCGAAGGCCTGGGTGGCCAGGGCGCCGGGCAGGTGCTGGGCACGGTGCACATTGGCAGCACCATGGGTGTAATAGTGGCTCAGGGCATCGAGCAGGGCTTGGGGTTTCTGCGTGGTGGCAGCGCTGTCCAGGTAGGTCTGGTGCTGGCGTTGCAGGGTGGCGATGGCAGGGAAGTCTGCGCGCCAGGGAGAGGGCTGGAACATGATGTGTAGGGCCTGATATCGGTCTGGCAGAGGGCCAGACCCGATCGTACCACTTAGTTGTGGGCGTGCAGCGCTTCGTTCAGCTCGATGGCCGACTTGTGGGTCTTGCACTCGACCGCGCCGTTGAGCGAATTGCGGCGGAACAGCAGGTCGGTCTGGCCAGCCAGGTCACGGGCCTTGACCACCTTGACCAGCTCGTTGTTCTCGTCGAGCAGGTTTACCTTGGTGCCCGCCGTGATGTACAGGCCGGCTTCGACGGTGTTGCGATCGCCCAGCGGGATGCCGATACCGGCGTTGGCGCCGATCAGGCAGCCTTCGCCGACCTTGATGATGATGTTGCCGCCGCCCGACAGGGTGCCCATGGTCGAGCAGCCGCCGCCCAGGTCCGAACCCTTGCCGACGAACACGCCGGCCGATACGCGGCCCTCGATCATGCCCGGGCCTTCGGTGCCGGCGTTAAAGTTGACGAAGCCTTCGTGCATGATGGTGGTGCCTTCGCCGATGTAGGCGCCCAGGCGCACACGGGCGCTGTCGGCGATACGCACACCGGTCGGCACCACGTAGTCGGTCATTTTCGGGAACTTGTCCACCGAGAACACTTCCAGCAGCTCGCCCTTGAGGCGGGCTTCGAGTTGCTGTTCGGCGAGTTCAGCCAGGTCGATCGCACCCTGGCTGGTCCAGGCCACGTTTGGCAGCAGCGGGAAGATGCCGGCCAGGCTCAGGCCGTGTGGCTTGACCAGGCGGTGCGACAGCAGGTGCAGCTTCAGGTAGGCCTCTGGCGTGGAGCTGAGGGTGGCGTCTTCGGCGAGCAGAGTGGCGACCAGCGGCTTGTTGCTTTCGGCCAGGCGGGTCAGCAGTGCCGCCTGGGCAGCGTCGACGCCCTTGAGGGCTTCGGCCAGCTGTGCGGCCTGTGCGTTGCTGAAGGCGATGGCCTGGTTGCCAGCGCTGTAGCCCAGGATCGGGGCGATGGCCGCGACCAGGTCGGCGGCGGGGTTGAGCAGTGGCTGTGCGTAGAAGACTTCCAGCCAGGCGCCTTGACGGTTTTGAGTGCCGACGCCGAAGGCCAGGCTGAACAGGGAAGTGGACATGCAGATACCTCTTGCGAAATTAAGTGAAGGCGACGCGGCTCAGCGCACGGCTGCCGCGTACAGGTCCGGTTTGAAGCCGACCAGGGTCTTGTCGCCCAGGTCGAGTACCGGGCGCTTGATCATCGAGGGTTGCGCCAGCATCAGCTCGACGGCCTTGGCCTGGTCGAGGTTGGCCTTCTGCGCGTCATCGAGCTTGCGGAAGGTGGTGCCCGCACGGTTCAGGACCACGTCCCAGCCATGCTCGTCGCACCAGCGATCGAGGTGAGCGCGGTCGATACCCTGGGTCTTGTAATCGTGAAAGTCGTACTGGATGTGCTGTTCTTCAAGCCAGGTACGGGCTTTCTTCATCGTGTCACAGGCTTTGATGCCAAAAAGAATATAAGCCATTGAACGTCAAGGGCGTACGGGTAATCCCGCAGCAGCCCCGAAACTCCTCGAAGAATGGGTGGGCTGGATTATGCGACAACATCGGGCAGGGCGCCACGGCTGGTGCCGCACAGTTGCTGCGCCTGGATGAACTGCACGCCGGCGGCCTGCATCTGCGCCATGGCTGTGGCCAGCGAGCCGTCGGTATCGATCGCGCGGCAGGCGTCGAGCACCACGTAGGTGACGAAGCCCTCGCGGCGCGCATGCAGTGCCGACCAGGCCACACAGAAGTCCAGCGCCAGGCCGCACACGAACAGCGTGTCGATACCCTGCTCGCGCAGGTTGCCGGCCAGGCCCGTGGGGGTACGCTGGTCGGCTTCGGTGAACGCCGAATAACTGTCGACCTGGCGGTTGCCGCCCTTGCGCACGATCAACTGGGCGTGGGGGATGTTCAGGTCGGGGTGCAACTGCGCGCCCTGGCTGCCTTGAATGCAGTGGTCGGGCCAGAGTGTCTGCGCGCCATATGACAGTTCGATGACCTCGAACGGTTTTTTGCCCGGGTGGCTGGAGGCAAACGAGGCATGCCCGGCCGGTGCCAGTCCTGGGCCAGCACCACACGCTCGAAGTTCCGGCCGAGCTGGTTGAGCAGCGGCACGATCTGGTCGCCGCCCGGCACCGGCAATGCGCCGCCCGGGATGAAATCGTTTTGTACATCGATGACCAGCAGGGCGCGGGTCCGGCTATCGTGGTGGGTGGCATCGCTCATGGTGCACGCGCTCCTTGAAGTATCGTGTTACAGATTGCCGGGCCTTCTGCGACTTAGGTGCAGCGGCCGCCGACGCCGCGTAAACGGTAACATGTTGTTTCAATGGCTCATCTGCCAGCCCTTGAGCGTATGTGAAAACGAAAAGGAAAAACACGCCGTATGCAGTCAGCCTATACCGTCCTCATCCTGTTGATGCTGGTCAGTGTTTCGAAACTGGTCGGGCGCCTGATCCCGCTACCGTTGCCGCTGGTGCAGATCGCCGCCGGCGCCTTGCTGGCCTGGCCGACCCTGGGCCTGCATGTGGCGCTTGATCCGGAGCTGTTCCTGTTCCTGTTCCTGCCGCCGTTGCTGTTTTCCGATGGCTGGCGCATGCCCAAGCGCGAGCTGTGGCGCCTGCGCGGGCCGATTCTGACCCTGGCCGTGGGGCTGGTGCTGTTCACGGTGGTCGGTGCCGGCTACTTCATCCATTGGCTACTGCCGAGCATCCCGTTGCCGGTGGCCTTCGCCCTGGCGGCGGTACTGTCGCCCACCGATGCGGTGGCAGTGTCGGCGATCAGCCAGGACCGCCTGCCGACCCCGTTGATGCATATGCTGCAGGGCGAGGCGCTGATGAACGATGCCTCGGGCCTGGTGACCTTCAAGTTTGCCCTGGCGGCGGCGATCACGGGGTGTTCTCGCTGGCCGAGGCAAGCCTGACCTTCGTGCTGGTGGCTGTGGGGGGGCTGGCCATTGGCGTGGCGCTGAGCTGGCTGGTGGGGCGCTTGCGGGTGTGGATGATCGCGCGTGGCTGGGATGACCCGGCGACCCACGTGGTGTTCATGTTGCTGCTGCCGTTTGCCGCCTATGTGCTGGCCGAGCGGCTTGGCGCCTCGGGCATTCTCTCGGCGGTGGCAGCGGGCATGATGCAGAGCTGGCTCGACCTGTTGCCACGCCAGACCAGCACGCGCCTGCTCAACCGCAGCGTGTGGTCGTTGCTGGAGTTTGCCTTCAACGGGCTGATCTTCCTGCTGCTGGGTTTGCAACTGCCCGACATCGTCAAGGCGGTCACCAGCCATGAAGTATCGTTGTGGCCGACCTTGCTCTACCGCTGCCTGGATGTGGTGGCGATCTTCCTGGTGCTGCTGGCGCTGCGCTTCATCTGGGTGCAGAGCATCTGGCGCCTGATCGGCGTGATTCGCCGCTGGCGCGGCAAGGCCGAACTGGTGCTGGTGCCCACCGCGCGGTCGTGCTGGTTGCTCACCGTAGGCGGGGTGCGCGGTGCGGTGACGTTGGCGGGCGTGATGTCGGTGCCGCTGTTGATGGGCGCGGGCGTGGCCTTCCCCGAGCGTGACCTGCTGATCTTCATCGCTGCCGGGGTGATTCTGTTGTCGCTGGTGGCGGCGTGTATCGCGTTGCCGTTGCTGTTGCGCGGGGTCGAGAAGAGCCCGGACGATACCCTGCGCCAGGAGGCGCAAGAGGCCTGGCGGCGTACGGCAGAGGCGGCGATTCACGCGCTGGAGGCCCAAGAGCTGGCAGAGCCGGGTGCGCCGCAGGATGCCTCGCAGGCGGCGCTGGCCGCCGAGTTGAAGGCGCGCCTGATGGCCGAGTATCGGCAGCAGTTGGACACCTTCAACGACAGTGCCGAAGCCCAGGCGCTGGCGGCGCAGATGGACCAGCTGGAGCGCCGCCTGCGCTTGCGCGCACTGCGTGCCCAGCGTCTGGAGTTGTACCGCCTGCACCGCCAGCATCAGATCGGTGACGACGTGGTGCGCCAGGTGCTGGGTGAACTGGACATGAGCGAAGCGAACCTGGGCCCGGTCAAGTAGGGCCAGGCTACGGGTACGGATAAGCCAGGCCCATGAGCGCCTTGTCACCTTCGCTCAGTACGGCGTTGACGCCCACGCTCCAGTCCCCCAGGGTCGCGCCGTTGGGGATGGGGTAGTGCATGATCGAGTCGCGGTCGTAGGGGCGCAGCAGGCTGCCGCGACGCTCGATCCTGTCGAGAAAGTCGCGGCGAATGTCCGCTTCGCTCAGGCCGCCGGCCTGGGCTGCTGCCAGCAGTTTTTCGGTGTTCCAGGGGATGTCGGCGTCAGGGTGCTGGTGTTCATGTTCCAGGCCGAGCACGTGGCCGAACTCGTGCAGCACATTGCGCACGAAGTGTTCGTCGCCAGGCCATTCGCTCAAGGTCATGGTCGGGTCGTTGGCGCGCAAGGCATCGGTGCCGATGTAGGAGCGGTTGATATCGCTGCCGCTGGGCAGCATCTGGATGCGTATGTGAGCGCGGGCCAGGTCCTGGATGAGCACGAAGCTGATGTTGCCGTAGCAGGTCCATTGGCACGCCACGCTCATCACCGCCTGCTGGACGTCACAGGCGACGTCGCCTTCGAAGGCAATGCGCAGTTGGCGACCGGGGGCCCACAATCTGGAATGTACCGTGACGCCGCGTTTCCTGCGCCCGCCAGTGGGGGAGGCAGGTTCGTTCAGCGGGTTTTCTTCGAGTGCGGCTTCGCGGGACTGTTGCGGATCATCACAGCGTTGGGTGCTGCAATACAGGTGCTTTGACATGGGGGTGACTCCTGTTCGGGGAGTCGTGATCGTCGCGCCGATGGGTCGCCGCCAGGTCGTATCTATTTAGGGCGGCCCGTGCGCGTGGGGCGGTCAGTCAGCGCGTGGCGGATAGACGGTGCGCATGAAGGCCTTGTCCTTCTCGCTGATGACACGATTCTCGATGACCAGGCTCCAGCCATCCAGTGCCCAATCGGCCGGCACGTTGTAATGCATGATCGACCTGGGGTCGTAGACGGTGTTGTAGACCTTGCTGCGTTCGAACTTGTTGAAGAGCTGCTCGTCGACGTGCTGGCGTGTCTTGCCAGCCTCTTCGAACTGGGTGTACAGGCCTTCGGTGTCCCAGGGGATGTTGGCGTCCGGGTGCTGGTGTTCGTGCCGGGCGCCGAGCATGTGGCCGAACTCATGCAGCACGGTGTACTGGAAGTGGTCTTCCTCCGGCAAAACGCTCAGTTTCATGGTCGGCATGGCTTCAGGCAGCAGAGCTTCAGTGCCTGGCCAGCAGTAATTGATGCCTTCTTCCGGGTCAAGCATCTGAATGGTGATCTCTGCTTCGGCGTCTGGCGCGACCAGTTCGAAGGTCAGGTTGGCATATTCCAGCCAGAGGCTGCCGGCGTTGAACACCGCCTCCTGCAGGTCTTTGGGGGTGCCTTCCCAGAACCGGATCCTGAGGTGGCGCTGGGGCGCCCAGAAATTGGTGGTTTCACCCACGGCGCGCTTCTTGCGCCCGCCGCTGCCGCTGGCGGCGCTGTTGGCCGGGTTTTCCTGTACGGCCAGTGCGGCCGCCAGCGCGGGGTCGGAACAGGTGGGGTGGGTGCAAAACAGTGAGTGCGACATGTGTGTGTACCTTGATGATCGGGAGATGCGATCGTCGTGGAACGGGCATGTGCGCGGGCGGTAAATAGGTATATCGGGGGGGCCGCGCCCAGAGGCGCGGCGTTCAGGCGGGGGTTACAGGCTGCGGACGAAATCGCGGATACGCTCGGCCGCCTCGATGCACTCGGCCAGCGGGGCCACCAGTGCCAGGCGCACGCGGCCGGCACCCGGGTTGACGCCATCGACGTCACGCGAAAGGTAGGAGCCCGGCACCACAGTCACGTGCTGCTCGGCGAACAGTCGCTGGCAGAACAGCGCATCGTCCATCGGCACCTTGGGCCACAGGTAGAAGCTGCCGTCGGGGCGGCCCACGTCCAGTACCGGTGCGAGGATGTTCAGTACTGCATCGAACTTCTCGCGGTACAGGTCACGGTTGTCGCGCACGTGCGCCTCGTCGTTCCACGCGGCGATGCTCGCCAGCTGGGTCTGCACCGGCATGGCGCAACCGTGGTAGGTGCGGTACAGCAGGAACGCCTTGAGGATCTCGGCGTCACCGGCCACGAAGCCCGAGCGCAGGCCGGGCAGGTTCGAGCGCTTGGACAGGCTGTGGAACACCACGCAGCGCTTGAAGTCGCTGCGGCCGAGTTCGGCGCAGGCACTGAGCAGGCCCGGCGGTGGTGATTGCTCGTCGAAGTACAGCTCGCTGTAGCATTCGTCGGCGGCGATCACGAAATCGTACTGGTCGGCCAGGGCGATAAGCTTCTTCAGGGTCGCCAGCGGTACCAGCGCGCCGGTCGGGTTGCCTGGCGAGCACAGGAACAGGATCTGGCAGCGCTGCCAGATCTCGACCGGCACCGCGTCGAAGTCCGGGTTGAAGCCGTTGTTGTCCAGGCAGGGCAGGTAGTGCGGCTGGGCGCCGGCGAGGAACGCCGCGCCCTCGTAGATCTGGTAGAACGGGTTGGGGCTGACAATCAGCGCGTCTTCAGCGCGGTTGACCACCGCCTGGGTGAAGGCGAACAGCGCCTCGCGGGTGCCATTGACCGGCAGCACGTGGTGCGCGGCATCCAGCCAGCCGGCCGGTACGCCAAAGCGTCGCTCGCACCAGTGCACGATGCTTTCGCGCAGTGCGGGTAGGCCCAGGGTAGTCGGGTAGACCGCCATCTTGTCGAGGTTGTCGGCCAGCGCCTTGGCCACGAATGCGGGCGAGGCATGCTTGGGCTCGCCGATCGACAGCGCGATGGCGCGCTTGTCTGCGGCCGGTGTCACGCTACCCAGCAGGGCACGCAGTTTCTCGAACGGGTAGGGCTGGAGCTGGTTCAAAGCAGTGTTCATTGGCGCTGGGTCTCGTCAATCGTTCAAAAGGTGAGGCGGGCCATCTCGACGCCGCTGGCCTGGTCGACGCGCAATTGCTCGACGATCGCGGCCTGCAGGCGGCGGCACAGTTCGGGGTCGGACAGCGGCTGGTTGTCGGCGTCGGTGATGAAGAACACGTCTTCGACCCGTTCGCCCAGGGTCGCGATCTTGGCGTTCTGCAGCGACAGGTCGAACTCCAGGAAGATCTTGCCGATGCGCGCCAGCAGCCCGGGGCGGTCCGGCGCACTCAGCTCCAGGATGGTTACCGGGCGGTGGGCGTCGTTGAGGATGGTCACCTGCGGCGCGAAGGTGAAGTGCTTGAGCTGGCGCGGTACCCGGCGCTGGATGATGGTCGGGTAGTCGTCGGGGTTGCGCAGGGCCTCGCTCAGGCCTTCGCGGATCTGCTTGATGCGCTGTGGGTTGTCGCCGATCGAGCCGCCGTCGTTGTCGAGCACGATGTAGGTGTCGAGGGTGAACTGGCTGCTGGAGGTGATGATCCGGGCATCGTGAATGTTCAGGTTGAGCTGGTCCATCGCCGCCACGGTCACGGCGAAGAAGTCATGCTGATCGGGGGCATAGATGAAGATCTGCGTGCCGCCCTCGAACTCGCGTTGGGTGGTTTCCTTGATCAGCACCAGCGGGCCGCCATCGGCCGGTTGCTGCAGGATCGCGTCGGAGTGCCAGGCCACGTCGGCGGCGGTATGGCGCAGGAAATAATCATCGCCCAATTGCGACCACAACTGCTCGACGTCGTCCGGGTCGGTACCCTCGCGGATCAGGATATCCAGTGCGGCGCTCTGGGTCTGGCGGATCTGCTCTTCGCGTTCCAGCGGGTTTTCAAGGCCGCGGCGCAGGGCGCGCTTGGTCTCGGTGTAGAGCTGGCGCAGCAGGCTGGCACGCCAGGAGTTCCACAGGCTCGGGTTGGTTGCGTTGATATCGGCCACGGTGAGCACATAGAGATAGTCCAGGTGCACCTGGTCGCCCACCAGCTGGGCGAAGTCATGGATCACCTGCGGGTCGGACAGGTCCTTGCGCTGGGCGGTGGTCGACATCACCAGGTGATTGTGCACCAGCCACACGATCAGGCGGCTGTCCCAGGCCGGCAACTGATGCCGGTCGCAGAACACCTGGGCGTCTACCGCGCCGAGTTCCGAGTGGTCGCCTTGGCGGCCCTTGCCGATGTCGTGGTAGAGGCCAGCCAGGTAGATCAGCTCGGGCTTGGGCAGGCGGCCCATGAGCTTGCTGGCCAGCGGGAATTTCTCCGACACTGGGGTGTACTGCAGTTTGCGCAGGTGCTTGATCAGGTTCAGGGTGTGCGCATCGACCGTATAGATGTGGAACAGGTCGTGCTGCATCTGCCCGATGATCAGGCCGAACTCCGGCAGGTAGCGCCCCAGGATGCCGTAGCGGTTCATGCGGCGCAGGTTGCGATGGATACCGATCTCGCACTTGAACAATTCGATGAACAGGCTGGTATTGCGGATGTCGTTGCGAAACGCGTCGTCGATCAGGTGCCGGTGCTCGCGCAGCAGGCGGATGGTGTCGGCGCGCACCCCCTTGATCTCCGGGTGCTGGGCCATCAGCACGAAGATCTCCAACATGGCGAACGGGGTGCGCTTGAAGACGTTGGTGCGCACGGCCTCGATGTAGCCGTCATGCAACTGGAACCGCGGGTTCAGCGGTTGCGTGCTGCTGGAGCTGTCATCGGCGAGGATCACTTCCTCGAAGTGCTGGATGATCAGGTCGCTGAGCTCGGCAATGCTCATCACCACCCGGTAATACTGCTGCATGAACTGTTCGATGGCGCGCTTGGGGTTCTCGTCGGCAAAACCCAGCAGCGCGGCGATGCTGCGCTGGTGGTCGAACAGCAGGCGGTCTTCGGCGCGCCCGGCCAGCATGTGCAGGGCGTAGCGCACCTTCCACAGGAACTCCTGGGACGAGGCCAGCAGGTTGTTCTCGCTTTCGAGCAGGAAGCCTTCGCCGGCCAGGGCGTGCAGGTTGAGCGTGCCGTATTGGCGACGGGCTACCCACAGTACGGTCTGGATGTCGCGCAGGCCGCCCGGCGAGCCCTTGACGTTGGGCTCCAGGTTGTACTCGGTGTCATTGTACTTGTGGTGCCGGGCTTTCTGCTCGGCGCGCTTGGCCAGGAAGAACTCCTTGCTCGGCCACATGTGGGTGGTGCTGGTGACCTCGAGCATGCGTTGACGCAGGCGCTCGGGGCCGCAAATGGTGCGGCTTTCCATCAGGTTGGTGACGACGGTGAGGTCGGCCCGCGCCTGCTCGGCGCATTCGTCCACCGAACGCACGCTCTGGCCGACCTCCAGGCCGATGTCCCAGAGCAGGGTCAGGAAGCGCTCGATGGAGTCGCGAAATACCTCGTGGTCGGCGCTGTCGAGCAGGATCAGCAGATCGATGTCGGAGTAGGGGTGCAGTTCGCCGCGCCCGTAGCCGCCGACGGCGACCAGGGCGATATCGGCTTCGTCGCCCCAGTCGAACTGATTCCAGGCCTGATGCAGGATGTTGTCGACGAACCAGGCACGGTCCTCGATCAGCCGGCGGATCTCGCGGCCGCTGCGAAAGCGCCCGTCGAGCACCTCGCCGGCCTGGCGGATGGCTTTCTTGAAGGCCGCGATAGGGCTGGCCTTGAGGGCCAGTTCCGCCTGGAACTGGCCGCGGTCGAACAGCTCGGGATCCACCTGGGGCATCGATTAGCGTTCCTGTCGGGTCAGGCCGAAGTGCGTGGGATGGTGTCGTCTTTGCGCAGGGTGAAGATCTCGTAGCCGGTGGCGGTGACCACCAGGGTGTGTTCCCACTGTGCCGAGAGCTTGCGGTCCTTGGTGATGGCGGTCCAGCCGTCGCCCAGTACCTTGGTGTCGGCCTTGCCCTGGTTGATCATCGGCTCGATGGTGAAGGTCATGCCTTCCTTGAGCTCCATGCCGGTACCGGCGCGGCCGTAGTGCAGGATCTGCGGCTCTTCGTGGAACACCTTGCCGATGCCGTGGCCACAGAATTCGCGTACCACCGAGAAACCGTTCTTTTCCGCATGCTTCTGGATCACTTCGCCGATGTCGCCCAGGCGGCAGCCCGGCTTGACCAGTTCGATGGCCTTGTACATGCATTCCTGGGTGACCTGCGACAGACGCTCGGCCCAGACCGGCACGTTGCCGACGTGGAACATACGGCTGGTGTCGCCGTGGTAGCCGTCCTTGATCACGGTCACGTCGATGTTCAGGGTGTCGCCATCCTTGAGCGGCTTGTCGCCGGGGATGCCGTGGCACACCACGTGGTTGACCGAGGTGCAGATCGACTTGGGGAAGCCCTTGTAGTTGAGCGGTGCCGGGATCGCGCCTTGCACGTTGACGATGTAGTCGTGGCACAGGCGATCGAGGGTTTCGGTGGTCACGCCAGGCTTGACGTGCGCTTCGATCATCTCCAGGACTTCGGCGGCCAGGCGGCCGGCGACGCGCATCTTTTCGATGTCTTCGGCGGTTTTGATGTTGACGGTCATTGCAGGCTCTCTAACACGGCGCGCGAGCGCAGATAAACGGGAAAGTCACGATTCTAACAGAGCGCGACGCGTGGCTGGGGCTTGGGCGGGCGGGCTTTGCCTACTATTTATGTGATCGGCTGGCACGTGCGCCGGCAAGTTACTGGGCTGATTGTTTTTTCGGGTTTCGCTGGGGGCACTTGTGTGGTATAAAATGCGCCGCTTTCGGGGATAGCCCCGTCAGCTCAAACCCACACACGTGTCGACACGATGGCCTGGGTGCTCCTGGTTTTCGAATCCGGGGTTGGTCATTGGGATACGTGGAGGCCCAACCCGACTTATCAAGGAACTATCATGTCCCAAGTCAATATGCGCGATATGCTGAAGGCCGGTGTGCACTTCGGTCACCAAACCCGTTACTGGAATCCGAAAATGGGCAAGTACATTTTCGGCGCGCGTAACAAGATTCACATCATCAACCTTGAAAAAACCCTGCCAATGTTCAACGAGGCACTGACCTTCGTAGAGCGTCTGGCCCAGGGCAAAAACAAGATTCTGTTCGTCGGCACCAAGCGTTCGGCTGGCAAGATCGTTGCTGAAGAAGCAGCACGTTGCGGCTCGCCGTACGTCGATCACCGCTGGTTGGGCGGCATGCTGACCAACTACAAGACCATTCGTGCTTCGATCAAGCGTCTGCGCGACCTGGAAACCCAGGCCGAAGATGGTACGTTCACCAAGCTGACCAAGAAAGAAGCGCTGATGCGCAGCCGCGATCTGGAAAAACTGGATCGCAGCCTGGGTGGTATCAAGGACATGGGCGGCCTGCCTGATGCCCTGTTCGTGATCGACGTTGACCACGAGCGCATCGCTATCACCGAAGCCAACAAGCTGGGCATCCCGGTCATCGGCGTTGTCGATACCAACAGCAGCCCGGAAGGCGTTGACTACATCATCCCAGGCAACGATGACGCCATTCGCGCCATCCAGCTGTACATGGGTTCGATGGCTGACGCCGTTATCCGTGGTCGCAACAATGTTGCCGGCGGCACCGAAGTGTTCGCAGAAGAAGCAGCTGCACCGGCTGCCGAAGCCTGAGTAACTGACGCTTAGCGTCGACTCGGCACGCAAAAAGGGGGCTTGGCCCCCTTTTTGCCACCTTGAAATCCTCTTGTCAGCGTCGCCGTTGCATCATTGCTGACTGCATGTGCTCTGGCAGTGGATTTCCAGAATTGAACGCCCGTCAAGTATCGGGTGGAATGGTTGAAAACCTATCCAAGAGGAATTTGAAATGGCAGCAATTACTGCAGCGCTGGTCAAAGAACTGCGCGAGCGTACCGGCGAAGGCATGATGGATTGCAAGAAAGCCCTGGAAAAGGCTGACGGCGACATCGAAAAAGCCATTGATGACATGCGCGCTTCGGGCGCCATCAAGGCTGCTAAAAAGGCTGGCAACGTTGCCGCCGAAGGCGCCATCGCGATCAAGGCTGACGACAAGTCCGCCGTCCTGCTGGAAGTCAACTCGCAGACCGACTTCCTGGCTCTGCAAGACGACTTCAAGACCTTCGTCGCTGAAAGCGTTGAACAGGCCTTCGCTGAAAAACTGACCGACGCCGCTCCGCTGATCGCTTCGCGCGAAGCTGCTCGTGAAGCGCTGGTTGCCAAGGTTGGCGAGAACGTCAACATCCGTCGCCTGGTGCGCGTTGAAGGTGACGTTGTCGGTACCTACCTGCACGGCAACAAGATCGGTGTTGCGGTTGTCCTGAAAGGCGGCGACGTCGAGCTGGCCAAGGACATCGCCATGCACGTGGCGGCGACCAACCCTGAGTTCCTGCTGCCGTCGGAAGTTTCGGCTGAAGCGATCGAGCGCGAGAAGGGCGTCTTCCTGACCCTGAACGAAGACAAGATCAAGGGCAAGCCTGAGAACATCGTCGAGAACATGGTCAAAGGCCGTATCTCGAAGTTCCTGGCCGAAGCCAGCCTGGTCGAGCAAGCGTTCGTCAAGAACCCTGAAGTCAAGGTCGGCGAACTGGCCAAGAAAGCCGGCGCTGAAATCGTTTCCTTCACCTACTTCAAAGTAGGCGAAGGCATCGAGAAGCCAGTCGACAACTTCGCTGAAGAAGTTGCCGCACAGCTGGCTGCTGCCAAGCAGTAAGACAGACTTACCTCTGTCGCCCCAAAGAGGCTGCCCGCTCACGCGCGCAGCCTCTTTGTCAAAGCGGGGGCGGTTTACAAGATCGCCCCACGCTGGCGCAGTCGCTGCGCCACGCTACAGTTAGCAGGCTGAAAACAGCCCGCCAGATTTTTTTTCAAAACGCCGCAGGAGAGATTCGCAATGGCTCAGCAGGGCAGTGGTTATCAAGCTCGCTATAAACGCATTCTACTCAAGCTTAGCGGCGAGGCCCTGATGGGCTCGGAAGAGTTCGGCATCGACCCCAAGGTGCTGGATCGCATGGCGCTGGAAGTCGGCCAACTGGTCGGTATCGGTGTCCAGGTCGGCCTGGTCATCGGTGGCGGCAACCTGTTTCGTGGTGCGGCGCTCAGCGCAGCAGGCATGGACCGCGTTACCGGCGACCACATGGGCATGCTGGCCACGGTGATGAATGCACTGGCCATGCGTGACGCATTGGAGCGGGCGAACATTACCGCCATCGTCATGTCGGCGATCTCCATGGTGGGCGTGACCGATCACTACGATCGTCGCAAGGCCATGCGTCACCTGAACGCCAAGGAGGTCGTGATTTTTGCCGCGGGTACCGGCAACCCGTTCTTCACCACCGATTCCGCCGCTTGCCTGCGCGCCATCGAAATCGATGCGACGTGGTATTGAAGGCAACCAAGGTCGATGGTGTATACACTGCAGACCCATTCAAAGACCCGCATGCCGAGAAGTTCGATCATCTGACCTACGATGAAGTGCTGGATCGCAAGCTGGGGGTAATGGATCTGACGGCAATCTGCCTGTGCCGCGACCACAAGATGCCACTGCGTGTCTTCAACATGAACAAGCCTGGCGCCCTGCTGAACATCGTGCACGGCGGCGCTGAAGGAACCCTGATCGAGGAAGTTCAAAAATGATCAACGAAATCAAGAAAGACGCCCAAGAGCGCATGCAGAAATCGCTGGAATCCCTGGCGCACGCTTTCAGCCGCATCCGTACCGGCCAGGCCCACCCGAGCGTCCTTGAAGGCGTCATGGTGCCTTACTACGGCACAGATACGCCGATCAAGCAAGTGGCCAACATCACCGTCAAAGACGCGCGTACCCTGCAGGTCGTGGCGTTCGAGCGCAACATGCTCGGCGCAGTCGACAAGGCCATCGGCAGTGCTGGCCTGAACCTCAACCCGACCAACCTGGGCGAGTTGCTGCTGATCACCATGCCGGCCCTGACCGAGGAAACCCGCAAGGGCTTCACCAAGCAGGCCCGTGAAGCGGCCGAGGATGCGCGGGTTGCCGTGCGCAACATCCGTCGCGATGCCATCAGCCAGTTCAAGGATCTGGTCAAGGAAAAGGAAATCAGCGAAGACGACGAGCGTCGTGCCGCCGACGACATCCAGAAGCTGACCGACAAGTTCGTGGCCGAGATCGAAGTGGCTGTGAAGCAGAAAGAAAAGGACCTGATGGCCGTTTAAGGGCCGGGACTTTTTTCAATGGAAAAGACCAAGCAGGGTGTGCCTTCCGTGGTGCCGCGCCATGTCGCGATCATCATGGACGGAAATAATCGCTGGGCGAAGAAGCGCCTGTTGCCTGGCGTTGCCGGGCACAAGGCTGGCGTGGATGCGGTGCGCGCAGTCATCGAGGTGTGCGCCGAGGCCAAGGTCGAGGTGCTGACCCTGTTCGCCTTCTCCAGCGAAAACTGGCAGCGTCCGGCCGAAGAGGTCGGTGCGCTGATGGAGCTGTTCTTCACGGCGTTGCGCCGTGAAGCCAGGCGGCTCAATGAAAACAACATCAGCCTGCGCATCATCGGAGATCGCTCGCGCTTTCATCCGGAGTTGCAGGCTGCCATGCGCGAAGCCGAAGCGCTGACCGCCGGCAGCAATCGCTTCATCCTGCAGATCGCCGCCAACTATGGGGGGCAGTGGGATATCGCCCAGGCTGCCCAGCGCCTGGCGCGTGAAGTGCAGGCCGGGCACCTGCGCCCGGAAGACATCACCCCCGAATTGCTGCAGCCGTGCCTGGCCACCGGCGACCTGCCGTTGCCGGACCTGTGCATCCGCACCGGTGGCGAGCACCGCATCAGCAATTTCCTGCTGTGGCAGTTGGCCTATGCCGAGCTGTATTTCTCCGACCTGTTCTGGCCGGACTTCAAACACGAGGCCATGCGCACTGCATTGGCCGATTTCGCTTCGCGCCAGCGCCGCTTCGGTAAAACCAGCGAGCAGGTCGAAGCTGGAGCCCGTGCTTAATGCTTAAACAACGCATCATCACTGCGCTGATCCTGTTGCCGATTGCCCTGTGTGGCTTCTTTTTGCTGGATGGGGCAAGTTTTGCCCTGTTCATCGGTCTGGTGGTTACCCTGGGCGCCTGGGAGTGGGCACGCCTGGCCGGCCTGGTGGCCCAGGGCCTGCGCGTGGCCTATGCGGTCGTGGTGGCGGGGCTGCTGATGTTGTTGCACCTGATGCCTGATCTGGCCCCCTGGGTGCTGGGCGCTTCGGTACTGTGGTGGGGCCTGGCCACCTGGTTGGTGCTGACCTATCCGCGTACCAGCGAACTGTGGGCGAGCGCTGCCTGTCGCTGCTGATCGGCCTGCTGGTGTTGCTGCCGGCCTGGCAGGGGCTGGTGCTGATCAAGCACTGGTCGATGGGCAACTGGCTGATCCTGGCGGTGATGGTGCTGGTCTGGGGTGCTGACATCGGTGCGTACTTCTCGGGCCGCGCCTTTGGCAAGCGCAAGCTGGCGCCACAGGTCAGCCCGGGTAAAAGCTGGGAAGGCGTCTATGGTGGCCTGGCACTGAGCCTGGTGATCACTGCAGTGGTCGGTGTGAGCCGCGACTGGAGTGCAGGTGAACTGATCCTTGGCTTGATCGGCGCCGCGGTGGTGGTACTGGTGTCGGTGGTGGGTGACCTGACCGAAAGCATGTTCAAGCGCCGCTCCGGGATCAAGGACAGCAGCAACCTGTTGCCGGGCCATGGCGGCGTGCTTGACCGTATCGACAGCCTGACGGCGGCGATCCCGCTGTTTGCGGTGCTGCTGTGGGCTGCCAATTGGGGCGCACTGTGAGCCGCCCGCAACGGATTACCGTGCTGGGCGCCACCGGCTCGATTGGCTTGAGCACGCTGGATGTGATTGCGCGCCATCCCGAGCGTTACCAGGTGTTTGCCCTGAGTGGCTATTCGCGCCTGGCCGAGCTGCTGGCGCTGTGCCTGCGTCATGCGCCGGTGTTTGCCGTGGTGCCTGGCGCGGCAGCGGCGCAGCAGTTGCAGGCCGACCTGCGTGCAGCCGGCTCGGGCACCGAGGTGCTGGTAGGCGAAGCTGGCCTGTGCCAGGTGGCCGCCGATCCCCAGGTGGATGCGGTGATGGCCGCCATCGTCGGTGCGGCGGGCCTGCGCCCGACCCTGGCGGCGGTAGAGGCGGGCAAGAAGGTGCTGCTGGCCAACAAGGAGGCACTGGTGATGTCCGGTGCACTGTTCATGCAGGCGGTGCAGCGCAGCGGCGCTGTATTGCTGCCGATCGACAGCGAGCACAATGCGATCTTCCAGTGCCTGCCCGGCGACTATGCCCGCGGCCTGGCCCAGGTGGGGGTGCGGCGCATCCTGCTGACCGCTTCGGGTGGGCCGTTTCGCCAGACGCCGCTGGACCAGTTGGCGAATGTCACGCCGGAACAGGCCTGTGCACACCCTAACTGGTCGATGGGGCGCAAGATTTCCGTCGACTCGGCGAGCATGATGAACAAGGGGCTTGAACTGATCGAGGCGTGCTGGCTGTTCGATGCGCGCCCGTCCCAGGTCGAGGTGGTGATCCACCCGCAAAGCGTCATCCACTCGCTGGTCGACTACGTCGATGGCTCGGTGTTGGCGCAGTTGGGCAACCCGGACATGCGTACGCCGATCGCCAATGCGCTGGCCTGGCCAGAGCGGATCGACTCGGGAGTGGCGCCGTTGGACCTGTTCGCTGTTGCCCGCCTGGATTTCGAAGCGCCCGACGAGCAGCGCTTCCCGTGCCTGCGCCTGACGCGCGAAGCGGCCGAGGCTGGCAACAGTGCGCCGGCCATGCTCAATGCGGCCAACGAAGTGGCGGTCGACGCATTTCTTCAAGGGCGCATCCGCTTTGTGCAGATCCCGAGTATCATCGAACACGTGCTCAATCAGGAGCCGGTCGTTGCAGTGCCTACGCTGGACGCGGTGTTTGCCGCCGACCAATGCGCGCGCCGCCTGGCCGGGAGCTGGTTGGAGCGTCACGGGTGCTGATGTGAAACGCCGCCATGGGTTGCACCAGCGCCTGCTGAACGTCATTCGGAGAAAGACATGAGTGCGCTCTACATGATTATCGGCACCCTGGTGGCATTGGGTGTGCTGGTCACCTTTCACGAATTCGGTCACTTCTGGGTGGCGCGGCGCTGTGGCGTCAAGGTATTGCGGTTTTCCGTAGGCTTCGGCATGCCGCTGGTGCGCTGGCATGACCGCCACGGTACCGAGTTCGTGGTCGCGGCCATCCCGCTGGGCGGCTACGTGAAGATGCTCGACGAGCGTGAAGGCGAGGTGCCTGCACATCAGCTCGACCAGTCGTTCAACCGCAAGAGCGTGCGCCAGCGCATCGCTATCGTGGCCGCCGGCCCGATTGCCAACTTCCTGCTTGCCATCGTGTTCTTCTGGGCCTTGGCGATGCTCGGCAGCCAGCAGGCACGCCCGGTCATCGGCGCGGTCGAGGCGGGCAGCCTGGCGGCGCTCGCAGGCCTGGGGGCGGGGCAGGAAATCGTCGCCGTCGACGGCAAGCCGACCAACGGCTGGGCCGCTGTCAACCTGCAGCTGGTTCGCCGGCTGGGTGAAAGCGGTGCGCTGCAGGTCAGCGTGCGCCAGGACGGCGCCAGCGCCGACAGCAGCCACACGATCAAGCTCGATGACTGGCTCAAGGGCGCCGATGAGCCCGACCCGATTCGCTCCCTGGGCATTCGCCCATGGCGTCCGGCGCTGGCCCCGGTGCTCGCAGAGCTCGATCCGAAGGGGCCGGCGCAGGCCGCCGGTCTGAAAACCGGTGATCGCCTGCTGACCCTGGATGGCCAGGTATTGAGCGACTGGCAGCAGGTGGTCGACCGTGTGCGCGGCCTGGCGGGCAGCCGCATCGTGCTGCGCGTCGAGCGTGACGGCGCGGCACTGGAAGTGCCAGTGACCCTGGCCAGTCGCGGTGAAGGGAAGAATGCCAGCGGTTATCTGGGGGCTGGCGTAGCGCCAGTGGAGTGGCCGGCGGCCATGTTGCGGGAGGTCACCTACGGCCCGCTCGAAGCCTTTGGCGAAGGGGTTTCGCGTACCTGGAACATGAGCGTGCTGACCCTGGATTCGCTGAAGAAAATGCTGTTCGGCGAGCTCTCGGTAAAAAACTTGAGCGGACCGATAACCATTGCTAAAGTGGCGGGCGCTTCAGCCCAGTCCGGTGTTGGGGATTTCCTGAATTTCCTCGCCTACCTGAGCATTAGCCTGGGGGTTCTTAATTTGCTGCCCATTCCTGTACTGGATGGGGGCATTTGCTGTTTTACCTGATCGAATGGGCGCGTGGTCGTCCGTTGTCGGATCGGGTGCAAGGTTGGGGGGTCCAGATCGGTATCAGTTTGGTAGTCGGGGTGATGTTGCTGGCCCTGATAAACGATTTGGGTCGACTGTAACGCTTCGTTCAATTGCGAACCTGCCGCCTCCCGCGGCGGGTCGTTTATTGCCAGTTGGAATAAGAAAGGACTTCATGAAACGTCTGCTGCTAACTGCGGTTCTCGCCGTACTGATGATCGCTGAAGTTCACGCCGAGTCCTTCACCATCTCCGATATTCGTGTCAATGGTCTGCAGCGGGTTTCCGCGGGCAGCGTGTTCGGCGCCTTGCCATTGAACGTTGGGGACGAGGCCGATGATCGGCGCCTGGTGGATTCCACCCGTGCGCTGTTCAAGACCGGCTTCTTCCAGGACATCCAACTGGGTCGCGACGGCAACGTCCTGATCATCACTGTGGTCGAACGTCCCTCGGTGTCGAGCATCGAGATCGAAGGCAACAAGGCGATCAGCACCGAAGACCTGATGAAGGGCCTGAAACAGTCGGGCCTGGCCGAAGGTGAAATCTTCCAGCGCGCCACCCTCGAAGGTGTGCGTAACGAGCTGCAGCGCCAGTACGTTGCCCAGGGCCGCTACTCGGCCGAGGTCGACGCCGAGGTGGTGCCGCAGCCGCGCAACCGCGTGGGCCTGAAGATCAACATCAACGAAGGCACGGTCGCGGCCATCCAGCACATCAACGTCGTGGGCAACACCAAGTTCACCGACGACGAACTGGCCAGCCTGTTCGAGCTCAAGACCACCAACTGGCTGTCGTTCTTCAAGAACGACGACAAGTATGCCCGCGAAAAGCTCTCCGGTGACCTGGAGCGTCTGCGTTCCTACTACCTGGACCGCGGCTACATCAACATGGACATCGCCTCTACCCAGGTGTCGATCACCCCGGACAAGAAGCACGTCTACATCACCGTCAACGTCAACGAAGGCGAGAAGTACACCGTTCGCGACGTCAAGCTGTCCGGCGACCTCAAGGTTCCGGAAGACCAGGTCAAGGCGCTGATGCTGGTACAGCCTGGCCAGGTGTTCTCGCGCAAGGTGATGACCACCACCTCCGAGCTGATCACCCGTCGCCTGGGCAACGAAGGCTATACCTTCGCCAACGTCAACGGCGTGCCACAGCCGCATGATGACGACCACACCGTCGACATCACCTTTGTCGTCGACCCGGGCAAGCGTGCCTACGTCAACCGCATCAACTTCCGTGGCAACACCAAGTCCGAGGACGAAGTGCTGCGCCGTGAAATGCGCCAGATGGAAGGTGGCTGGGCATCGACCTACCTGATCGACCAGTCCAAGACCCGTCTGGAGCGCCTGGGCTTCTTCAAGGAAGCCAACGTCGAGACCCCGGCCGTACCGGGTACCGACGACCAGGTCGACGTGAACTACAGCGTTGAAGAGCAAGCCTCCGGTTCGATCACCGCCAGTGTCGGTTTCGCCCAGAGCGCGGGCCTGATCCTGGGTGGTTCGATCAGCCAGAACAACTTCCTGGGTACCGGTAACAAGGTGTCCATCGGCCTGACCCGTTCCGAGTACCAGAGCCGATACAACTTCGGCTTCGTGGACCCCTACTGGACTGCCGATGGCGTCAGCCTGGGTTACAACGCCTTCTACCGCACCACCGACTACGATGACCTCGACGTCGACGTGGCCAGCTATGCGGTGGACAGCCTGGGTGCGGGCGTCAGCGTCGGCTACCCGATCAGCGAGACCTCGCGCCTGACCTTCGGCCTGACCGCGCAGCAGGACAAGATCAAGACCGGTCGCTATACCGTTGACGAGATCTTCGACTTCGTCAAAGAGGAAGGCGACAACTACCTGAACTTCAAGGCCTCGGCCGGCTGGTCCGAATCGACCCTGAACAAAGGCGTGCTGGCCACCCGCGGTCACTCCCAGAGCCTGGTGCTCGAGGCGACCACGCCGGGCAGCGATCTGTCGTTCTTCAAGCTCGACTACCGTGGCCAGCTGTTCAAGCCGATCAACAATGACTACACCCTGCGCCTGCACACCGAGCTGGGTTACGGCGACGGCTTCGGCGGTACCTCGGGCCTGCCGTTCTACGAGAACTACTACGCCGGTGGTTTCAACTCGGTTCGTGGCTTCAAGGACAGCAGCCTGGGCCCGCGCAGTACGCCAAGTACCGGCAAGAACCCTGGCACCGCGCGTGATCCGGACCAGGATCCCCTGCCGTTCGGCGGCAACGTGCTGGTCCAGGGCGGCATGGAGCTGCTGTTCCCGCTGCCGTTCGTCAAGGACCAGCGTTCGCTGCGCACCTCGGTCTTCTGGGATGTGGGTAACGTGTTCGACACCAACTGCGGCTCCAAGCCTGATTGCGAGAAAGTCGGCCTGGGTGGCCTGGCCAGCTCCGTCGGTCTGGGCGTGACCTGGATTACCGCACTGGGCCCGCTGAGCTTCAGCCTGGCGATGCCGGTGAAGAAGCCGGACGAAGCCGATACCCAGGTGTTCCAATTCTCTCTGGGTCAGACCTTCTAAGGGTCTGCCCCGCGTAAACGACAACGGATTCTGTAGGAGTGCATCGTGCGTAAGTTGACTCAACTGGCTGTACTGGCTGCGACCCTGATCGCAACCCCGGCATTCGCCGAGATGAAAATCGCCGTTCTGAACTATCAGATGGCCCTGCTGGAATCGGACGCTGCGAAGAAGTACGCGGTCGATGCCGAGAAAAAATTCGGCCCGCAACTGACCAAGCTGAAAAACCTGGAAAGCAGTGCCAAGGGCATCCAGGACCGTCTGGTCAAGGGTGGCGACAAGATGGCCCAGGGCGAGCGTGAGCGCCTGGAGCTTGAATTCAAGCAAAAGGCCCGTGACTTCCAGTTCCAGTCCAAGGAGCTGAACGAAGCCAAGGCCGTGGCTGACCGCGAGATGCTCAAACAGCTCAAGCCGAAACTCGACGGCGCGGTGGAAGAAGTCATCAAGAAAGGTGCCTTCGACCTGGTACTCGAGCGTGGCGCGGTCATTGATGTCAAACCTCAGTTCGACATCACCCGCCAGGTCATCGAGCGCATGAACCAGTCCCGTTGAACATGACTGCCAGCATGAAACTCGGCCAGTTGGCCGAGTTCCTCGGGGCCACCCTCAGTGGCCCGGCGGAACTCGATATCACCGGCCTTGCGACCCTGCAGGAAGCTGGACCAGGGCAATTGAGCTTCCTGGCCAATCCGCAGTACCGCAAATTTCTGCCTGAGAGCAAGGCCGCTGCGGTCCTGCTCAAGGCTGCCGATGCCGAAGGGTTTGCCGGTCACGCGTTGATCGTGGCCGACCCTTATCTGGCCTACGCACGTGTTTCTCACCTGTTCGATCCAAAGCCCCAGGGCTGTGGCGGGAATTCATCCCAGCGCCGTGGTGGCAGCGGACGCTCAGGTCGATGCCAGTGCCAGCGTGGGGGCATGTGCGGTGATCGAAAGCGGTGCCCGTATCGGCGCCGGCGTCAGTATTGGCGCACACTGCTTCATTGGCGCCCGTTGCGAAATTGGCGAGGGCGGCTGGTTGGCCCCGCGTGTCACGCTGTATCACGATGTGCGCATCGGCAAGCGGGTCGTCATTCAGTCCGGCGCGGTGCTGGGCGGTGAGGGCTTCGGCTTTGCCAGCGAGAAGGGCGTGTGGCAGAAGATCGCCCAGATCGGTGGGGTGAGCATCGGCGACGATGTCGAGATCGGGGTCAATACCGCTGTCGATCGAGGCGCGTTGGCCGATACCCGTATCGGCAATGGGGTCAAACTCGACAACCAGATCCAGATCGCCCATAACGTACAGATCGGCGACCACACGGCAATGGCCGCGTGTGTCGGTATTTCCGGCAGCACCCGTATCGGCAAGCATTGCACCATTGCCGGCGGTGTCGGTATGGTCGGGCACATTGACGTGTGTGATGGCGTTTTCGTTTCGGGGATGACCATGGTTACCCGTTCCATCACCGAGCCAGGCGCCTATTCCTCGGGTACCGCCATGCAGCCGTTGGGTGAATGGCGCAAGAGCGCTGCTCGCATTCGCCAGTTGGACGAGATGGCCAAACGTCTTCAGCAGGTGGAAAAGCGACTCGAGGCCGTGACCTCGGGCGACAAAGCTTCATCAGAAGGCTGATACCATTTCCTGATCAAGGGCGCCCAGCCGCTAGACTGCGCTCCTGATTTGCTAAAGGAGCGTTGCCCGAATGTGCGCGCTCCCTATCTTTACTACAGGCTTCCCCCCGAAATGATGGACATCAACGAAATCCGCGAATACCTGCCTCACCGTTACCCGTTCCTGCTGGTGGACCGGGTAGTGGACCTGGACGTCGAGGCTCAGCGCATTCGTGCCTACAAGAATGTCAGCATCAATGAGCCTTTCTTCAACGGTCACTTCCCGGCGCACCCGATCATGCCCGGCGTGCTGATCATCGAAGCGATGGCCCAGGCGGCCGGCATCCTCGGCTTCAAGATGCTTGACGTCAAGCCGGCCGACGGTACCCTGTATTACTTCGTCGGCTCCGACAAGCTGCGCTTCCGCCAGCCGGTGCTGCCGGGGGATCAACTGATCCTCGAAGCCAAGTTCATCAGCTGCAAGCGCCAGATCTGGAAGTTCGAGTGCCAGGCCTCGGTCGATGGCAAGCCGGTATGCTCGGCCGAGATCATCTGCGCGGAACGCAAACTATGAGTTTGATTGACCCTCGGGCAATCATCGACCCCTCGGCGAAGCTCGCCGAGGGCGTCGAGGTCGGCCCATGGTCGATCGTCGGTGCCGGGGTCGAGATCGGGGAAGGGACCGTGATTGGTCCGCATGTGATTCTCAAAGGGCCGACGCGCATCGGCAAGTACAACCGTATCTATCAGTTTTCCTCGATCGGCGAAGATACCCCTGACCTGAAGTACAAGGGTGAACCGACGCGGCTGGTGATTGGCGATCACAATGTGATCCGCGAAGGCGTGACCATTCACCGCGGCACCGTACAGGACCGCTCCGAGACGACCCTGGGTGATCACAACCTGATCATGGCCTATGCCCACATCGGGCATGACAGCGTGATCGGCAACCACTGCATCCTGGTCAACAACACTGCGCTGGCCGGGCATGTGCACGTGGGCGACTGGGCGATCCTGTCCGGCTTCACCCTGGTGCACCAGTTCTGCCATATCGGCGCCCACAGCTTTTCCGGCATGGGCACTGCGATCGGCAAGGATGTCCCGGCGTTCGTCACCGTGTTCGGCAATCCGGCCGAGGCGCGCAGCATGAACTTCGAGGGTATGCGCCGTCGGGGTTTCAGCGAAGACGCCATTCACGCCCTGCGCCGTGCCTACAAGGTGGTGTATCGCCAGAGCCTGACCGTCGAGCAGGCCGTGGCCGAACTCGCCGAGCCTGCCCAGCAATTCCCCGAGGTCGACCTGTTCCTCAAGTCGATCCAGAACTCCGCCCGCGGCATTACGCGCTGATATGACCGAACTCTGTGTAGCGCTGGTGGCCGGTGAGGCCAGTGGCGACATTCTGGGCGCGGGCCTGATGCGTGCGCTCAAGGCGCGCCACCCGCAGGTGCGCTTCATCGGCGTCGGCGGCCCGTTGATGGAAGCCGAAGGCCTGAGCTCCTGCTTTCCCATGGAGCGCCTGGCGGTCATGGGCCTGGTTGAAGTGCTGGGTCGCCTGCGCGAGCTGCTCAAGCGGCGCAAGCTGTTGATCCAGACGCTGATCGAGCAGCAGCCGGACGTGTTCATCGGCATCGACGCGCCGGACTTCACCCTCAACATCGAACTCAAGTTGCGCCAGGCCGGGATCAAGACCGTGCACTACGTCAGCCCCTCGGTATGGGCCTGGCGACAGAAACGTGTGCTGAAGATCCGCGAAGGCTGCGACCTGATGCTGACGCTGTTTCCGTTCGAGGCGAAATTCTACGAAGAGCAGGGCGTACCGGTGCGTTTCGTCGGCCACCCGCTGGCCGATACCATCCCGCTGGATGCCGACCGTGCTGCGGCGCGCAACGCCCTGAGCCTGCCCGAAGGGCCGCTGGTGGCCTTGATGCCCGGCAGCCGCGGTGGCGAGGTCGGGCGCCTGGGCGAGCTGTTCCTGGACACTGCGCAACGGCTGCAGGCATTGGTGCCGGGGGTGCGCTTCGTGTCACCGTGCGCCAACCCGACGCGGCGTGCCCAGCTCGAACAGATGCTGGTTG
>NZ_JAAHBU010000199.1 GCF_010671725.1 Pseudomonas brassicae | reverse complement strand
CCCCGCGCAACAGGCCATCGCCGGCTACGTGGCGCTGGCCCGCGAGCTGGACGTGAGCCCCGCGCAACTGGCCCTGGCCGCCGTGATCGGCAAGCCCTTCGTCAGCAGTGCACTGACCGGGCAGACCAGCCTGGTGCAATTGCGCGAGAACCTGGGGGCACTGACGCTGCAACTGAGCCCCGAGACCCTGGCGCGCATCGAGCAGATCCACGCGCTGATCCCCAACCCGGCGCCGTGAGCCGCCACCCCTTGTCTGTGGAGGTGCCCATGGCGCCCGTCAATCAAAGCGCAAGCCTGGGCCTGGTGCAGGCCGAGCCGTTGTTCGTCGCGCAGCGTCGCAGTGCGCGGCGCTGGGCCGTGCGCCCGGGCCTGATCCTGGCCGGGTTGTTCGTGTTGCTGCTGGTGATCGCGGCGATCCAGCCCGGCTGGCTGGTGGCGGGCGACCCGCTGGAGGCCAGCGCCCGTCAGGCGTTTCGCGCCCCCGACAGCCTGCACTGGCTGGGCACCGATGAAAACGGCCGCGACATTCTGACCCGACTGGTGTACGCGGTGCGTCCGTCGCTGGTACTGGGGCTGGCCGCCACTGCCATCGGCCTGCTGCTGGGCACCGTGTTCGGCCTGACGGCAGGCCTGGGGCCGCGCTGGCTGGACGGCGCCGTGATGCGCGGGGTCGACGTGCTGCTGGCATTCCCCGACCTGTTGCTGGCGCTGGTGATCATCACCTTCTTCGGCCAGGGCCAGCTCAACACCATCATCGCAGTGGGCATTGCCAGCGTGCCGCGCTATGCACGCCTGGTGCGTGCGCAAACCCTGGTGGTACGCGGCGCCGGCTACGTCGAGGCGGCCACCACGCTGGGCCTGGGGCGGGGATCGGTGATCGTGCGGCACGTGCTGCCCAATGCAATCAAACCGATCCTGATCCTGGCCACCATCGGCATCGGCGGCAACATCGTCGCTGGCGCCGCATTGAGCTTCCTGGGCTTTGGCGCACCGCCGCCCGCGCCGGAATGGGGCGGCATGCTCGCGATCGGCCGCAACTACCTGGCCAACGCCTGGTGGCTGGTGGCCTGGCCGGCCCTGGCTATCACATTGACCGTGGTCTCGATCAGTGCGATCGGCCGCGAACTGCTGCGCCGCAGCGAAGGTAAACGCCCATGAGCAATCCACCCCTGATCGATGTGCAAGACCTGCAGGTACGCTTCGGCGCGCACGCCGCGCCCACCCTCAAGGGCATCAGCTTCCAACTGCACCAGGGCGAGTGCCTGGCGCTGGTGGGCGAGTCGGGCTCGGGCAAGAGCGTCACCTCGCGCACCCTGGCCGGGCTGACCGGCGTCAATGCGCAGATCCAGGCCAGCCGCCTGTCATTCGCAGGCCACGACCTGCGCCAGTTCGACGAGCGCACCTGGCGCCAGGTGCGCGGCGCCCAGATCGGTTTTGTCATGCAGGACGCCCTGGGGTCGCTCGACCCCTTGCGCCCGGTGGGCAAGGAAATCGCCGAGCCGCTGCACCTGCACACCATGCTGGACCGCGCCCAGCGCCAGGCCAAGGTGATCGAGTTGCTGCGCGCAGTGGGCGTGCCGGAACCCGAACTGCGGGCCCGGCAGTACCCGTACCAGCTGTCGGGCGGCTTGCGTCAGCGCGCGTTGATCGCCTCGGCGATTGCCTGCAACCCGCGCCTGCTGATTGCCGACGAACCCACCACCGCGCTGGACGCCACCGTGCAGGCGCAAGTACTGGCCCTGCTCGAATCACTGCGCGGCGACAGTACCGCGATGCTGATCGTCAGCCATGACCTGGCGGTGGTCTCGCGGCTGGCCAACCGCGTGGCGGTGATGCACAACGGCGTGATCGTCGAGCAAGGCAGCGTCGATGCCGTGCTGCACGACCCGCAGCATCCTTACACCCAATACCTGCTGCGTGCCGGCAGGGCCGTGCACTTTCGCCGCACCCCGGGGGCCGCGCGCGCAGCGCTGGCCATCGTGGCGGCACCTGCCCCGCAAGCCCCGCCGTTGCTGCAGGTGCGCGAGCTGAGCAAGGCGTTCAAGGGCCCGGACGGCAAGCTGCGCACCGTAGTCAACCAGGTGTCGCTGCAGCTGCGCCGTGGCAAGACCCTGGGCATCGTTGGCGAGTCAGGCTCCGGCAAGACCACCCTGACCCGCATGATCCTGGGGCTGGAAACCCCCGACAGTGGCGATATCCAGATCAAGGGCCAGCCCTGGCTGACACTTTCCGAGGCGCACAGGCGCAGCTGCGCCGCAGCATCCAGGTGGTGTTCCAGGACCCGCTCAGCTCATTTGACCCACGCTACAGCGTGCAGCGTGTGCTGTTCGAGGCGCTTGAGGTGGCAGGGCACAAGCGTGCCGACTGGACACGCCGCGCCGAAGAACTGCTCGGTCTGGTACGCCTGGACACGGCGCTGCTGGAGCGTCGCCCCATCGAGCTGTCGGGCGCCAGCGCCAGCGTATCGCGATTGCTCGCGCCCTGGCGGCCGGGCCGCAGATCCTGGTGTGTGACGAGCCGGTCTCGGCGCTGGATGTGTCGGTGCAGGCGCAGATTCTCGAACTGCTCGACGACCTCAAACAGCGCCTCGGCCTGGCGTGCCTGTTCATTTCCCACGACCTGGGCGTGATCAACCATGTCAGCGACGAGGTGCTGGTGATGAAAGACGGCGTGGCAGTGGAAAGCGGCCCGGTGCGCGAGGTGTTCGATCATCCGCAGCACCCTTACACACAGGCCTTGCTGGACGCCATCCCGCACCTGGAAAGCGGACGTCGCACGTCCTTCGAATTCCTCAAGTTGGCGATCTGAATACAGCACCGAACCAGCCTGATCTTTTTCAAACGCCCAAGGAGGCGCCAATGCCACATCTGTCCGAAGTACCCAAGCCCGCGTTGACCAGTGTCGCGCAGTTGCACGAGCGCCTGGACGCGCTGTTGCCGCAGATCGCCAGCGGTTCAGCCGAGCGTGAACGCGAGCGGCAATTGCCCTATGACGCGATCCGCCAACTGGCCGCCGCCGGCCTCTATACCGTGCGCATCCCCGTGGCCTACGGCGGCCCGGGTGGCGCGGTAGGCGATGTGATCAGCCTGCTGCTGCGGGTTGCGGCCGTGGACTCCAATGTCGCCCAGGCCATGCGCCCCGGCTTCGCCTTTGTCGAAGGCTTGCTGGCCGCCCGGCACGAGGGTGCCGAGCAGGAGCGCCAGCGCTGGTTCGCGCGCTACCTGGAGGGTGCGGTGCTGGGCAACGCCGGCTGGGAAGTGGGCGGTGCCAACGGCGCGATCAGCGCACGCATCGTGCGCGAGGGCGAGCACTACCGGGCCAGCGGCAGCAAGTACTACAGCACCGGCGCCTTGTACGCCGACTGGGTCAGCGCGGTAGCACTGGACGAACAGGATCAGCCGGTATCCTTCGTGCTGCCGCGCGAGCGTCTGGGGCTTGAGCTGGTGGATGACTTCGACGCCATGGGCCAACGCCTGACGGCCAGCGGCACCACGCGCCTCAACGATGTACAGGTACTGGCCAGCGAGATCCGTCCACGCACCGTGGAGGAGGGCAAGCGCACCATCGTCACGCCGTTCCTGCAGCTGTTCCTGGCCACGGTCGAGGCAGGTATCGCGCGCAACGCACTGGACGATGCGGTGCGCTTTGCCCGCGAGCACGCCCGGCCGATCAAGCACAGCAGTGCCAGCCAGTCGGTGGACGACCCTTATGTGCAACTGAGTGTCGGCGAGGTGGCGGCCCGTGCGTTCACCGCTGAAGCGGTGGTGCTCAAGGCCGCAGCGCGCATCGATCATGCCTGGGCCGTGCAACTGGACCCGCAGGCGGTCGACCTGGCGGCCATCGAGGTGGCACAAGCGCAATACATCGCTGCGGAATCGGCACTCAAGGCTGCCGAGCTGCTGTTCGATGTGGGCGGCGCCTCCACCACCGGGCGCAGCCATAACCTGGATCGGCATTGGCGCAATGCGCGCACCGTGGCCAACCACAACCCGCGCCACTGGAAGGCGGCAGCGGTGGGTACCTGGTACCTCAAGGGCACGCCGCCGCCCACCTCGGGACTGTTCTGAGTGAGCATGGCCGAACCGTTGCCCGGCACCCGGCCGCTGTCGCGCCGGGTGCCGATGATCATCGGCTGCGCCCTGTGCATGGAACTGATCGACGCCACTGTGGTGATGACCGCGCTGCCGCAGATGGCCAGCGACTTCGGTGCGCCCAGCGTGCGCATGAACCTGGTGGTGTCGCTGTACATGCTGGCCGCCGCGCTGTGTGTGCCGGTCAGTGGCTGGGCCGCAGACCGTTTCGGCCCGCGGCGGCTGTTCGTGGTGGCGATCGTGCTGTTCATCGGGGCGTCGCTGGCCTGTGCGGCCTCCACTTCGCTGTTGCAGCTGTGCCTGGCGCGCATGCTGCAGGGCGCCGCAGGGGCGATGATGGTGCCGGTGGGGCAGGTGATCCTGCTGCGCTGGTCGCCCCGCGAACACTTGCTGCGCAACCTGTCGTACCTGACCATCCCGGCACTGATCGGGCCCATGATCGGGCCGCCGCTGGGTGGGCTGATGGTGACGTTCGTGTCGTGGCACTGGATCTTCCTGATCAATGTGCCGATCGGCCTGCTCGGCATCGTGCTGGTGCTGCGCCACGTGCCGCACTACCCCGGTGTGCGAGGGCGGCGCCTGGACGGGCGTGGCTTGCTGCTCAGCGCTGTCGCGCTGGGCGCCCTGGTGTTCGGTTTCGAGGCGCTGGGGCATGGCTTGCTAGCGCGACCATGGGTGGCGCTGATGATTGCGCTGGGGATGCTGTGCGGCGCGCTGTACATCCGCCATGCACGCCGTTGCGCCGAACCGTTGCTGGACCTTTCGCTGCTGCGCATCCCCAGCTACGGCATCAGCTTCTGGGGTGGCAACGTACTGCGTCTGGGCACATCGTCATCGCCGTTTCTGCTGGTGCTGCTGTTTCAGCTGTGTTTTGGCCTCAGCCCCTTGCATGCGGGCTTGCTGACACTCGCCGGCGGTGCGGGTGCATTCCTGATGAAACTGCTGGCGGTGCGGGTGGTGCGGCGCTTCGGCATACGCCGTACGCTCACTGGCAATGCGCTGCTGACGGGGCTGAGCCTGGCCGCCTGCGCCAGCTTCACCAGCACCACACCGTACTGGGTCATCGTGCTGATGCTGTTTGGCAGCGCGGTGATTCGCTCGCTGCAATACAGCACCCTGGGGGCATTGACCTATGCCGATGTGCCAGCTGCCTTGAGCAGCCGGGCCAGCAGCCTGTCGGCAATGACGGTGCAATTGAGCATGAGCCTGTCGGTGGGCATCGCCGCCGCGCTGCTGGGGGTACTGATGAGCCTGCGCGGGCACCTCACCCCTGCCACCAGCGATGTGGCCTGGGTGATGCTGCTGTGCGGGGTAACATGCATGGCGTCGGCGCTGGTGTTTCGGCGCCTGGCGCCGAATGCCGGTAACGCGGTGTATGCCGCCCGCGAGTGATCAGATCGACAGGTTGAGCACGCGCTCGCCCTGCGTGGTGCCGGTGGGCCGGCGGCGGTTGACCGCCAGTTCACCGATCTTGATCAGGCGCGTGCGCGTGACATTGCGGCTCAGCCCCAGCAGGTTGGCGGTGTGCACCTGGTTGTAGTGGCTGAACCGGTAGGCCGCCCGTAGCAGGGCATCTTCGACCTGCTCGTGCAACGCACCGGCCTGCTCTTCGAACAGCTTGTGGAACGCCCGTTCGAGCAACCCCTGGGCCGAGTCGTCGGTGCTTGGGCTGTCGTCCTGACGCTCGATGCGCATGTTCGACAGGCGCAGGTCGTCCTGTTCGATCACGCCGTCACGGCAGATCAGCAGGGTGTGATGGATGACGTTTTCCAGCTCGCGGATATTGCCCGGCCAGCCATAGCTGCGCAGCTTCTGTTCGGCCTGGGCACTGAGCCTGACCTGGCCGTAGCCCAGGCGCTGGCTGTAGGCCTCGATGAAGTGGCGGGTCAGCGGCAGGATGTCGCCAGGGCGCTCGCGCAGCGGCACCAGCTCCAGGCTGACCACGTCCAGGCGGTAGTACAGGTCTTCGCGAAAGTGCCCGGCGTTTATCGCCTTTTCCAGTTGCACGTTGGTGGCGGCCAGCACCCGCACGTTGATGGGGATGCTTTTGCGCGAGCCCAGGCGCACCACTTCGCGTTCTTGCAGCACACGCAGCAGCTTGACCTGGATCGGCATCGGCAAATCGCCGATCTCGTCGAGGAACAAGGTGCCGCCGTTGGCTTCCTCGAACCAGCCGGCCTTGGCGGCGAGGGCGCCGGTGAACGCACCTTTTTCGTGGCCGAACAGCTCGGCTTCCACCAGCGACTCGGAGAACGCGCCGCAATTGACTGCCACGAACGGCTTGTCACGCCGGCCGCTGAGGTTGTGGATGTGACGTGCCACCAGCTCTTTGCCGGTACCGGTCTCACCGATGATCAGCACACTGGCTTCGCTCGGCGCCACCTGTTGCAAGTGCGCCAGCAGCGCCCGTGACTTGGGGTCTTCGAACACTTGCGCGGTGGCGCGGATCGAGGTGGCCAGGGCAGGCGAGGGCGGTAGGGTCAACAATTGCATGGCAGTCACACTATGAATAGAACGTCGGAATCGGCAGGCGCTGGTTCAAGGCCCAGTCGCCCAGTTCATGGAGTTTGTAGTCGAGCGGGTCGTGCAGGCTTTGCGTGCGCAGGTTGCGCCAATGCCGGTCGAGCCCCACCGAGGCCTGTGTCGCGCGGGCACCGGTGACTTCGAAGACCTTGCTGCACAGCTCCAGCCCGTCGCGGCTGGCCGCGACCTTGGCGGTGGCGATTGCCACTGCCACCTGGCCACGCTGCTCGGCGCTCAATGCGGCGCCTTTGGCCCAGGCCTGGTCGAGTGCCTGGGCGGCGTGATCGAGCAACAGGCGCGCGCCCTGCAGACGCACCCAGAAGTCGCCGAAGTGGCCCAGCACGTAGGGGTCTTCATGGCTGCTGTGGGCACTGGACTTGAACCAGGGGCGGGTCTCCTTGAGGGTGTACTGGCGCGCTTCCTCGAAGGCGCCTTCGGCGATGCCGAGAAAGATGTTGGCAAAATGCAGTTGCGCAATCAGTGGGCGCAGGCAGGCGAAGGGCGTGCTCAAGGGGCCGGGGTCGAGCAGCAGGTCGCTTTCTTCGACGCGCACGCGCTCGAAGGTGGCGCTGCCGCTATCGGTCTGGCGCTGGCCCATGTTGTTCCAGTCGTTGTGCAGCGTGATACCGGTGCGCCCGCTTGGGATTGCGGCGATCAGCAGTTTGCCGCCGGCGCTTTCATCGACCGCCGAGGCGATCAGCATCTCGGAGTCGCTGGCACCCGAGCAGAAGCTTTTCTTGCCGGAGAACTCACGCCAGCTGCCGTGGTCACGCACCACTGTGCGGGTGTCGAGAGGGTTTAGCGCATTGCCCCAGAACCAGTTTTTGCGTGCGGTCAATTCAAACCATGGCTGCCATTGCTCGGCGCCACCAAACAGCCGCACGGTGGCCAGCATCAGATGATGAAAGCCGAACACGTGTGCGATCGAGCTGTCGACGCGGGCGAACGCACGCACCACCTCGAAGGTTTGCGTCCAGTTGGCGCCCAGGCCGCCAAATTCGTGCGGGATGCTCAGTGCCAGCAGGCCACTGCCGCGCAGGGCATCGCGTTCGGCCTTGGGCGTACCGCCCTGGCGATCACGCTCGACCACGCTGCGGGCAAACTCAGTGGCCAGGTCTTGGGCGATGAGCAACGGGGAAGCTTGTGAAGTGTGCAACGTGGCGCTCACGCGGGTTACCTGTGCAGATAAGGTTCAGGCCTTGCGGCCAGACTTCATGGATCCTAAATGATCTAAAAAACCATAGATAAATAACGTTTAGGCATTTGCATATGCGTAATCGCATATTCCCATAAAGAATATATTTCTCGTTATTTATTCTTTTTGATTTTTAGTCGAGGGGTGCACTCTGCTCATCACGCACTGCAACCACGGTGCCCCCTACCGTTAAGGAGCTACACCATGACCATCAAGGCGATCAACGTACGCAACCAGTTCAAGGGCACCATCAAGGAGATCATCGAAGGCCCGGTGGTCTCGGAAATCGACGTACAGACCCAGGCCGGCATCGTCACCTCGGTGATCACCACCCGCTCGGTGCATGAGTTGGAGTTGCGCATTGGCAGTGAAGTGATTGCCTTTGTGAAATCCACCGAGGTGTCGATTGCCAAGCTATAACCGTTCGATCGCACGCTTATTCGCAACATGACTGAAAACCTGTGATTTGTGTCAGTAGCCCGCGCCGGTAGTCCTCCTTAGCATGGAGGTAACTGGCACGGACGCTGCAAACAGTCATGGGGGAAGCCGTCATGCATGCGTCACCGAATAGCGAGCACGCCGATAATTTCTTTTCACGTAGCGCCCACGGCATGGCGCAAAGCTTCAGCAATGCAGCCGCGGCGGGCACTGACCAGTCGCGGCTGCGCAGCGCCCGCATCGGGGCGCAAGGGGCCTGGGTAGAGCACCTGCCATGCGTGGGGTTTGCGCCCCCCCGTGCCGGCAATCGATGCGCAATCACCTGAAGCGGGTGTTTTCATGTTGTGTGGCTGCTCTTACCTGAGCGCGCCGTTCTGGCCAGAAACCGTGGCGGCGGCCCACCACGCCATTGATACGCATGGTGTCGGTACCTATGGTTCAGCACCGTTGTCGGGCGAGACGCACTTTCACGAGCAGGTGAAACAGGCGTTGGTGGACATCTACCGTCCCGAAGACGGCGTTGCCTTCCTTACGGTCAGCGCCAGCCTGGCCAATATCACAGCGCTGCCGATGCTGGTGGGCCACGGCGATACGGTCTTTGCCGATGCCGAAAGCCATATGACGTTGATGCAGGGCTTCATGCTGTCGCAGGCCAAGGTTCAGCGCTTTGCGCACAACGACCTGTTGCAACTCGAACGCCAGTTGATCGCTGCCCAGGAGCAAGACCCTACCCATGCACATCGGCGCCTGATCGTCAGTGATGGTGTGTTCAGCATGAGTGGGCATGTGTGCAACTTGCCCAGGCTGGTGGAGCTGGCTGGCGAGTATCACTGTCGCCTGCTGATCGACGAGGCACATGCGCTGGGTGCGCTCGGGCCCAGGGGGCGGGGCACCGCCGACTACTGGGGCATGGACCCGGCCTGTATCGACGTGATCACCGGCACGTTGGCCAAGGCCGTGGGGGCACAGGGTGGCTACATTGTGTGCAGTGACGCACTGGCCAAGGCGGTGAGCTACGAGTACGCGACCAACCGGGTATTTTCCTCGGGCATTCCGGCGTCGATAGCGGCCGCAGCGGTTGAAGTGCTGCACCAGATAAACGCGTGGCGTGAGCCTCAGCCGCCCGTTCCAGCGACAACATTCAGCCAGATGTATGTCAGGCAACAGCGCAACACGCAGATTATGCGCAGCCATCTGCGCTTGCTGCGCCAGCGCGGTGTCAACACCGAACCGGACGCCTTGCCGGGGCCGATCCAGCGCATCGTGGTGGGTGATGAGCAGAAGCTCTTCGCCATACAGGCGCGTCTGTACCAGCGTGGGGTGTACGTGGTAGGCGTGGTTTACCCGGCGGTGCCCAAGGGCCAGGACCAGTTCCGCATCACCGTGATGCCTGCATTCACCCCTGCGCAGATGGAATACTGCGCCAGGACGATTGTGGAGGTGGTCAGCGAGGTGCTTGCGTGCTCTTGAGCGTGCTTGAAGTGATCGTTGGCCTGTCCAACGTGATCCTGGGCGTGTTGCTGCTGTTTCACGTGCGCTCAGCCTTGCGGGCAACGATTGGGCCGTGCTCGCAAGAGCCCGCTCAAGGCAACGTGGCCATCATGATTCCCTTCTTCAACGAACCTCATGACACCCTGATCGATGCACTCAACGCTATCGAGCAGCAGGATTACCTGGGCCGAATTGAAATCATCCTGGTGGATGATGGGTCGACCAACGACACGTCAGTCCATGTACGACGCTGGCTGGCCCAGCGCCGCCACTGGCGTTATCACCTCGAAGTGCTCGAGCGCAACGGTGGTAGAAAAGGCAAGGCCCTGGACATCGCAATGGGCCTGGTCAGCCGAATGGCCGAGGTGGTGACGGTTATCGACAGCGACACGCTGCTGGCACCGTCGGCCTTGCAGAGGGCGATGGATGTATTGCTACAGGATGAAAGGAACGTGGCGTGCTGCGGCCTCATCATCCCGATGCAGCGCCAGGGTAACCTGGTCGAGAAACTTCAGTATTACGAACACACCGGTTTCCTGCTGGCGGTCAAGCATGCGCAATCGAAGATCGGCAAGGTAGCGGTGATTGCCGGTGCGTTTTCGTTGCACCGTACCTGGGCGCTCAAGGAGTTGGGAGGCTGGGGTCAGTGGCTGGTGGAAGATGTAGCGTGGACATGGAAAGCGTTGGCCAACGGCTACAGGATCGTTTACGCCGAGGACGCCATCGCCTATACGGTCTGCCCGTCGTCGTTCACACAGCTGTTCAGGCAGCGCAGGCGCTGGGCCCGCGGCAAGGTGGAAGCGGTGGTTGCCGCGTGGCAGACCTCCCGCTGGCAGTCCGTGCTGCTGATGCCGTGGACTCTGCTGTGGGGACAGATCAGTTTTCTCCCTTGCCTGCTGATTGCCCCTGCGCTGGCGTGGGTACCGGGCAGTTCGGGACTGGCCGTGATGGTGACGCTGAATGTCGGGCTGATGATCGTCCTGTACCTGCTGGCACATAAGCGTGACCCGAACCATCGCCGCGTCGCGCGGGGTGCAAGAATCAGCGCCGCGCTCAAGGCAACGGCCTGCAACCTGCTGTTTGACGTCATCAATATCCCGGCCAACCTGCTTGGGGTGGTGGATGGGGTGTGCAACAGACCGAAGGCGTGGCTCACCCGTCTCCCTCACGGGGCCGGCAATAGCGCCAGCTCGCCAAACGATGCCGATGCATCCACATAACGCAGCGCCGATTTCATGTCGCGCCAGCCAACGTGGGCCATCAGCGCCTTGAGGTCCCAGCCATTGCCGCTGGCCCAGGTGGCAAAGCCACGGCGTAGCGAGTGGCTGCTGTACAGGCTGGCGGGCAGCCCGGCACTGGCGAAGATCCTGCGCAGCAGCGCGATCAGGCTGGCGCTGTTGAGCGCCTGTTCGCTCAGGTTGCCCCAGCGGTCGAGCTTGCGAAACACCGGGCCGTGGGCGATGCCGGCGACGGTGATCCAGTCCAGGTAGGCCTGTACCGGGCACAGGGTTTTGAGCGCCGGTGCGCGGTGGTGCACGCCGCGGCCCTGACGGTCGCCCTTGCTCTGCGGCAGGTAGAGCTGCATGCCCACACCTGCGTGGGCCTGAACATGCTCGACGCGCAGGCGCGCCAGTTCATCCCCGCGAAACCCACGCCAGAAGCCGATCAGCAGCAACGCGATGTCACGCCTTGCACGCAGCAGCGTCGGCAGGCAGTGCTCGCGCTGCGCCTGCTCGGCCCGGGCGTGCAGGGTACTGATGGTCTGCTGCAGGTGCTCCAGCGTCAACGCTGCCGCCTGGCGTTGCTCGGCCGGGTGCACGGCACGGATGCCCTTGAGCATCTGGCGCACCAGCGGCGCCTTGGTCGGGTCGGGGAAGCCCTGGCTGGTGTGCCATTGGCCAAGGGCAGCCAGGCGCTGGCGCAGGGTATTGATCGAGTGCTGTTCGGCGTAGTCCGCCAGATAACGCGCGATGCTGTCGGCGGTGGCCGGCAGGAACCCGCCCCAGGTCACCTCGAAGTGCTCCACTGCAGCGCGATAGCTGCGTCGGGTGTTCTCCCGCACGGCGGCGTCCAGGTAGCGATCGAGAGTATTCATGGGCGGTTCTCTGCTGGCGTACGCCTGAGCGACGCGATAGTGCGATTTTGAGGCATCACATGTGATAAGCCGTGATTATTTCATCTTTTAATCAAAAACCAATAGGCATTATTTTCAGCTCAGGTAGTATGTATTTACATTGTACGTACCACATTACGAAATCGTAGGAGAGTCCCATGGCCCGCGGCGGCATCAATAAGGCAATCGTGCAGAAGGCGCGCCAGGCGCTGCTGGCCCGTGGCGAACCCCCAGCATCGACGCGGTACGTATCGAGCTGGGCAACACGGGCTCCAAGACCACGATTCACCGCTACCTGAAGGAGCTGGACGCGCAGCAACCGACGCTTGCGGCGGATAAACCCGGCATGAGTGACGCGCTGGCCAACCTGGTCAGCCAGCTGGCGCAGCAGTTGGTGGAGGAGGGCGATGCGCGCATCGAGGCCGCGCAGGATGTGTTCGAGCATGAAAAGGCGGCATTGCAGGCAGAGCTTTACGCCAGCCAGCAGGCGCTGGCAGCCTTGCAGCAGCAACATCAGATCCAGGCGCAGGCGCTGGCGGTGGAGTCGGCGGAGCTTGCCACCACGCGCAGCGCCTTGCAGACCGAGCAGACACGCAATGCCACGCTGAACCAGGCGGTGGGCGAGCTCAACCTGCGCCTGACCGACAAGGACGAACAGATCCAGTCACTGGAAGACAAACACCAGCATGCACGCGACGCGCTGGAGCATTACCGTACTGCCACGCGTGAGCAGCGCGAACAGGACCAGCGCCGCCACGAGGCTCAAGTGCAGCAGTTGCAGGTGGAGGTGCGTCAGTTGCAGCAGAGCCTGATCGTCAAGCAGGACGAACTGACGCGGCTCAACCGTGACAATGAGCGGTTGCTGGTGGAGTCGCGGCAGGTGCAGCGCGAGCGGCAAGGCTTGCAGGACCAGCAGCAACAACAGGCGCTGGAGATCAAGACGCTGATGGGCAGCCTGGCGCAGTCACTGGGGGCGCGTGAAGAGTTGTTGCGTCAGAACCAGGTGCTGGGGCAGCAGGTGGAACAGGGGGCGGGTGAGCATCAGCGGCAGTTGCAGGTGATCGAGCAATTGCAGCGTTCTATCGACGAGCGTGAGGTGTTGCTGGAGGCATTGCGCGAAGCAGCCAAGCCGGTGCCGGGCGACTGATGCCTTTGCATCACACAGAGGCATGGCCGAACCAAGCTTCGTTGGTTCGGCTCCAGGTCATGATGGGGCCTCAAGCCTCTAGCTCGAATCCTGCAACCACAGCCGCATCGCACGCCGCCCCTGCAACCCCCGCGACACCTCATACGCCAACTGCCGTCGCAACAGGTCGCTCAACGCCGCACCGTCCACCACCTCGAACCCCAACCGCGCATAAAACGGCGCATTCCACGGCACCTCGAGGAACGTGGTCAGGGTCATGGCCTTGAAGCCCTGCGCCTGCGCGTAGTGCCGCGCGGCAGCCATCAACTGGCGACCCAACCCTTGCCCCTGCTGCGCGTGCGCCACAGCCAGCTCCTCGATATGCAGAGCCTCGCCGAACGCCGTCGCACACACAAAGCCCACGGGCCGGTCCTGCTCATCCACCACCAGCCACTCAAGCCCCGCCGCCACGAATTCAAGATGCTCGACCTTGCTGAGCACGTTATGCCCCGCGATCCAGGCCAGTGCAGGCAGGCTCAGGAACGCAGCCGCCGAGCGTTCGATGGCTGGCAGCAGGTAGGCGTCTTCACGGGTGGCGAGGCGAAGCGTGAAGGGCATGGACGGCGCTCGAAAATGACAACGCTGCACAGTCTGGATAAAGCACCAGGGTTGTGCAAGACGAGCACGATTGGACGTTTGAGGGGCACGCTTTTTCCTTGTCAGTGGCCACATAAATCATAATTTCGCTAATACCCGGCGGCGCACAGAATGCGGGCAACCCCCTCATGCAGAAGCACACCGCCATGACCGCAGATAACACTCGAATTGATACGCTCGTCGTAGGCGCCGGTCAGGCCGGCGTGGCGATGAGCGAACACCTGGGCCGCCTCGGTGTGTCGCACCTGGTGCTTGAGCGCAACCGCATTGCGCAAGCCTGGCGCACCGGGCGCTGGGACTCGCTGGTGGCCAACGGGCCAGCCTGGCATGACCGCTTCCCAGGGCTGGAATTCGAAGACCTGGATGCCGACGCCTTCGCCGGCAAGGACCAGGTGGCCGACTACTTCGAAACCTACGCAAAAAAAAATCAATGCACCGATTCGCACCGGCGTGGATGTACTCAAGGTCGAACGCAACGAGGGTCGCCCGGGCTTTACCGTACACACCTCCCAGGGCGTGATCGAAGCCAACCAGGTGGTGGTTGCCACGGGCCCGTTCCAGCGCCCGGTGATTCCGCCCATCGCGCCGCAGCTGGCAGGGATCGAGCAACTGCACTCGGCCGATTACCACAACCCGCAGCAACTGCGCGAAGGCGCGGTACTGGTAGTAGGCGCGGGCTCTTCGGGCGTGCAGATCGCCGATGAACTGCAACGCGCCGGCAAGCCGGTGTACCTGTCGGTAGGCGCACATGACCGGCCGCCGCGCGCCTATCGCAACCGTGACTTCTGCTGGTGGCTGGGCGTGCTTGGCCTGTGGGACGCCGAGGGCGTGCAGCCCGGCAAGGAGCACGTGACCATTGCCGTGAGCGGCGCACGCGGCGGGCATACCGTGGACTTTCGCCGGCTGGCGCACCAGGGCATCACGCTGGTGGGCCTGACCCGGGCTTTCGATCAAGGTGTGGCCAGCTTTGAAAGCAACCTGGCCGACAATATCGCCCGAGGCGACGAAAACTACCTGGCGCTGCTGGATGCCGCCGATGCCTATATAGAACGTAATGGCCTGGACCTGCCCCTTGAGCCCGAGGCGCGCCACATGCTGGCCGACCCGCAATGCCTGACGCACCCGATCCTGCAACTGGACCTGGCCAAGGCCGGCGTCACCTCGATCATCTGGGCCACGGGTTACTCGACCGATTACAGCTGGCTGCAGGTGGACGCCTTCAAGGCCGACGGCAAACCGCAGCACCAACGCGGCGTGTCCAGCGAGCCGGGTATCTATTTTGTCGGCCTGCCGTGGTTGTCACGTCGCGGCTCGGCGTTTATCTGGGGCGTGTGGCACGACGCGCGACACATCGCCGAGCACATCGTGAAGCAACGCACCTACTTCGACTACAAGGACGCCGCGCAACGCGAGGCTACCCACCACGACTCGAACGTTCAGCAACTGGGAGTACGTTGATGCCTACCCATACGCGCATCCGCATGTTCAACACCAAAGACACCTACCCCAACCAGACCCTGGACAACGACCTGTGCCAGGCCGTGCGCGCCGGCAACACGGTGTATGTACGCGGCCAGGTCGGTACCGACTTCGACGGCCAACTGGTCGGCCTGGGCGACCCGCGGGCCCAGGCCGAGCAAGCCATGCGCAACGTCAAGCAACTGCTGGAGGAGGCCGGCAGCGACCTCAGCCATATCGTCAAGACCACCACCTACCTGATCGACCCGCGCTACCGCGAGCCGGTGTACCAAGAGGTCGGTAAATGGCTCAAGGGCGTGTTCCCGATCTCCACCGGGCTTGTGGTCAGTGCCCTCGGCCAGCCGCAGTGGCTGATGGAAATCGATGTGATCGCGGTGATCCCCGAATAAGGAGCTGCACATGACGTTCTCTATCGTGGGGCGCTGCGCCGAAACCGGCCAGCTGGGTATCGCTATCAGCTCATCGAGCATTGCCGTAGGCGCGCGGTGCCCCTGGCTGCGCGCCGGTGTAGGCGCAGTGTCGAGCCAGAACATCACCTTGCCGGCACTCGGCCCGCAGATCCTCGATGGCCTGGCCAGCGGCCTGGCGCCCACCGCGGCGCTGGACCAGGCGTTATCCAGCAACGGCTACGGGCAGTATCGCCAGGTCGCGGTAGTGGATGCCGGCGGGCGTACCGCGATCTTCAGCGGCAGCCATGCACTGGGCACGCACAACGCCGTAGCGGGCGATCAATGCGTGGCTGCGGGCAACCTGCTGGCCAGCCGTGAGGTGATCGAGCACATGGTGTCGGCCTTCGAGCGCAGCGAGGGCAGCCTCGCGGCCCGCTTGCTCGATGCCTTGCAGGCGGGGCAGAACGCCGGCGGCGAGGCGGGTGCGGTGCACTCGGCGGCGCTTTCAGTGGTGGGCGAACTGACCTGGCCGATCGTCGACCTGCGCGTCGACTGGGCCGACGAAAACCCGATCGGTGAACTGCACAAGCTGTGGGTCGCCTATGAGCCTCAGTTGCAGGACTACCTGACCCGCGCCCTGAACCCGACGCTGGCGCCCAGCTATGGAGTACCTGGCGATGAGTGAATGGCGCAGCCGCAGCTTGCTGGCACAGCTGGTCGGCTTTGCAACGGTCAGCCGTGACTCCAACCTGGCATTGATCGAGTTCGTGCGCAGTTACCTGCACGAGCTGGGTGTGGCCTGCGAACTGATCTACAACGCCGAACGCACCAAGGCCAACCTGCTCGCCAGCATCGGCCCGGCCGAGGAGGGTGGCGTGGTGCTTTCGGGCCACACCGACGTGGTGCCGGTGGACGGCCAGGCCTGGACGGTGGAGCCGTTCGTGCTCAGCGAACGCGACGGCAAGCTGTATGGGCGCGGCACTGCCGACATGAAAGGCTATCTGGCGTCGGTGCTGGCCGCCGTGCCGCTGTTTCTTGCAAGCCCGCTGCGCCGGCCCGTTCACCTGGCGTTTTCGTACGACGAAGAGGTCGGCTGCCTGGGCGTGCGCAGCCTGCTCGACGTACTGCCACAACGCATCCCGGCACCCGCACTGTGCCTGATCGGCGAGCCCACCGAACTCCAGCCGGTACTCGGGCACAAAGGCAAGCTGGCGATGCGCTGCCATATAAAAGGCGCAGCGTGCCATTCGGCGTATGCGCCTTATGGCGTGAACGCCATCGAGCACGCGGCACGCCTGATTGGCCACCTGGGCGAGATCGGCAAGCGCTGGCCGCCCCCGAGCTGCACGACGAGCGCTTCGACCCGGCGTACTCGACGGTGCAGGTGGGGACGATCCAGGGCGGTACCGCGTTGAACATCGTGCCCGCTGATTGCCGTTTCGATTTTGAAGTGCGCGCGCTACCCGATTTCGCCCCGCAAACGGTGGCCGATCAATTGCAAGCGTACGCCGCCCGCGAGCTGGAGCCTGCGATGCAGGCGGTGAATGCGCACAGTGCCATTCATTTCGAGCCGTTGTCGAGCTACCCGGGCCTGGCCACGCCACCCGAAAGTGCCGCCGCGCAACTGGTTGCCCGCCTGTGTGGCAGCGAGGCCTTCAGTACGGTGGCATTCGGTACCGAGGGCGGGCTGTTCGACCAGGCCGGGATACCGGCAGTGGTCTGCGGGCCGGGCAACATGGAGCAGGGCCACAAACCGGATGAATACATCAGCGTCGAGCAGTTGGCCGCATGTGATCGATTGATGGAGCGCCTGGCGGCTTACCTGAGCCAGGCCTGAATGCAAGACCAGAAGACCGGCGACTACAGCCGGCTACCGTTGCACCTTTTCACTGCCGTAGAGCAGGACGACCGCCACCCGGTTGCCTAACAACACCCCTATACCGCCGCGCACGGGCGCGCCGGTCTTGTCGAGGAAGTGATCCATGTCCATATCCTTGCGTTGCAGTGTTCCGTTTGCCCTGGCCCTGTTGAGCAGCAGTGTTTTCGCCGCACCGCAGAACCTCACCGTCATCTCCTTTGGCGGCGCCACCAAGCAGGCCCAGGACAAGGCGTACTTTCAGCCGTTCAACGCCAGCGGCGCCGGCACCATCGTGGCCGGTGAGTACAACGGCGAGCTGTCCAAGATCAAGGCCATGGTGGATGTCGGGCACACCAGTTGGGACGTGGTCGAAGTGGAAAGCCCGGAGCTGTTGCGCGGCTGTGATGAAGGGCTGTTCGAGAAGCTTGACCAGCGCGCTTTGGCGACGCTGCCCAGTTCGTGCCCGGCACCTTGAGCGAGTGTGGCGTGGCCACCTACGTCTGGTCGATGGTCATGGCGTATGACCAGGGCAAGCTGGCCAAGGCGCCGAGCTCGTGGGCCGACTTCTGGAATGTCGCCGACTTCCCTGGCAAGCGCGGCTTGCGCAAGGGTGCCAAGTACACGCTGGAGATCGCGCTGCTGGCTGACGGGGTCAAACCCGATGAGCTGTACAAGGTGCTGGGTACGCCAGAAGGTGTGTCGCGCGCTTTCGCCAAGCTCGACCAGATCAAGTCCAGCATCCAGTGGTGGGAAGCCGGGGCGCAACCGGCGCAGTGGTTGATTGCCGGTGATGTGGTGATGAGCGCCGCGTACAACGGGCGTATCGCTGCGGCGCAGAAGGAAGGCATGAAGTTGAGTATCGTGTGGCCGCAGAGCCTGTTCGACCCCGAGTACTGGGCCGTGGTGAAGGGCACGCCGAACAAGAAACTGGCCGAGGACTTCATCGCGTTTGCCAGCCAGCCGCAGACCCAGAAGGTATTCTCCGATAACATCCCTTATGGCCCGGTGAACAAGCAGGCGCTGGCCTTGCTGCCAGCCGATGTGCAGAAGCAGTTGCCGACTGCCGAAGCCAACCTGGCCCAGGCCCGCGCAGTGGATGCGGCGTTCTGGGTTGACCATGGCGAGGAGCTGGAGCAGCGCTTCAACGCCTGGGCAGCACGCTAGTCGGGTACCCCCGTGGTGGCGGCCGGCAGGATCACGCAAGCCACGCCTTGAACTGCTCCTTGCAGTAATCCACGAACAGCTGCGCAGGCTTGGTCAGCTGCGCACGCTTGAGCCAGGCGGCCACCAGGGCCGAGCCGGTCACATCTTCGGCGATATTCACGCACACCAGTTGCTGCCCATCGTAGGTCAGGGTTGAACTCGGCCGCGTCACCAGCACCGCAAAACCGAACCCCTGGCCCACCATGCCGCGCACCATCTCTATCGACGGCGAGCTGAACACGATGTTCGGGCTCAGCCCCAGCTCTTCGAAGATGCTCACGAAATAGGTGCGGCTAGGCTGCACATCCAGCAGGATCATCGGCTCCAGCGCCAGGTCACGCAGCGACACCTGCGCCTGGCCGGCGAACCGGTGCCCGGCCGGCAGCAGTGCATAAGGCCGCTGTGGCGCGGTCAATGCCTCGGTCTGGATGGTGCTGTCCAGGTCGTGCTCGTAAAAGATTGCCAGGTCGAAACGCCCCCCGGTCAGCCCCTGCACCAGTTCCTGCTGTTCACCGTCCTGCAGGCGAATCTGCACCCCGGGGAAGCGCTGGCCAAAGCCTGCGATCAGCCGCGGCAGGTACAACGGGGCAACCGTCTCGAAGCAGCCGATGTCGATCTGCCCGCTGACCACATCATTGTCGGCCAGGGCGTTCTGCTCGAACTCATGGGCCATGCGCAGCAGTTCCTGGGCCTTGCGGTAAAACCGCGCGCCCCCCGGAGTGAGCGATACCCCCTGGGCGTGGTGGCGAATAAGCAGTTGTACCCCAAAGCCGTCTTCCAACCCCTTGATGGCCGTGGAGATCGAGGGCTGGGCGATGTACAGCTTGCGTGAGGCTTCGGCCACGCTGCCGCATTCGACGGTAGTGACGAAATACTTGAGCTGACGCAGGGTATACGACGCCACGGAACACCTCTGTTGGAAGATTTTGCCTACCTTACCGGCCCCTGGCCGTGCTTGCGCACATATTGATACGGATTTTAGGGGGGTAGGGGCATATTTTCCTTCAGAACTGTCCTGCAATGCCGATGACAGTTGACACGTCTTTCGCATTCGCTCGAACCCCTCGAGGAGGGAATGATGCACATAAAACTAAAAACAAAAGTGCTGTTACTGGCGGTGTTGCCAGTATTGGTCTTTGCCTTGGTGATCAGTGGCGCTGCCGACCGCATCCTGCGTCAACTGGCTGAAAGCGAAGTGACTGAAACCCGCGAGCGCCTGGTGGAGGAAAGCCGACAGAACCTGGAGCACTACATCCAGATCGGCATGGGCTCGGTGCAGCACCTGTACGACGCCGCCAGCCCCGGCGACACCGCCAGCCGCGCCCAGGCCGTGGCCATCCTGTCGAAGATCAAGTATGGCAAGGACGGCTACTTCTTCGGCCACGACTCCAAGATCGTGCGGGTGTTTCGTGGTGACAGCCCGGTGGACGTGGGCAACAACCTGAGCGAGCGCCGCGACCCCAACGGCGTGTACGTCAACCGCGAGCTGGTGCGCGTGGCCAAGGACGGCAGCCATTACGTCAACTACAGCTCGCCATTGCCGGGCAACGAGTCGGTACTGGTGCCCAAGCTTGCCTACAACCTGTACCTGCCCAAGTGGGACATGGCGCTGGGTACGGCTGTGAACCTGGATAACATCGAGCTGCGTATCCAGCAGCTGCGCGCCGACATCGACCAGCGCATCGCGTCGATCCTCACCAGTATCCTGGCCATCGCCGCGGTGCTGCTGGTGTGCCTGGGCATTGCCGGGCTGATGCTGAGCAACACGCTGCTGCGCCCGCTGCAATTGATGAAGGACAACCTCGATGACATCGCCGCAGGGGAGGGTGACCTGACCCGCCGCCTGCCAGCAGGCCCCGACGAGCTGGGCCAGCTGGCGGGTTCGTTCAACCGTTTCGTCGAGAAAATCCAGGGCCTGGTACGCCAGGTGGTGGAGCTCAGTGGCCAGTTGTCGATCCAGGTACAAGCGGTCGAGAGCCAGAGCCGACGCTCCGAAACCGCCATGGAACAGCAGCGCCACGAAACCGTGCAGGTCGCCACGGCGATCAACGAGATGTCGGCGGCCGCCCAGGAAGTGGCGCACAGCGCACAGAACGCCGCCAATGCAGCGCAGCAGACCGACAGCCAGGGGCAGCAGGCCAAGCAGGTGGTCGACGGCAGTATCCAGCGCATTCACGCGCTGGTTGAGGATATTCGCGGCAGTGAAACCTCGCTCGACAGCCTGCAGCAGGACGTGCAGTCGATCGTCGGGGTGCTGGGGGTGATCCGTTCGATTGCCGAGCAAACCAACCTGCTGGCCCTCAACGCGGCGATCGAGGCTGCGCGTGCCGGTGAAGCCGGGCGCGGCTTTGC
>NZ_JAAHBU010000198.1 GCF_010671725.1 Pseudomonas brassicae | reverse complement strand
CGGCGCAGCGTGCGGCGGGTTGCTGGCAGTTGCTGCCGCGCCAGGCGTGGCTGGCGCCGGCGCGCTACACGCCGGAGCAGGCCTGGTCAGCGGAGCACTTCGCGGGTTGGCTGCAGGCGCTTGATCCGATGGCGCCGGCGCAATTGCTGGTGCGGTTGGTGGAGGGTGATGAAGGGGATTGGGAGGAAGCGGAGCGGTTGTTTCTGGTGTCGGATGCCTGGCCGAGTTTGCCGGGGTAGTGGGGGCAGGTCCAGCCCGTTTTCAAGCCGAGCCACCAAGACTGCCGACGCGCTCTGTCAGGCCATGGCCTGCAGGAGCGGCGTCGTCAGCCTTGTTTGCCCACTTCAGATCTCTGTGGCGCAGGGGGCAGGCACAACCGCTATCAAGCCCCTACGTCAGGGTCCTCACAGTATTCCTTCGGATCAATCGGCCACAACACTTCACCCTTGCCATTGCGCACCTGCTCCACGTCACATCCCGCCTTCACGATGACGGTATCAAATACCGGGGTGCCATCCAGGCGGTACAGCGCTCTCAGGCTTCGGCTCATGTCATCGCCAGTGCCCTGCACCTCGTAGCCGAAGATCGCACCACGGGCCACGTCTACCTCCAGCTCCTGCCACCGCGCCGGCACCACCTGCTTGCCGTCCAGGTCGTACAACGCAACACGGGCCGGCGCACCCAGTGCCTCATAGGCACTCAGGTAACGACCGCTGGCATCCAGCTTGAAGTAGGTGTACTCGTCAGGCTTGATCAGCACCTTGCCCTTGGCATCCACCACGCCCACCGCACGTACCTGGCTCGGCTGGCCGAACACCCTCACGGTACGGTACGGCGAAGCCAGGTCGCTGAACGCGAACAGGTTGTCGGTGAGCACACCCACCTGCAGGTACTCGGGCTTGAGCACCTCGACGCCCTTGTTCAGGTCGAACACGCCGTAATAGGCCAGGAACATGTTCTGCAGCACACCGATATGGCTGTAGCCCGGCACATTGCCCAGCATGCCCATGGAGGAAAGCTTGGCATCACCCACCGAGGCATAGGTCGGCTCGATCAGCCATTTGCCGTCGCGGCCGATGAAACCACCCTTGTTCTTACCTTCAACGTTCGCCGCCAGTACCATCGCGCCCTTCTCGCCGAAAGGGTTGCACTCGGCAAACGCAGGCGGAATAACCGTCTTGCCCTGGAAGTCCATGTAGCCACAGAGCTTGGCGCCGGCTTCCTTGAAGGCCACCAGGTCCACACCCGGCTTGCCCATCCAGTCATACTTGAGCGCCGTCACCAGCGTGCCCTTGGCATCGGCCAGGCCTTTGGCCTCACCGCGCCCCTTGCTCACCACCATGACCTGCCCGGCACCGGCGTCGATTTCGCCGAACTCGACCTTTTTCAGCTCACCGGTGGTGATGTTCAGTGCCCACGACTCACCGTTACGTTCGCCAGTGATCCAGTGGCCAAGCTCGGCAAAGTTGCCGCGAACCCGGCTTGTGTCAAACACCGGCTCGCTGAGCTTCTGACCCTTCGCACTGAGAAAACCGCGCTTGCCGTCAACTTCGTACACGATGAATTCGTTAAAGTCGCCCTGGAACACTTCGTCGTAGGTCGCAGGCTGTATTTCCTTGCCCTGTTCATCCATCACGCCGAACTTGCCGTCGCGCTTGAAGCCGAAATAACCAGGGGTCAGCGTCCACAGTTCGTCGGTGAACTCGGCCTTGATGAGCTGCTTGCCATCGCCACTGGCCAGGCTCCACACACCGTCCCGGGCAAACAGCAGCGTGCTGTTCATCGGGGCGTCGTAAACCGCATCGTAGTCGTTGTCCACCGACACCTGTACGACACCATTCTGGTCAAGTACCGCACATTCATCATTGATGCAGACCGGCAGCACCATCGCCGTCGGCGCCGGCATCGGCTTGATGCTCTGGCAGCCGGCCAGCAACGCAGCAGACACAGAAAACAGCAGCGGGCCCACATGGGCTCGGGTAAGGCATTTCATAACCACAAGATCCTTTTGAAGAGGCAAGGCGTGTACTTCCCTGAAACAGCCGACGCGGGCACGCTTGAACACCACAGTGACAAGGCCCGCCACACCGTTTCAAGGGTGCGCATGATAGCGGTGATAGCCATAAGACACCACGCACAGTCTGTTAATCTCGCACCGTGCACTACATCACCATGACAAAGGGAATCCCTCGTGCTCGGCAACCTTCGCACCCTGTCGCTCGTACTTTCGGCATGCTGGTTCGGCCCCGCCTGCGCAGCGCCCGCCCCTCACGATGACGATCTGTACCGCAACGCATTGCTGCTGCAGAGCGACAGCTTCTGGAGCCAGGCGCGCCCCGAAGACCTGGCGCCGTTGCTGCGCCAGGCCAAGCACGGCGAAATACTCCCCGGCATCGTCAGCACCCACAGCACGGCCTTCCACGTTGCCCTGCAAAATCACGCGTCGCTGGCCATGCTGCAACAGCTTCGCGCCGCGCTGCCGCAGATGGTCGGCCTGGGCGACTACCCGCAGTCGCTGCTGGCTACCGCAATAAACGCCAGGCACCCCGCCGCGACGATCGACTGGCTGATTGCCCAGGGTGCCGATGTCGAGCAAGCGGACTACCACCACCCCCGGCCGTTGCTGCAGGCGATCGAACAAGGCGCCGACGCTGCGGTGATCGACGTGCTGGTCAGGGCCGGTGCCGATGTCGGTTACTTCGACCGCAGCGACAGCAACATGGACGCCTTCGATGCCGCCGTGCAGACCGACTACAGCGCCACGCGCCAGGCGGTCGCACGGCACCTGTCAGTGCCCGAGGCCGGCAGCGAAACGATGGAGGCGATCCTGATCGAACTCTCGCGCCAGACCCGCGACAGCGCCGACGCGCCGCAGGTGAGCTACGAGATCCTCAGCGTGTTGCTCGAGCGCGGCATGAGCAGCGCAGGCACCTACTGCGACCCGCAGAAACCCTACTGCCTGGCCGACGACAGGAGCAACCTGATGGACCTGGCGATCAAGATCCAGGACCCACAGTTGATCGAGTACCTGGGTAAAAAGGGGCTGTAGGCGTGACTGGTACTTTTTTGCGCCAGCGCAGGGGAAAGATGCACATAACCGATTAGAGTTAAGCCACAGCGCCATCAAGAGCGCAGCCTTTGACCTGATGAACGAGGAATCAGCATGACCCTGACCAACACCCAGGCGCGCTATGGCAGCCTGTCGATCGCGCTGCACTGGCTGATGCTGATCCTGCTGGCGGCAGTTTACGCCTGCATCGAGTTGCGCGGCATCTTCCCCAAGGACAGCGCCGAACGCGACCTGATGAAAACCCTGCACTTCATGCTCGGCCTCACCGTGTTCGCACTGGTGTGGTTGCGCCTGCTGCTGAAGGTCAGCCGCCCTACCCCGCGTATCGAGCCCACGCCGCCGGCCTGGCAGACCGGGCTTGCACACCTGATGCACTGGGCTTTGTACGCGCTGATGATCGGCCTACCGCTGGCGGGCTGGACAATTCTGAGCGCCGCCGACAAGCCGATCCCGTTCTACGGCCTGGAGCTGCCGGCGCTGGTGGCGCCGGACAAGGACCTGGCCAAGTTCGTCAAGGGCTGGCACGAGTGGTTCGGTGCGCTGGGCTACTGGCTGATCGGCCTGCATGCATTGGCCGGGCTGTATCACCACTACGTGGTGCGCGATAACACCCTGCTGCGCATGCTGGCGCAGAAAAACGACTAGGCGAACCCACGGCGGCCCTGCAGGCCGCCGGTATGCACGAAGATCAGCCGTGTGCCGGCAGCCAATGCGCCGGCCTGCACCTGCTGGTGCAGCGCCAGCAGCGCCTTGCCGGTGTACAGCGGCTCCAGTGGTATGCCCGCCTCGATCTCGCAGGCTTGGATGAAGGCCAGCAAGGCAGGGTCGACCTTGGCAAAGCCCCCTCGACTGGCGTCGTACAGGCGATAGGCACTGGGCGCCAGCCCCTCGACTTCGGCTTCGACGCCATGCCCCGGCGGTACCGCCATCGCGCCATGCACCCGGTGCGCCCCCGCCTCGGCCAGGGC
>NZ_JAAHBU010000197.1 GCF_010671725.1 Pseudomonas brassicae | reverse complement strand
GCTGCCGGCCAGCAATCATTGCAGCCTGTATGTCCATCAATGGCTGCCCACCACCGCGCCCCCGGGCGGTGGTGCTGCTGGCCCATGGCATGGCCGAACACGCCCGGCGCTACCAGCGGCTGGGCCAGGCCCTGAGCGACGCCGGTATCGCCCTGTATGCGCATGACCAACGCGGCCATGGCCGCACGGCCGAGATCGGTACCCTGGGGCAGTTCGCCAGGTACGATGGCTGGAGCAGCGTGGTCAACGACCTGGGCCTGCTCAGCCAGCACATCGGCCAGCAGCACCCCGGCGTGCCGCTGTTTCTGTTCGGCCACAGCATGGGCAGCTACATCGCCCAGGCGTATCTGCTGCACCACAGTGCCAGCCTGCATGGCGCGATCCTGAGCGGTTCGAACTTCCAGCCGCCGGTGCTGTACCGCGCCGCCTGCGCGATCGCCCGCATCGAGGCCTGGCGCCAAGGGCCACAAGGGCGCAGCGCGCTGGTCGAATGGCTGTCGTTCGGCTCGTTCAACAAGGCGTTCAAGCCCAACCGCACCGCGTTCGACTGGCTCAGCCGCGACGCGGCCGAGGTCGACAAGTACACCGCCGACCCGCTGTGCGGCTTTCGCTGCACCAACCGGCTATGGATCGACCTGCTGACGGGGCTGCAGCACATCAGCCAGGCACGCCACCTGGCGCAGATCGACCCGAACCTGCCGATTCTGGTGATGGGGGGAGAATGTGATCCGGTCAGTGCCGGCAAACGTCTCAAAGACCTGGCAGGCGCCTTGCGTCATGCCGGCAACCAGCGCGTGCAGTTGCAGCTTTACCCGCAGGCACGCCATGAACTGCTCAATGAAACCAACCGCGACGAAGTGACCGCAGCACTGCTCGCCTGGCTAGACCAGGCCCTGGCCGTTGGCCGCCCGGCCCGCAGCGAGTGATACAGTAGGCACCTTGTCGAACCCTGCTAAGGAATCTGCCTGAATGACCCAGGTCAGCAACACGCCCTACGAAGCCCTTGAAGTCGGCCAGACCGCCAGCTTCAGCAAGACGGTCGAAGAACGCGACATCCAGCTGTTCGCCGCGATGTCCGGCGACCACAACCCGGTGCACCTGGATGCAGAGTTCGCCGCCAAGAGCATGTTCAAGGAACGTATCGCCCACGGCATGTTCAGCGGTGCGCTGATCAGCGCCGCGGTGGCCTGCGAGTTGCCTGGCCCGGGCACCATCTACCTGGGCCAGCAGATGAGCTTCCAGAAGCCGGTGAAGATCGGCGACACCCTGACCGTGCGCCTGGAAATCCTCGAAAAGCTGCCCAAGTTCCGCGTGCGTATCGCCACCCGCGTGTTCAACCAGCACGAAGAACTGGTGGTGGACGGCGAAGCCGAGATCCTCGCGCCACGCAAGCAGCAGAGCGTCGAGCTGGTCAGCCCGCCACCGATCACGATTGGCTGATGGCCTGAAGTTCGCTCAGGCGGCGTTCGATGTAGCGCCGCTCGGGTAACTGCCGGGTCAGGCCCAGTGCCGTGCAGTAGGCCTCACGGGCCTGAGCCAGGTAACCGGCCTGCACGCACAGCTCGGCCCGCGCCGAGTGCGCCAGGTGGTAATCGAGCAACTGGCCACGCGCCAGAATCGCCTCCACCGCCGCCAGCCCAGCCTGCGGCCCATCCCGCCGGGCCAGGGCAGCGGCGCGATTGAGCTCCACCACCGGCGACGGCCAGCCTTGCCACAGCACATCGTAAAGACCGACGATCTGCGCCCAGTCCGTGTCGCCGGCACTGGCCGCTTCGGCGTGCACCGCAGCAATCGCTGCCTGCAGGCTGTAGACACCAAAGCGCTGACTGCGCAATGCCTGCTGCACCAGCCGGCAGCCCTCGGCAATCATGCCACGGTCCCAACGCGAGCGGTCCTGCTGGTCGAGCAGCACCAGTTCACCCTGCGCATCGCTGCGTGCCTGCTGACGCGAGGCCTGCAACAGCATCAGGGCGAGCAGCCCCAGCACTTCGGGGTCAGGCAGCAACTGCTGCAGCAAACGCCCGAGGCGGATGGCTTCGGCACTCAGGTCCTCACGCACCACGCTGTCGCCCGATGAGGCCGAGTAGCCTTCGTTGAACACCAGGTAGATCACCCTCAGCACACTGTCCAGGCGCTCGGGCAGTTCGGCCAGGGACGGCACCTGGTACGGGATCTGCGCGTCACGGATCTTGGCCTTGGCACGCACGATACGCTGGGCGATGGTCGCCGGGCTCTGCAGGAATGCGCGGGCGATCTCCTCGGTCGACAGATCGCACACTTCGCGCAACGTCAGGGGCACCTGGGCATCAGCCGACAAGGCCGGGTGGCAGCAGGTGAAGATCAATCGCAGGCGGTCGTCCTGCAGTTCCTGATCGCTCACGTCTTCGCTCTCCAGCGCTGCCAGCGCCTGTTCCAGCCGCTGCGGCGAGCGATCGAAGCGGGCGCGCCGGCGCAAGCCGTCGATGGCCTTGAAGCGCCCGTCGACACCAGCCAGGCGCGTGGGCTGGCCGGCACACCGTCGCGCTGCCAACGCTCGACGGCAATATAGAAGGCTTCGTGCATGGCCTCCTCGGCCAGGTCGAAATCGCCCAGCAGCCGGATCAGCGTGGCCAGGATGCGCCGCGACTGCTCGCGGTAGATCGCCTCCAGCGTCGCCTTTACTTCAGGCTCCGGGCTCATCAGTCCGGCAACTGCTGGGTGACCAGGTGCACCAGGCGATCCAGGCTTTCGCCCCAGCCCCGGTGAAAGCCCAGCTGTGCATGTGCCTCGCAATCGGCGTTGCTCCAGTGCAAGGCGCGGGCGGTGTACTGGGTGTGACCCTGCACATCATCCAGGGTCACCATCACCGTCATGAACGCCTTGGCCGACGGCACCCAACCTGGCCCGAAGGCGTCGGTGAAGACGATGCGCTCGGGCGCGACGATGTCCAGGAACACGCCCTGATTCGGGTATTCGGTGCCATCGGGGGCGCGCATCACGGTGCGAAACACCCCCCCCGACCCACAGTTGCATTTCACATTCGGGGGTGGTCATGCCATGCGGCCCCCACCAGCGCGCCAGCAGGTCCGGCTCGGTCCAGGCACGAAAGACTTTTTTGCGGGGCGCCGCAATCAGGCGGCTGAGTGACAGTTCATGCGGCGCCGTTCCCTGGCCGGCAGGTGCGAGGCTCATCGAGGTGTCTCCTTGTGGTGTCAGGGTTGCAACTCACGGACCGGGCGGACCTCGACGCTGCCCACGCGCGCCGCAGGGATCGCGCGGGCAATGTTCAAGGCTTCGTTCAGGTCGCGGGCGTCTACCAGATAGAAGCCCGCCAACTGCTCCTTGGTTTCGGCGAAAGGGCCATCGGTCAGGCTCATCTGCCCGCCACGTACCCGCACAGTGGTCGCCGTCTGCACCGACTTGAGCGCCTCGGCGGCAAGCAGGCGACCACTGCTCTGGATCGACTCGGCATAGGCCATGCACTCGGCATCAGCGGGGCTCTCGGGAAGGCTGTGCAGCAGCCCTTCGTCACAGTAGACCAGGCACAGGTATTTCATGGTTTTCTCCACGACAGTGGCTCAACTATGGCTGCAAATCGGCGAGTTGGCGTAAGCGCGATTCGGCATAGATGCGCACCGGCTCAGCTCAAGGCTTGAGGTTGAACAGTGCGGCGCCGGTCTGCATGTCGAACGGCGCCGACCAGTGCTCATGGATGACTTTCCATTCACCGCCGATACGTTGATAGCCGGCAGTCACGCGCATGTAGCAACCGCCCTCGGCGCCCTCCTCGGCCGAGCCGCAGCGGTTGAGCCAATGTGCGATGGCCAGTTCGGGCGAGGCATGCACCCGCAATTGCTCCATGTCGAAGATCGCACCGTCCGGGCACAACGTCATGCACGCCTCCCAGTGCGCACGGTAGGCCGCCTTGCCCTTGAACTGCAGGGCCTTGACCGCATCGAAGGCCAGAATGTCGTCGGCATAGGGGCGCACGATGGCGTCGATGTCCTTGGACTGCACAGCGCGCATCCAGGTGGTGATCAGGTCGCGCACCTGCTCTTGGTTCGGGTTGCTCATGGCGAATCTCCTCGGTGGGACGCTGGCGCCTGGCGCACAGCGCAGTCGTGGATGGTCGAACCGCGCCTGCGCAAATCGACAGCAGCGCTCAGGCACGCCAAATCATTTGCCGCCGCCGTGCACCTCGGCTAGCGTGGGCACTCTCTGCAAGCATGAGCACCTGCCATTGGCCCTGATCACCGAACACCTGCATGCCTGTGGCCTGGTCGAGTCGTCCTGGGTCAAGGCCAGCGCCGCGCAGTTTCCGCGCCACACCCATGACGAATATGTGCTGGGCGCCAACCTGGGCGGCCACGAGCAGATCTGGCTGGACGGTCGCAACCTTGACGTCGCACCGGGCCAGGTGACGCTGTACAACCCGCTGGCGGTGCAGGCCTCGCAATTCGGCCCGCAGGGCGTGGAATACATCAGCCTGCACCTGGCGCCCGAAGCCCTGGCACGGGTTACCGGCGACAGCCACCTGGCGCATTTCGAACAGGGCGTGTTCGATCAGCCGGCGCTGTATCGGGCGATTGTCGACTTCGCTCACCTCGCTCGCTTTCAGCCAGCCCGCCAGGAAGAGGCACTGCTGGCGCTGCTGGCGCAATTGCTCGAACGTGGGCCAGGCACCCGCGGCGAACACCAGGCGGTGCTGCGCCAAAGCCTG
>NZ_JAAHBU010000196.1 GCF_010671725.1 Pseudomonas brassicae | reverse complement strand
GCTCGACCTCGCGCCAGCGACTTCAACACCATACCGCCCCGGGCATCGCCGCCGGCCTGCCCAGCGACCTGCTCAGCCGCCGTCCCGACATTGCCGCAGCCGAAGCGCGGTTGGCGGCGCGCAGGCCGATGTACGCGTCGCCCGCGCCGCCATGCTACCCAAGGTCACCCTCAGCGCCGGCCTCGGCTCGGGGGCTAACACCGCGGCCGATGTCCTGCGCAATCCGTTCTACAGCCTGGCCAGCGGTTTGAGCGCGCCGATTTTCAACAACCGCAGGCTCGGTGCCGAGCGCGACCGTGCAACCGCCGTGCAGCAGGAGTTGCTGGAGAAGTACCGCGGCGAACTGATCAATGCCTTTGCCGACGTCGAAAAGGCCCTCAACAGCATCGACGGCCTTGATCGCCAGCGCCAGTGGCAACGTATCGAGCTCAGCCAGGCCCAGCAGGCGTTCGACATCGCCCGTACACGCTACGAAGCCGGCGCCGAACTGCTGCTCAATGTGCTGGATGCGCAACGCACGCTGTATGAAAGCCAGGACGAAGCCGTGCTGCTGCACCTGCAACGCCTGCAGGCGAGTATCGCGTTGTACAAGGCGGTGGGAGGGGGTTGGCAGGTGCAGTGACTACACCTGCCGGTTTCAACTATCGGTTTCAACTGCGGCGCGTGACCACCAGGTGACGCGCATACCAGGGCCGCTGCGGCACACGGCGCAACAGGCCGTCGAAGCGCGACTTGTCCTTGGTGTTGGCGAAAATCACCCGCAGCGCCAACTTCATGGTTTCCGGGTCCATCTCCACACTCTTGCCTGGCTGCAGGCCTGGCGTGGTGCTGCAGCCATGGGTCACGGGGCCAAGCCAGGGCTGCTCGACGTCCACCCAGCGGCCGGGCGCGAACCACGGCACGTCATTGACCCGGTTGCGCACGACCTGGCCCGGATGGAACCGTTCATGGGCACGGAACCAGTCGTCGATGCGATCATCGATCCAACCATGGAACAGCCAGAACACCGGGTTCACATGGGAGGAAAACGGATCGCCGAGAAAATCGTTGTCGGGCCCGTACCAGCGTGCGGAAAAGTCGTCCAGGTCGCGCGCCATCGGTACCGGTGCGCCATTGGACGGGTCGCGCGGCACCGAAGCCCAGCGCATGTGCAGCCAGTCGTGCAGGCCCAGTTCCATTTCCGACCCCAACTGCCCCAGGGTCAGGCGTGACAGATAGCGCGGGTCGCGGTACTGCGACTCCCACACCTCGAAGTTGGCATGGTAGGTCTCGGGGTTCTTGATATCGCTGACCCACTGGGTGTACTCGTCGTCACCGGGCGCCAGCCAGGTCGGCGGTACCGCGCAACCGTCGTGGTTGTCGAAGTAGCGGGCGAAGCCTGGGCGGTCTCGTTCGAGCTCAGGCTGCGGCGCCGGAAAGCGCGACCAGGACGGCAGGTGCTGCAGCGAGCGCGCCGTGTGCAGCATGTGCCGGTGCATGAACAGAAAGTCCACCCCGGAGCCATTGCGGTCCTTCTTCGGCCCGCGCGCATCGCGCTCCAGGTCGCGTGTGCCCGGTTGCCAGCCGAGGCCGCGCAACGCATTGCGCTTGTCTTCGGGCAGCTCGTGCCACTGGTCGCGCGACGCGTGCCAGAGCTGATGGAACAGGCGGTGCTCATCCGAAATCAGCCAGTTCAGCAAGGCCGGCTGCAGACCGATGCGCTCACGCGCTTCCGGGAACAGCTGGCGGGTCGCGACAAAACGGTTGTCCTGCTCTGGCAGGCTGAGGCTGCGATCAAGGTCCAGGATACGCCCGGTCAGCGTGCCGCTGCCCGCGTTGGCAAATTCGCCCCATACCTCGTCCAGCACCATGCTCAACTCATACACCGGGCGGTGCGGCCCGACCTCGCGGTCGAACAGACGCCAGGTCAGCTCATCGGGCTTGAGCGCGGCCAGGTCGCCGAGCAGGCTGTAGCGTGGCGCGGGCGCCGCACGCAGCGCCTGTGCGGTGTCGATGAAACCGCGTACCGCACGCCCGCGTGGCGCGATGTCGATGAACACCTCCAGGCCCTCGGCAGGCACCCCGCGCAAACCGGCCTCGCGCCCGTGCAGGCGCAGGTTCCACACCCCGCGCAACTGGTCCGCCAACTGCCGGCCCGGTGTGTCCGCCAGCTCGACCTTGGCCTCGCCCGGCGTGATCGGAAACTCCGGTCGCGTCAGTTCACGGTGCGCGTACAGCGCCGCAGGCACGGCGGCACCCGTGAGTGCCAAGCCCGCGACAAATCCTCGTCGAGATATCGTCATTGCCCTACCTGTATCAGCCTGGAAGCAGGCTTTATCCAAGCTAGGACGTAGGCTTGAGGGCGAAATTTAGTGCCCGCCCTGCCCGAGCGGCCCGATAAATTAATCCGTTCACCGCTCGTTCTTCCTGGGGAGCACACCCGTACCCCGCTGCGGGGCTGCGATGCGATTCGTCCTTCATGGAGACCCCAGATGATCACGCCCCCTTGGCGCAACGCCCTGGCCCTTGCCGCCCTGTTTGCCTGCCTGCTGCCCGCCGCCCATGCTGCCGACCTGGCCCCCGGCAAGGTGTTCCAGGACTGCAAGGACTGCCCGGAAATGGTCGTGCTGCCCACCGGCAGCTTCACCATGGGCACGCCCGATGACGAAGTCGGCCGCCAACCCGACGAGGGCCCGCTGCACCAGGTGACCTTCAAAAAGCCGTTCGCCGTCAGCCGTTTCACCGTGACCATGGGCCAGTGGCAGACGTTCCTGCGCGACACCGACTACAGAATGCCCGACGCCGACAGCCGCCCCGGCCGTAAATGCACGGCCGGCACCCCCAGCTACCCGACCACCGCCCGCCACCCCGCCGTGTGCATGACCTGGCATGAAGCGCAGCGCTACATCGACTGGCTGTCGAAGAAAACCGGCAAGCCGTACCGCATGCTCAGCGAGTCGGTGCGCGAATACGCGGCACGTGCCGGCAGCACCGGCCCCTTCCCCTTCCCGTTCGATGAAGGCAAGGCGTACAGCATCGCCAAGCACGCCAACACCTATGGCCCGGAAGACGGCTTCAGCTTTACCGCGCCCGTGGGCAGCTATGCGCCCAACGCGTTCGGCCTGTACGACATGCACGGCAACGTCTACGAATGGGTCGCCGACACCGTGCACGACGACTACGTCGGTGCGCCCACCGACGGCAGCGCCTGGATCGACAGCGTGCAACGCGACCCGTCCTGCGACTACCGCCACATGCGCGGCAACGACTGGACCGAAGCACCGATCTTCTCGCGCTCTGGCAACCGCAACGACCGCTGCGCAGACAACGCCGGCGACTGGCTGGGCTTTCGCGTGATGCGCGACCTGTAGCGCACGTGCCGGGCACCGCTCAGCACAGGGCGCCCGGCCGCCCCTTGCGGACTAAATCCCCTGCGCATTCAATCGTCCAGTTTCAGACAGCCCGCCGTGCGCACACTTGCTGTGTGCCAGCGGGCCTCCACTCGCCCATAGCACGTAGCCACGTCGCGACCGAGGTAGTTTCATGACCGCAGCACCGCGTAGCGCCATTCGCGATCTATTCAGCCTGCTCAGGCCTTACCGCACCATCGTGATCGCCTCGATCACCCTGGGCATCATCGGCGGCTTGAGCGTCACCGCCCTGCTGGCCACCGTCAACCAGGGCCTGCACGACGCCGGCGGGATGGGCAAGGGCGTGGTCCTGGCGTTTACCGGCCTGTGCGTACTGGCCCTGCTCAGCACCATCGTGGCCGACATCGGCAGCAACTACGTCGGCCAGAAAATCATCGCCAAGCTGCGCAAGGACCTGGGCGCCAAGGTGCTGGCTGCGCCTATCGAACAGATCGAGCGCTACCGCACCCACCGCCTGATCCCGGTGCTGACGCACGACGTCGACACCATCAGCGACTTCGCCTTCTCGTTTGCACCGCTGGCCATCTCGCTGACCGTGGTGATCGGCTGCCTGGGCTACCTGGCCATGCTCTCCTGGCCGATCTGCGTGATGACACTGCTGGCCATCGGCATCGGCTCGGCGGTGCAGTTCTTCGCCCAACGCCGTGGGGTCAAGGGCTTCCACGCGGCGCGCGACGCCGAAGACGACCTGCAAAAGCACTACCAGGCGATTGCCGAGGGCGCCAAGGAACTGCGTATCCATCGCCCACGCCGGCATGCCATGTTCACCCGCAACATCCAGGGCACGGCCGACTTCATCTGCGAAACCCATGTACGCGCGATCAACATCTTCGTGATCGCCAAGAGCCTGGGCTCGATGCTGTTCTTCGTGGTCATCGGCCTGGCCCTGGCCCTGCAAGCCTTCTGGCCCGCGAGCAACCCCACAGCCATGAGCGGTTTCGTGCTGGTACTGCTGTACATGAAAGGCCCGCTGGAAAACCTGATCGGCAACATCCCGATCATCAGCCGCGCGCAAATCGCCTTCCGCCGCATTGCCGACCTCTCGGAGCGTTTCTCCTCGCCCGAACCGCACCTGCTGCTCAGTGCCGCCGAGAAGCCGCCCAGCGCCTTCGAGGGCCTGCAAATGCGCGACGTGCAGTACAGCTTCCCGGCTGCGCCCGGCGCGGCGCCGTTCCGCCTGGGGCCGGTCAACCTGAGCATCGAGCCGGGCGAAATCCTGTTCATCGTGGGCGAGAACGGGTGCGGCAAGACCACCCTGATCAAGCTGCTGCTGGGGCTGTACACCCCGCAACAGGGTGCGGTCCTGCTCAATGGCGCCACGGTCGATGCCCAGGGCCTGGACGACTACCGCCAATTGTTCACCACGATCTTTGCCGACTACTTCCTGTTCGATGAACTGGTGCAGCGCGAAGGCGCGCTGCCTGACGATGCCGCACAGTACCTGGAGCGCCTGGAAATCTCGCACAAGGTCAGCGTGCGTGATGGCGCCTTCACCACCACCGACCTGTCCACTGGCCAGCGCAAGCGCCTGGCACTGGTCAACGCGTGGCTCGATGGGCGCCCGGTGCTGGTGTTCGACGAGTGGGCCGCCGACCAGGACCCGACCTTCCGCCGCATCTTCTACACCGAGCTGTTGCCTGACCTCAAACGCCTGGGCAAGACCATCATCGTGATCTCCCACGACGACCGCTACTTCGATGTGGCCGACCAGTTGGTGCGCATGCACAGCGGCCGCGTGATCAGCGAAAAAGTCCTGGCCTGACCGTTGTACCCCGGCGAGCGCACCGTCGCTCGCCGTTGCCCGCCTTTGCAACTAAATCGCATTCGTCGCCCTTCGTCTTCCTGACAACGCTTAATTCTGCCGACGGCGACGAGATCGACATGAATCAAATGAATCACCCCACTGACGACGACCTGCTGGCCCTGTTGCTGGCTGATGAAGCCGGCGCCGACCACGCAATCAAGGCCGGCTCGGTACAGGACGCCAGCGCCCTGTCCTTCGCTCAACAGCGCTTGTGGTTCTTGCAACAGTTCGACCCGCACAGCTGCGCCTACAACCTGCCGCGCGCATTGCGCCTGAGCGGGCAGTTGAATGCCGACACGCTGGAGCAGGCGTTGAATGCGGTGATCGACAAGCACGATATCCTCAGGACCCGCTTCATCGAAGTCGACAATCTCGCCCAGCAACAGGTCGACCGCCAGGCTCGGCTGAGCCTCGTTCGGCATGACCTGAGCGCGCTGTCGAGCCGTGCGTGCGACGACGCAGTACGCCTGCACCACGAAGCCGACCTGATGCAGCCGTTCGACCTGAGCGTGGCGCCGTTGATTCGCGGCACTCTGTTGCGCACCGGGCCTCTTGAACACGTGCTGCTGCTGAACATGCACCACATCGTGTCCGATGCCTGGTCCAATGCGATCCTGCTGCAGGACCTCGCCCACGCCTTCGCGCAAGGCTGCTCAGGGGTGCCAAGCGGCCTGCAACGGCCAGCGATCCAGTACGCCGACTATGCCCACTGGCAGCGTCAGCACTACCCGCTCAGCGCGGCCCACGAACAGGCGGCAAGCCATTGGAAGCAACTGCTCGACGGCGAGCTGCCAAGCCTGGACCTGCCCTTTGACAAGCCGCGCACCCCGGACCAGGCGCACCCGGTCGGCAACCACGTGCTCAGCCTGCCGGTATCGCTGGGCAACGCGCTGCAGCGCTTCTGCCAGCAACAGGGGCTGACCCCCTTCATCGTGCTGCTGGGTGCCTGGCAATTGCTGCTGGGGCGCTACACCGGCCAGCACGACTTCACCGTGGGCGTACCCAACGCCACCCGCAGCCAGGGCGAGACACAGGCGCTGGTCGGGTTCTTCGTCAGCAGCCAGGTCTATCGTGCCCGACTCGACGGCGCGCAACCTGCGCAGCAATTCCTGCAGCGCCTGCGCGAGCAGTCGCTGGCGGCGCTGGAACATGCCGACTACCCCCTCGAACTGATCCTCGAAGACCTACAATTGCAGCGCAGCACCCAGGCCAATCCACTGTTCCAGACCCTGTTCAACTGGCGCGTGGCCAGCCAGGACGCTGCTCAGTTGCACCTGGATGGCCTGACGGTCGAGTTCCTGGGCGTCGAGCAGCAACAGGCCAAGTTCGACCTGTCGCTGGAAGTCGACTACAGCCAGCAACAGATCGACGCCACGTTCAGCTACAGCACCGCACTGTTCCTGCCGCAGACCATCGCACGCCTCGCCGGCCACTGGCAGCACCTGCTACAAGGCCTGATCGACACGCCTCACCTGCGCCTCGGCGAGCTGCCGATGCTCGACAGCGGCGAACAGCAACTGATGCTCGACACCTGGAATACCACTGCCGAGGACTTTGGTGCGCACGCCAACCTGCAAACGTTGTTCGAGGCGCAGGTACGTACCACCCCGCAGGCCATCGCCGTTCGCCTGGGCACCGCCACACTCACCTACCAGCAGCTCAACCAGCAGGCCAACCGCCTGGCGCACACCCTGATGGCACTGGGCGTGGGTGCCGAGGTCGGCGTCGGCATTGCGTGCGAGCGCAGCCTGGAGATGGTGATCGGCCTGCTGGCGGTACTCAAGGCCGGTGGCGCGTACGTGCCACTGGACCCCAGCTATCCGCAGGATCGCCTGGCCTACATGATCGAGCACAGCGGCATCGCGCTACTGCTGACCCAGGCCTCGGTACAGCCCGACCTGCTATTGCCCGAGACACTGCAGGTCATGCTGCTGGATCACCTTGACGATGAGCCGCAGGCAGGCGCCGACAGCAATCCGGCACCGGTCATCGACGCAGACAACCTGGCCTACATCATCTACACCTCGGGTTCCACCGGCCGCCCCAAGGGCGTGCAGGTACGCCACGGCGCCTTGACCAACCACATGCTGTGGATGCAACAGACTTTGCAGTTGCAGGCTGATGATCGGGTCCTGCAAAAAACCGCATTCAGCTTCGACGCCTCGGTCTGGGAATTCTGGCTGCCACTGCTCAACGGCGCACAACTGGTGCTGGCGAGCCCGGAACTGAACGACGACCTGTCGCTGCTGTGGCCGAAGGTGCAGGCACAAGGCATTACCGTGCTGCAAGCGGCGCCCTCGTTGCTACAGGCCCTGATGGGCCAGGCCGATCGCGCGCAACTGGCCAGCCTGCGGGCGATCCTGCTCGGCGGCGAGGCGCTGAGCCCGGCGCTGGTGCAGCAACTGCGCGGTGTCAGCGACGCACATGTCTACAACCTTTACGGCCCAAGCGAAGCCACCATCGACACCTGCTGCCTGCATGTGCAGGCCCTCGGTGACGCGGTGATCGTGCCGATCGGTGAGCCGATCAGCAACGTACGCACCCACGTGCTGGACCCTGACCTGAACCCCTGCCCCATCGGTGTCAGCGGCGAACTGCTGATCGGCGGCGTGGCGTTGGCCCGTGGCTACCACGGCCGTGCGGGGCTGACCGCAGAACGCTTCGTGCCGGACCCCTTCGCGGGCCAGGGCGAACGCCTGTACCGCAGCGGCGACCTGACGCACTACCGCGACGATGGCCTGATCGAATACATCGGCCGCATCGACCACCAGATCAAACTGCACGGCCTGCGTATCGAACTGGGCGAGATCGAAGCCCGCCTGCTGCAGCAACCGCAGGTGGCCGAGGCCGTGGTGCTGGCACCGGAGTACCTGGGCAGCCAGCGCCTGGTGGCCTACATCGTCGCCAGCAACCCGTTGCCCGATGCCGAGGCGCAGGCACGACTGCGCCAGGCGCTGAGCACTGAACTCAAACAGCAACTGCCGGGCTACATGGTGCCAGCGCACCTGGTCCTGCTCGACAAGCTGCCCCTCACGCGCAATGGCAAGCTCGACCGCAAAGCCCTGCCGCTGCCGGACGCGGCCCACGGCGAGCACGCCTACGCCGCCCCTCGGTCGGCCATGGAGCGCCAGATCGCGGCCCTGTGGCAGGACGTGCTGAAACAGCCGCAAATCGGCCTGAGCGACAACTTCTTCGAACTGGGTGGCGATTCGATCGTTTCCATCCAGGTGGTCAGCCGTGCTCGCCAGGCCGGTATCCGTTTCACCCCCAAGCAGCTGTTCCAGCACCAGACCGTGCAAAGTCTGGCGCTGGTTGCGCAATTCGACGACCAGGCCGCCGTGATCGACCAGAGGCCGGCCAGTGGCACGGTGCCGTTGCTGCCGATTCAGCAGGCGTTCTTCGATACGCCGGTACCCTCACGCCATCACTGGAACCAGTCGGTGTTGCTCAAGCCCGCCGGGGCGCCACTCGACGCTCTGGTGCTGGAGCAAGCCCTCGATACCCTGCTCAACCACCACGATGCCTTGCGCCTGAGCTTTACCCGACAGGCTCAGGACTGGAGCAGTGCCTACCGCGCACCGGCGGCCACCCATCACGCCCTGCAACGGGCAGTGGCGGCGGATGACCGCGAACTGGAACAACTGTGCGAACAGGCCCAGCGCAGCCTGGACCTCGAGCACGGCCCATTGCTGCGCGCACTGCTGGTGAGCCTGGCCGATGGCCGGCAACGCCTACTGCTGGTTGCCCACCACCTGGTGATCGACGGCGTGTCCTGGCGCATCCTGTTCGACGACCTGCAAAGCGCCTACCAACAGTGCCTGGCCGGCCAACCTGTACAGTTGCCGGCGCGTACCAGTTCGTTGCAGGCCTTTGCCCACGCCCTGCGCGAGCATGCCCAGGGCGCGGCCGCCGGCGAGATGGACTACTGGCTGCAACAGCACCAGGCCATTGCCGCCGACCTGCCCGATGCCCAGCGCGTCACTGACGCGCCGGCACAGGTTGCGTTGCTCGATGCTCACCTGGACAGCGGGCGCACGCGTCGCCTGCTGCAACAGGCGCCTGCCGCCTACCGCACCCAGGTCAACGACCTGTTGCTCAGCGCCCTGGCCCGCGTGCTGGCGCGCTGGACCGGACAGCCCGACAACCTCATCCAGCTCGAAGGACATGGTCGCGAAGAACTGCATGAAGGGCTGGACCTGACCCGCACCGTGGGCTGGTTCACCAGCGCCTTCCCGCTCAAGCTGTCGGCGGCTGACGACCTGCAAGCCACGATCAAACAGGTCAAGGAACAACTGCGTGGCGTACCCGACAAGGGGATCGGTTTCGGTGCCTTGCGCTACCTGGGTGAGCAGGCCACGCGCGATGCCTTGCAGGCGCTGCCAGCGGCGCGCATCACCTTCAACTACCTCGGCCAGTTCGACACCAGCTTCGATGACGCCCGCCAGCCCCTGCTGGTACCTGCCGGCGAAGCCGCTGGCGCCGAGAAAGATGCCGGCGCACCACTGAGCAACTGGCTGAGCATCAACGGCCAGGTGTATGCCGGTGAACTGAGCCTGAGCTGGACCTATGACCGCAACCGCTTCGCCCCGCAGGTCATCGAACGACTGGCGCACGACTACATTGCCGAGCTGGATGCGCTGATCGAGCATTGCTGCGATAGCCGCCACCAGGGTGCAACCCCGTCGGACTTCCCGCTGGCCGGGCTCGACCAGGCGCAACTGGATGCCCTGCCGATCGACCTGGCCCAGGTCGACGATCTCTACCCGCTGTCGCCGCTGCAGCAAGGCATGCTGTTCCATACCCTGTACGAGCAGGATGCCGACGACCTCGGTGCTCGCAGCTACATCAACCAGATGCGCCTGGACATCAACGGGCTCGACCCACAGGCATTCGCCGATGCCTGGCAGGCCGCCGTCGACCGGCACGACAGCCTGCGCACCGGTTTCCTCTGGCAAGGTGAAATGACCCAGCCGCTGCAGGCGGTCTACAAGCAGATGCGCGTCCCCTTCACCCTGCTCGACTGGCAGCAACACGCTGACCTGGCCGGGGCACTCGACGCGCTGGCCGCTGAACAGTTGCAACAGGACCTGGCGCTGGACAAGGCGCCGCTGTTCAACCTGGTGCTGGTGTGCACCGCACCGGGCCAGCACCACCTGATCCACACCAGCCACCACATCCTGATGGACGGCTGGAGCACCTCGCAGTTGCTGGGCGAAGTACTGCAGCGCTACAGCGGCCAGACCGTGGTGGCCTCACCAGGCCGCTATCGCGACTACATCGGCTGGTTGGGCCGCCAGGATGCCGTGCTGGACCAGGCCTACTGGCAGACGCAACTGGCGACCTGGAAGAGCCGACCCGGCTGGCCCAGTCGATCACCAACAGCACGCAGGCGCTGGGCCATGGCGCCTGCTACCTGAGCCGGGATGCCCAGCGTACGCAACGCCTCAACGACTTTGCACGTCAACAGAAAGTCACCCTCAACACCCTCGTGCAAGCGGCATGGCTGCTGGTGTTGCAACAGTACAGCGGCCAGTCGTGCGTGTGCTTCGGTGCCACCGTGGCCGGGCGTCCGGCCGATATCGCGGGCGTGGAGCAGCAGATCGGCCTGTTCATCAATACGCTGCCGGTCATCGCCAGCCCGCGCCCCGACACCAGCGTTGCCCGCTGGCTGCAACAAGTACAGGACAAGAACCTTGGCCTGCGCGAACATGAACACACCCCGCTGAGCGAGATTCAACGCTGGTCCGGCCAGCGCGGCGAAGCCCTGTTCGACAACATTCTGGTGTTCGAGAACTATCCGGTGGCCGAGGCCCTCGAGCAGGAGGCACCTGCCGGCCTGACCTTCGGCACGGTCGGTTACCACGAGCAGACAAACTATCCCCTGACCCTGGCCATCAGTGCCGGTACCACCCTGCTGATCCATGCCAGCTACTCGCACCAGCACTTCAGCGATGCAGCCGTGCAGTCGATCGGCGAGCACCTGCTCAACCTTGTCGAGCGCATGAGCGACAACCCGCACCTGCACCTGGGCGAACTGGACATGCTCGACACCGCGCAGCGCCAGCGCGTGATCGAGACCTGGAACGCCACTGCCACCGAGTACCCACTCGATCAGACTGTCCAGCAACTCATCGAAGCCCAGGTCGAACAAACCCCGAACGCACCTGCCCTGGTGTTCGGCGAGCAGCACCTGAGCTATGCCGAGCTGAACAGCCGCGCCAACCAACTGGCCCATGCCCTGATCGC
>NZ_JAAHBU010000195.1 GCF_010671725.1 Pseudomonas brassicae | reverse complement strand
GCTGGCTTGCCAGCGAAGCATTCAGCGCCGAGTCAAGGCACCAACACCGTAGACCCCACCGTGCGTCGCGCCGACAGCGCTGCCTGCGCCTTGGCCGCCTCGGCCAGCGGATAACGCTGCTGGATATCCACAGCCAGCTTGCCACTGGCAATCATCGCAAACAGCTCATCGGCCATCGCCTGGGTGTTCGCGGCGTTGTTGGCGTAACTGGCCAGTGTCGGCCGGGTGACATACAGCGAGCCCTTCTGCGCCAGGATCCCCAGGTTCACCCCGCTCACCGCGCCCGAGGCATTGCCGAAGCTGACCATCAGCCCGCGTGGCGCCAGGCAGTCCAGCGAGGTCAGCCAGGTGTCCTGCCCTACCCCGTCATACACCACCGGGCACTTTTTGCCGTCGGTCAGTTCCAGCACGCGCTGGGCCACGTCTTCGCGGCTGTAGTCGATGGTTTCCCATGCGCCCAGCGCTTTTGCCCGCGCCGCTTTCTCCGGCGAGCTCACGGTACCGATCAGCTTCACGCCCAGGGCCTTGGCCCATTGGCACGCAAGCGAGCCCACGCCGCCGGCGGCCGCGTGGAACAGCACGGTCTGGCCGGCCTGCAGGTCGTAGGTCTGGCGCAGCAGGTACTGCACGGTCAGGCCCTTGAGCATCACCGCGGCCGCCTGCTCGAAGCTGATGCTCTCGGGCAGTTTCACCAGGTTGGCTTCAGGCAGCGTGTGCACTTCGCTGTAGGCACCCAGCGGGCCGCCGGCGTAGGCCACGCGATCGCCGACCTTGATGCGGCTGACCCCTTCGCCCACCGCCTCGACGATGCCTGCACCCTCGGTGCCCAGGCCCGACGGCAGTGCCGGCGGCGCATACAGCCCGCTGCGGAAATAGGTGTCGATGAAGTTCAGGCCGATCGCCTGGTTACGCACGCGCACCTGCTGCGCGCCCGGGGCGGCGGGTTCGAAGTCGACCAGGCTCAACACCTCGGGGCCGCCATGCTGGCTGAACTGGATACGCTTGGCCATCTGCACTCTCCTGCTTCATCCGGAAAAACCCCTATCGGACGCCTTTGCTTGATCGCCGTCAACTGCGGGCGCCCTGCCCCGAGTGGTATGCTACGCGCCGAATTCAGCGCCGGCCCCCGCCTGGCCCGGCCCTAGCCCGTTTCCAAGGTGACCTGATGACTACCCGCACCGAGGCCGTGAAAGCCTACCTGCTCGACCTGCAAGACCGGATCTGCGCCGCCCTGGAAACCGAGGACGGCGGCGCGCGTTTCGTCGAGGACGCCTGGGTGCGTGAAGCCGGTGGTGGCGGGCGTACCCGGGTGATCGGCGACGGCAACGTGATCGAAAAAGGCGGGGTGAACTTCTCCCACGTGTTCGGCAGCGGCCTGCCACCGTCGGCCAGCGCGCACCGCCCGGAACTGGCCGGTCGCGGCTTCGAAGCCCTGGGCGTGTCGCTGGTGATCCACCCGCACAACCCGCATGTGCCGACGTCCCACGCCAACGTGCGCTTTTTCATCGCCGAGAAGGAAGGTGAAGAAGCGGTGTGGTGGTTCGGCGGCGGTTTCGACCTGACCCCCTACTACGGCAACGAGGAAGACTGTGTGCACTGGCACCGCGTGGCCGAGCAGGCCTGTGCGCCGTTCGGCGCCGACGTGTACCCGCGCTACAAGGCCTGGTGCGACCGCTACTTCCACCTCAAGCACCGTGGCGAGCCGCGCGGCATTGGCGGGCTGTTCTTCGACGACCTGAACGAATGGGACTTCGACACCTGCTTCGCCTTCATCCGGGCCATCGGCGATGCCTACATCGACGCCTACCTGCCGATCGTGCAGCGGCGCAAGGCCGAGACCTACAGCGCCGAGCAGCGTGAGTTCCAGGAGTACCGGCGTGGGCGCTACGTGGAGTTCAACCTGGTCTACGACCGCGGCACCCTGTTCGGCCTGCAATCGGGCGGCCGTACCGAGTCGATCCTGATGTCGCTGCCACCCCAGGTGCGCTGGGGCTACGACTGGAAGGCCGTGCCCGGCACCGCCGAAGCGCGCCTGACCGAGTATTTTCTGCAGGACCGCGACTGGCTGAGCCTGGACACGGCCGGTTACTGAACCCATTGTGGATAACGTGCCCGATTCGCCGGGCTGACTCAGGAAGTGCGTCATGGACCAGTACGTTGTATTTGGCAACCCGATCGGCCACAGCAAGTCGCCGCTGATTCATCGGCTGTTTGCCGACCAGACCGGCCAGCAGCTGGAATACAGCACCCTGCTGGCACCGCTGGACGACTTCACGGTCTGCGCGCTGGGCTTTTTCAAGCAGGGCCGGGGTGCCAACGTCACCGTGCCGTTCAAGGAAGAAGCCTACCGCCTGGTCGACAGCCTGACCGCACGCGCGCGGCGTGCCGGGGCGGTGAACACGCTGACCAAGCTGGCCGATGACAGCCTGCTGGGCGACAACACCGACGGTGCCGGCCTGGTACGTGACCTGACGGTGAATGCCGGGGTCGCGCTCAAGGGCAAACGCATCCTGCTGCTGGGTGCCGGTGGTGCGGTGCGCGGTGTGCTCGAACCGTTGCTGGCGCACGCGCCGGCGTCGCTGGTGATTGCCAACCGCACGGTGGAAAAGGCCGAGCAACTGGCGCGTGAGTTCGCTGACCTGGGGCCGGTGGCCGCCAGTGGTTTCAGCTGGTTGCAGGAGCCGGTCGACCTGATCATCAATGCCACCTCGGCGAGCCTGGCCGGTGAGTTGCCGCCGATTGCCGACAGCCTGATCGAACCGGGCGTGACCGTGTGCTACGACATGATGTACGGCAAGGAACCGACGCCGTTCTGTCGCTGGGCCACCGAGCAGGGCGCGGCGAAGGTGCTGGATGGGCTGGGGATGCTGGCGGAGCAGGCGGCTGAAGCCTTCTTTATCTGGCGCGGGGTACGGCCTGAGACGGTGCCGGTGCTGGATGAACTGCGTCGCCAGTTGGCCCGCGGCTAGACATCAGGGCCTCTTCGCTGGCAAGCCAGCTCCCACAGGGATAGCGGTGCTCTCAAGACGCACTCGGTACCTGTGGGAGCCAGCTCCCACAGGGATAGCGGTGCTCTCAAGAAGCACACAGCACCTGTGGGAGCCAGCTCCCAAAGGGATAGTGGTGCTCTCAAGATGCACACGGTACCTGTGGGAGCTGGCTTGCCAGCGAAGGGCGCACCTCATTCTTCGAAGTGGATCGGGCAACCTGCCGGCCCTTCCAGCTTCTGCAGCTCCTCCACCACTTGCGCCCGCGCGCGCCGCATCACCAGTTGCCGGCCCCTGCCGGCGCAGCCGACGGGCCTCCTGGTGCAGCATCGCCACGCCTGAATAGTCGATGAAGTTGATCTGCCGCGCATCGATCACCACCGCCTGCGCCTGGCAGCGCTGCAGGCGCACCTGCAGGTAATGGCTGGCGCCAAAAAAGATCGAGCCGAACACCCGCAGCACGTCTGCCTCGCCTTCGCGTGACTGCTGTACCCGCGGCTGCGAGGTGCGCTTGAGGTAGAAGAACAGCGATGCCAGCACCCCGGCATAAATGGCGGTCTGCAACTCCAGCAGCAAGGTCGCCACGCACGTCAGCGCCATCACCAGAAACTCCGGCCGCTGACGCGAAACAACGCACGTATGGCGCGGTGATCGACCAGGCCCCAGCAGATCAGCAGGATGCTGCCAGCCATCGCCGGGATCGGCACCTGTGCGATCAGGTGTGCGCCCGCCAGCGCGAACAGGGCCACCCACAACGCCGAGAACACCCCGGCCAGCGGCGACTGCGCACCGGCCTCATAGCTGAGCGCAGAGCGGGTGAACGAACCCGACGACAGGTACCCCGAACACCACGCACCGCCCAGGTTCGACAGGCCCTGGGCGCGAATCTCCTGGTTGGCGTCGAGCAATTGCTCGGAACGGATCGACAGCGAGCGGGCGATCGACAGGCTGGTGACCAGCCCGAGCATGCCCACGGCCACGGCGCTGGGCAGCAGGCGCAGGACCATCTCCAGGTCCAGCAATGGCAGCGGGCTCAACGGCGGCAGTTGCCCGACAAACGCCGGTACCCGCGCCACGTGGCCGAATACCGACGGCCACAGCCATGCCAGCAGGCTGGCCCCCAGCAGACTTATCAACAGGGCCGGCCAGCGCGGCCGGCCCAGTTTCACTGCCAGGCCCAGCAGCAAGGTGCCCAGGCCCAGCAGCAGCGACGGCCAGTCGATGTCGCCGGCATGCTGCAGCAGGCCTTGCAGGGTCTTGAGGGCGGTGGCCTGGCTGTCCAGGTCGAGCCCGAGCAGGTTGGGCAACTGGCCCAGCGCGATCACCACGGCCGCCCCCAGGGTGAAGCCGAGCACCACCGAGTGCGATACAAAGTTTACCAGCGCGCCGAAGCGCAGCAGGCCGATCAGCCACTGGAACAGGCCGGCGAGAAAGGTCAGCAGCAGGATCAGCGTGATGTAGTCGTCGCTGCCGGGCACCGCCATGGGGCTGATGCTGGCGTAGAGCACGATGGAGATCGCTGCGGTCGGGCCGCCGATCAGGTGCCACGACGAGCCCCACAGGCAGGCGATCAGCACCGGCACGATGGCCGCGTACAGGCCGTACTCGGCGGGCAGGCCGGCGATCAGGGCGTAGGCGATCGACTGCGGCAGTGCCAGGATCGCCCCGCTCAACCCCACCAGCAGGTCGCGGCGCACGCTGGCGCGGGTTTGCCGGGGTAGCCAGGCAAGAAAGGGAAACAGACGGTGGCGGTCGGGCCAGGCCATGAGGCGCTCGATGCTGGGCAGTGAGTGTTCAGGGTGCAGTGTCGTGACGGGGGTGGCAAGCGGCGGTTGGGCCGGCGAGGGAAAGGCGTTGTATTCTTGTTGCGTTGGATCCTTCTCTGAGTCGGGAGTCACTGTGCAACGGATCAAGGGGTATCACGCCCACGTCTATTACGACGCCAGCACGCTGGAGCAGGCACGGGAACTGTGCGAAGAAGCCACCAAGCTGTTTGGCGTGAGCATGGGGCGCCTGCACCAGAAGCCGGTGGGGCCGCACCCGGACTGGAGCTGCCAGCTGGCCTTCGGGCCGGAGCTTGTCGGGGTAGTGCTGCCGTGGCTGGCGCTGTATCGCAAGGGGCTGGGCCGCCCCCCTCAGCCTGCACCATGCAGTCATTGCCGAGGCCTCTCCTCCTGCCAGCCACCCGCGGCAGCG
>NZ_JAAHBU010000194.1 GCF_010671725.1 Pseudomonas brassicae | reverse complement strand
AACCCGAGTACGCCACGCGCATCCTCGAACGCTTCAGCGCCACTCGCCAGCGCATTGCCAGCGGCGCGCCGCTGGCCAGCGAGCTGCTCGCCGCCAGCCAGCAGCCGCTGGCCCTCAGCGCCCAGGACTGAGCCGACGATGACGCTACTTGACGCCCTGCGGCGCCTGCGCCGCCGCGAAGACGCGGTGACCGCGGTGGAAACCGCGTTCGTGCTGCCGGTGCTGCTGTTCGGCCTGATGATGCTGTTCGAGCTGGCGCACATCGCGCTGGTGATCGGCGCCGGCAACCTGGCGCTGGAGCACGCCGTGCAGCGTTTTCGCGAACAGCCCAACTTCTACAACCTGAGTGCCGCGGCCATGGAGCAGCAGATCACCGGCGCATGGACGAACGCAGCTTCGGGCTGTTCAAGCCCTCGGAACTGAAGGTCGACGTGCTGCCCTTCGACAGCCTCAAGCGCTTTGGCGAAAGCCAGTACGGCAACAGCGAAAGCGCCGAGCAGGCGCTGGAAGGCCAAGACCCGGCGCCGCCGACGCAGCTGAAGACCCGGTCACCGCACCGCCCATCCTGAGCGTCACGGTCGACCTCAAGCAGTCGTTCATGACCGCCATGCCGGCCCTGTTCGGGCTGGGCGAAGGCTACCAGTACCAATACCGCCACCTGCTCGGCAACCTGCCCAGCGGCCTGAGTGACGAGGACAGCGAATGAACGCCAAGGCGCAGCGCGGCAGTGCGCTGCTCGAAACCATCCTGCTGCTGCCGGTGCTGATCGGCATCACCTTGCTGGCGGCAGACATGTACATCCTGCATCAGGCGCGCAGCTACCTGCAGCAATCGGCGCACAACGTCGCCTCGGTGATCGGCGCGCAGGGCAAGCTGGATGCCAACGGCCTGCGGGCGCTGATCGAACAGGCCGCCTCCACCCAGGTGCTGCACAACTACGAGATGATCATCAGCAAGGTCGAAAGCGACCGCAGCATGCAGTGGCGCCCGCTGCACCGTGGCCCGGCGCAAGGGCTGTGCACCGCCTACAGCGAGGGCCGGCGCTACACCGGCGTGCTGCCCGAAGAGCTGCCCGAAGCGCCGGACGACGACAACGCCAGCAATCACTCGGTAATCGTCGTGCAGGTGTGCCGCAGCAGCGAAGACCTGGCCCTGAGCGAGGCGCTGATCGGCGGCGCGAACCTTGAGGCGTTGTCCATCAGCCGCCTGCAGCACGGCACCCCCAGCCTGGACGTCGCCCTGACCCGCGAACTCGACCCGCAGGAGACCCCATGAGCACGCTGCCGGTGCCCGCGCGCGGCCTCAAGCGCGTGGCCTACCTGCTGCTGGCCTACGCCAGCCTCGGCCTGGCCATTCTCGGCGTGTTCGTGCCCGGGCTGCCGAGCACCGAGTTCGTGCTGCTCAGCGCCTGGGCCGCAGCCCGCAGCTCACCGCGCCTGAGCCACTGGCTGGAGCAGCACCGGCTGTTCGGCCCGCTGCTGCGCAACTGGCGCAATGGTGGGGTGATCACGCGCAAGAGCAAGACGGTGGCAAGCCTGGCCATGGCCGCCTGCCTGGGCCTGCTGCTGTGGCACCAGCCGCCGCTGTGGCTGCTGCTGTGTGCAGGCGCTGGCATGGCCTGCGGTGCGCTGTACATCTGGTCGCGCCCGGAGGCAGTGCAGATTAAGCAATCTTAATGGTGCGCCGATTGTCGATAACAAGAATTATTCCTATCTTTGCCGCCACCTCGGCCGTGCTAGACCCGGCTTGAACCTGCCACAGGACCTCGCCTTGCGCATGCCCAGCCTTGCTCGCCCAATTGCCCTGCTTCGTCGCTTCGCTGCCCACCAGGAAGGCGCCATCGCCCCGTTCACTATCCTGGTGCTGGGCGGCGCGCTGCTGGTGATTGCCTACATCATCGACCAGGGCCGCGCCCTGGAGAACACCGCCCAGCTCAAGCGCGCCACCGATGCCGCCGCCATGGCGGTGGGCAATCAGCGCCTGCTTGACGACCGCATGAGCGAGGGCCAGATGCACAGCATGGCCAGCAAGTACGTGATGGCCAACCTGGGCATGGACCGTGAACTGCTGGAGCAGATCGGCAACGCCTCGGTGGCGGTGACTACCGCGCGCAGCGACACCAGCAGCCTGACGATCCGTGTGCAGGCGACCTTCGATGCGCATTCCGAGCTGTTCGAGGCGCCCACCAAGCGCATCGTTGTCGCCTCGACCGTGGAGGTGGTCAACCGCCCGGTGGAAGTGGCGCTGATGGTGCCCAACACCAACAGCGAGAGTGCTGCGGATATCGCGGCATTGCGCCGCCTGACCCGCGAGTTCGCCAGCGACGTGTTCGGCACCCGCCCCGACGCCAGGACCTGGCTGGCACTGGTGCCCTACAGCCAGGCGGTCAACGTGTACGACCCCGAAGACAGCAACCGCATCCTGCGCTGGTCGACCCCGAGCGCGTTGCGCCCGGTGGAGTTGCGCTCGCTGTTCGCCCGCTATGCCGGCCTCACCGACCGGCGCATCCCCGACCGGCGCGCCAACCTGCTGTGCATGTACCGCGGTCTGGCCCGCGGCCAGAACTACTTCTGGGACCAGGCGCCGTCGGGGCAATTCAAGATCTACTACCGTCACGACCTGCCGGAGAACGGCAGCCCCGGCGCCCCGGCGATTTCCTGGGTGGGGCCCAACCCCATGTTCGGCCAGGCCAGCGGTGTCAACGACACCCGCTGGATGGTCGCCGACAAGGGCTGCCCGCACGCCCCGCTGCTGCCGCTGACCGACCAGATGAGCAAGATCGAACAGCGCCTGCCGATGTTCCAGACCCGCTTCAACACCAACTACGCCATTGCCATGGGCTGGGCCGGCATGGCCCTGTCGCCGCAGATGCGCGGCACCGCCGGCTGGGGCGACGCGCAGTTGCCACTGGACTTCAACCCGGACAACAAGGGCGACAACGTCAAGATCGTGGTGATGCTGGCCAATACCGTGGGCGACTGGTTCGACACCGACGCCTACAACGCTGAAGTCGGCCAGGCCATCGACGGTGGCGAGGAGCCTGGTGAAGGCGGCATCAATTCGGCCCGGCAGCGCTTCATCAGCCTGTGCAACAGCTTTCGTGCACGCGGTATCAAGCTGCACTTCCTCGGCGTACGCCCCGGCGACCCGCAAGACTTCGGCCGGGTGCTGTTCGACCGCGTGGCCGGCCCGGGCCTGCTGATCTGCACCGAAGGCCGCGACAACATGCTGTTTGCCAACGCCACCAACTTTCGCGATGGCGAAGGCCAGATTCGCAGCCTGCTCAAAGACATCACCAACAAGATCAAGCATGAACGCTACGTGCACCTGATCGACTGACCTGCCGCCCCCCTTCTTCCAGCTTTCGACAAGGACATGCCATGAGTGCGTCACGCCCGCGTAACCGCAAGCCCTACAACAGCCTGGCGCTGGCCCTGGAGCCGCGCATGATGTTCGACGCCGCGGCGGTCACCACCGCCGTGCAGACCGCCGAGCACACCGATGCGCAGCAGGCCGAGCCCGTCAACGTTGCGCCGACGGTAAGCGCGCAGGCCGACAAAAATGCTGCACACACCGTCACGGCCGGCGACAGCAACGGCGTTGCGCTGTTCAGCAACGCCAAGGCCGACAGCGGCGACGGCAATCAAGGGTTTGACAGCCTGTTTGTCACGGTCAACAGCATCAGCAGCCACGAAGCGCTGATCGTCGACGGTACACGCATAACGCTCAACGCAGGTGACGGCACAACCACGGGTGGCTACAAGTACATCACCACTACGAGCGGCGGCGTCAGCACACTGGAAATCATACTGAGTGCCAGCGCCAACGACGCTGCCTCGTTGCAGACGCTGATCGACGGCATCCGCTACACCACCCTGGACAACAGCGTCGACAGCGGCAGCCGTACCATCAGCCTGGTGCAGATCAGGGACGAGGGTGGCACCGACGGCGGCGGCAAGGACAGCACCACACTGGCCATCAGCGCCGAAGTCACCCTGACCAATACCCTCAACCGTGCCCCGGTACTGGGCAACGACGGCCTGGTGGACCTGGCCCAGTCGCTCAGCGCCAACGGCCTGGGCACCCTCACCGAGATGGCCTACAGCAGTGATGGCAAATTGCCTACGCCGGCAGCGACAAGGGCCTGCTGGTATATGCCGTCGACACTCATGGCACGCTGCTGCAGCTCCAGAACCTCACCGGCGTGGCCGGCCTGGGCACCCTCACCGACATGGCCCTGAGCCGCGACGGCAAGTCGCTGTATGCGGTGTCGGGGTCGAACATCCTGAACCTGGAGATTGCCGGCGACGGTACCCTGCGCCTGAGCCAGACCACCGCCGGGGGCGATACCCTCAAAGGCATCGCGCTGTCGGATGACGGCACCCAGGTGTATGTCACCACCCAGGTCTCGGGCCTGCGCGTGTTTGCCCGCGATACCGCCACCGGCCAACTCGACCCGACGATCCAGCAACGCCTGGATGAGGGCACGCTCAAGAGCTCACGCTTCAACACGGTGACCAGCGTAGGCGACTATGTGTTCATCGTCTCCGACCCCTCCAGCCTCGTCGCCGACGATACCCTGACCGTGCTCAAACGCAACGCCAACGGCAGCCTTGCCGTGGTGGACCTGGGCTGGGCACTGACCGGCGCAGCCCGCTCCGTGACGACCCGCCATGGCCTGGCCGCCAGTGCCGAGGGCCAGACGATCTACCTCAGCGACCAGACCCGCGGCGTGATCCAGACCTTCCACCTGAGCGCCGACGGCCTGGTGCTGCAAGACACCCTGAGCCTGGCCCAGGCCAACAGCGTGCGCCTGAGCGCCGACGGCAAGCAGCTGTACGCCAGCTCTGCCAACGGCAGCCTCAACCTGTATGCGGTCGGGGCCAATGGCGCACTCAGCTTCGTCGCCAGCCAGGCAGTCAGCGGCGCACGCGAGGTGGGCCTGAGCGCCGACGGCAAGGCGGTGCTGGTGGTGGGTGAAGGCCTGAGCCGCTTCAGCAGCGTGCAGACCTACATCAACGGCAGCCAGATCGCCTTTACCGCCCCGCTGCGCCTCAGCGACGCCAACCTCGACCGCCTGGCCGGCGTGCCGGCGACTACACCGGCGCCAGCCTGACCATCAGCCGTGCGGGTACTGCCAGCGAGGAAGACCACTTCGGCTTCGCCGACGGCAACGGCTGGAGCCTGACCGGCAACGACCTGTTCAAGGATGGCCAGCAGGTCGGCACCCTGGTCGACGACAACGCCGGCACCCTGACCCTGACCTTCACCGCCGCGCTGACCAAGGCCGAGGCCAACGCCGTGGTGCAGCGCCTGCTCTACAGCAACAGCTCCACCAGCAGCGAAACCCGCACCGTGCAACTGCAGGCCCGCGCCAGCGACGGCGAACTGCAAAGCCAGGTGCAGACCCTGGAACTGCTGCTGACCAACAACACCGCCCCGACGCTGGACGCTGCGGTGGTCACGCAACCCACCTACATCGACGCCGGCACCACGGTGAAGCTGTTCAGCGATGCCCAGGTCAACACCGGCGAGGTCGGCCAGCGCATCACCTCGCTGACGCTGAGCCTGGGCGGCGTGCTCAGCGCGGCCAACGAGTACCTGCTGCTCGACGGCACCGCCATCGACCTGGCCGACGACGCCAGCGGTACCACCGGCAACGGCCTGAGTTATGTCTATACCCGCAGCGGCGACACCGCGAGCCTGGTAATCAGCAGCCCCGGGCTGGACACCAAGGCGGCACAGGCGCTGGTCAACGGCCTGGCCTATCGCAACGACAGTGCACTGGCAGTGACCGGCGAGCGCAGCTTCAGCCTGAGCCATGTGCAGGATGACGGCGGTACGGCCAAGGGCGGCGCCGACAGCAGCGAGCTTGAGCTGACCAGCCGCGTCACCCTGAACCTGGACAACCCCCCGACCCTGACGGGCGACTTCACGCCCGACTCGACTCTGATGTACGCCGACGGCACCTTGTCCGGCTTCAGCGACTACGTCACCTCCATCCGCCTGAGCGACGACGGCAAGACCTTGCTGATCGTCGCCAACAGCGCCAGCAACAGCGCCGGCACCAGCTACCTGCGGGTGTATGCACGCGATCCGGCCAACGGCCAGCTGAGCCTGCTGCAGAGCTTCACCCAGGGCGCCAGCGACGACCCGAGCACGACCGTGATCGAGGTCGACGGGCTCAAGACCATCAGCACCGTGAGTGTGAGTGGCGACGGCACGTCGGTGTATGTCGCCGGCTTCACCGCCAGCCAGGCCGACGGCACCCTGGTGCACTTCCAGCGCGACGCCGGCACCGGCCTGCTGAGCGATGCCAGCATCGTCGCGCTCAATGGCGCCAACGGCGTCACCGGGCTGGATGGCCAGGTCAACCAGATCGTGGTGTCGGCCGACGGCAAAAGCCTCTACACCATCAACGGCATGACCGCCCAGGACTCCACCACCGGCAAGGCCCAGCTCAACCTGTTCAGCCGCGACCCGGCAACCGGTGAGCTGAGCTTTGTCGGCAGCTTCAACGACACCAGCAAGATGCCGGCGCCCAGCGGGCTGGCCGTGTCGCCAGACGGCAGCTCGGTGTATGTCAGCAACGCCAGCGGCAACACCCTGACCGTACTCAAGCGCGACGCCAGCGGCGCCTTGAGCTACGTCGAAAACATCACCCTGGCCAGCATCAACGCCGACCCCGACAGTGCTGCACGCCCCAGCGACAACCGCTTCATGCAGGGCCTGCAGGACGTGATCATCTCGGCCGACGGGCGCACGCTGTACCTGGCGGCCAACACCATCGGCTTCATCAACACGTTCAGCCGCGACCCGCTGAGCGGCAAGCTGACCTTTGTGCAGGCACAGGCCACCTATGCCAACGCCGGCGTGCTGACCGTGCGCGAACTGGCCCTGTCGGCCGATGGCAAGGCGCTGTACGCCACCACCTTCAGCGGTGGCGCACTGCTGGTGTACAGCCGTGACGCCACGACCGGCGCGCTCGCGTTCAGCGACAGGGTGGTGATCGGCAAGAACGCCAACCATATTGCCGTGAGCGCCGATGGCCTGAGCATCTACACCGGCACCACCAGCTTCCAGACCGGCGTGAGCGTGATCAGCGCGAAGATCAACGCCGCCTTCAACCAGGGCCAGGACAACCTGTTCGCCGGTGGCGTAAGCTTCAGCGACGTCGACTTCGATGCCAAGGGTGACTACAAAGGCAGCGTGTTCACCGTGAGCCGCAGCGCTAGCGCCAACCCGGCCGATCAGTTCGGCTTCAAGGCGGGCAACGGCCTGAGCCTGCAAGGCAACCAGGTGCTGCTGGGCAGCGTGGAGGTCGCCCGCTTCGAACAGGCCGCCGGCACCCTGCGCGTGACCCTGAGCGGCACGGCGGACAAGGCCGTGGCCAACCAGATCCTGCAGCAACTGACCTTTGCCGGCGAGCTGGCGGCCGGCGCCAGCTCACTGGGCCTGAACCTTGTGGTGAGCGACGGCATCAAGCAGGTCAGCCGCGAGATCGCGCTGGTGCTCAACCATGCCCCCGACGCCGGCAACCCGCCGAGCCTGAGCCCCGGGCAGATCGGCAGTGCCTACACCCATACCCTGCCCGCCGACCTGTTCAGCGACCCGGACGGCGACGCCATCGACATCGCCGTCAGCGGCCTGCCCGCCGGGCTGAGCTACGACCCGGCCACCGGCCTGATCAGCGGTACGCCGGCACCCGGCGTGGCCGGCAGCCACAGCCTGGTGATCAGCGCCACCGACGCCCATGGCGCGGTCAGCGAACTGACCTTGCAGTTGCAGATTGCCAGCGACCCGGCGCAGGTGCCGACCCTGAGCGGCGAAACCAGCCAACTGGAGAAGACCGTCGAGGCCAGCAACAGCGACGACAATGGCAGCAACCTGCTCGAGGGCGCGCGTGACACCGCCACCAGTGCCAATGGCTACGTCTACGTGGTCAGCCAGCCTTCGGACGGCCAGGCCACCGTCAGCGTGTTCCAGCGCAGCAGCGACGGCCAGTTGAGCCTGGTGCAGACGCTGCGCACCGGCGACAGCGGCCTGGGCGCCCTGGACGGTGCCCAGACGGTGCGCGTGTCGGCCGACCAGCAGTGGCTGTACGTGACCAGCGAGGCCGGCCTGCTGGTGTTCAGCCGCGCCGCCGATGGCAAGCTCGCGCTGACCGCCAGCCTGGGCGGCTTCAGCAGCCCGATCAACGACCTGGCCAGCCAGGGCGAGCGCCTGTACGTGGCCGCCGGCGACAGCCTGTACCTGTACCAGCAAGCGCCCGACGGCCGCCTGAGCGAGGTGGCGCGCTATGACAGCTTTGCCGGGTTGCAGACGCCCTACCGCCTGCAACTGTCGGCCGATGGGCGACTGCTGTTCGTCAGCGGCATCAGCAGCAACACGCTGGTCAGCGTGCTCAGCGTTGCTGGCGATGGGCGCCTGAGCCTGCTCGACAGCATCACCAGCAGCGATGCCGACACCTTCTACTCTGCATCGAGCCTGGCCGTGTCGGCCGACGGCAAGACCCTGTACGTGCTGGACAAGGATGGCGATGCGCGGCTGCACCTGTTCGCCATCGGCGCCGACGGCAAACTGCAGGCACTCGGCGTGCAGGCTGTCGACAAGGACGCCAACGAGCTCATCGTGGCGCCCAACGACAGTGCGCTGATCGTGGCCGGCAACACCCTCGAAATCTTCAGCCGCGCCAGCAGCGGCCTGCTCAGCGCCACCGCCGGCGCCCCGGACCTGGGCTGGGGCAGCGAGGGCCTGGGCGGCCTGAGCCTGAGTGCCGACGGCAAGCAGCTGTTCGTGGCCGGCACCTTCAGCTGGAATGGCGGCGTGTTCGGCTATGACTTCGCGATTGCCGGGCAGCACTACACCGAAGGCGACGCCGGCGTGGTGGTGTTGCCCAGCGGCGAGCTCAGCGACCCGCAACTGGACAGCGCTGGTGACTACAAGGATGCCACCCTGGTGTTCGAACGCCAGAACGCGCCGGGGGCCGTGGACGTGTTCGGCTTTGTCGCGGCCAACGGCCTGAGCCTGCGCGACGGCCAGCTGTTCAAGGACAACGTGGCGATTGCCACTTTCGTGCAGGCCAACGGCCGCTTGAGCATCACCTTCCTCGCCGGGGTGAGCCAGGCCACGGCGCAGCAGGTGCTGCGCCAGGTCGACTACCGCAATACCAGCCAGGACCCGCTGGCCAGCGGCGAGCAGGCCAACATCCGGGTCACCCTCGATGACGGCGAGGCCAACCGCGCCAGCCTTGAGGTGAACATCGCGCTCACCGGCGTGAATGACCCGGCCGTGATCGACAGCAGCGTGCTCGACCCGACACTGGTCGAGGATGGCGAGTTCGTGAAGCTGTTCAAGGACACCAGCATCGATACGGTCGAAGCCGGGCAAACCCTCTGGCAGGTGGTGCTGACCCTGGACGGCAAGAACACCAACGACGTGATCCGCGTCGGCACCGACAAGATCGCGCTGCGCGAGACCTCGGGGGTACAGAAAACCGCCAACGGCCTCGAGTACATGGTGTATTACGCGAACGGCAACACGGTGCTGATCATCTACCCCGCAGGCGACGGCGCCCACACCGCCGCGCTGATCGACACGCTCGCCTACAACAATACCGGCACCGGCCTCAGCGGCACCCGCACGGTAAGCCTGGGCGTGGTCGAGAACCTGCCCTACGGTGGCATCGGCCCCGACAGCAGCACCTTCGACACCAAGGTGACCATCACCCTGGCGCCCGCCAGCGAGCCCAACACCGCACCGGTACTGGGCAACACCGGCAGCGCGCCGCACTATGTCGAGGGTGGCGCACCGGTGCTGATCGCCCCAGGCGCGGTGATCAGCGATGCGCAGATGGACCGCCTTGGCGGCGGCAAGGGCAACTATCAGGGCGCGACCCTGACCGTGGGCCTTGGCCATCCGAGCAGCACCGACACCTTCGGCTTCACCGCCGGCAACGGCCTGAGCCTGCAGGGCAACACGCTGTTCAAGGACGGCGTGGCGATTGCGAGCGTGACCCAGCGCGACGGCCAGTTCATCGTCAAGTTCAACGACGATGCCGGGCTGGCCCCCAGCAGCAGCGACGTGCAGAACACCCTGCGCCAGATCACCTACGCCAGCAGCAGCCACAACCCAGGCCCCGGCGACACCCTGAGCGTAACCCTGAGCGACCTGCACCTGACCTCCAGCGTGCTGAGCATCGCCCTGAGCATCGAGGCGGTGAACGACGCGCCCGTGGTGGCGGCCGACCCGCTGCTGTCACTCGGCGAGTTCGGCATCGTCGCCAGCCTGCCGGGCCTGCAGGGCCTGAGCGATGTGCGCAGCGCCAGCCTGAGTGTGGATGGCAAGTACCTGTATGCCGCCGACAGCAGCGGCAAGCTCGCCGTGTTCAGCCGCAACGCCAGTGGCACGCTGAGCTGGATCGCCACGCTGTCGGCGGCTTCCGGCGTGTCCTCGCTCGAGCGGCTGCAGGTGTCGGCCGACGGCAAGAGCGTGTACGCCCTCGCCAACGGCGGCAATACGGTGCTGGTCTACAGCCTCGACAGCCAGGGCAAGGCCAGCCTGGTGCAACAGGTGAACTACGGCGAAAGCAACGACTGGGCGCTGGAAAAGGTCAATGACCTGGTGATCAGCGC
>NZ_JAAHBU010000193.1 GCF_010671725.1 Pseudomonas brassicae | reverse complement strand
AGCCAGCTCCCACAGGTTCACCACATGCCTGTGATCGTGATTAACCTGTGGGAGCTGGCTTGCCAGCGAATGGGCCGCAAAGCGGCCCTTGGTTTACGCCCTACGGCAAGGCGTACGCAATCACATAGTCACCACGGTCCGGCGACTGACGGGCACCGCCGGCGCTGATCAGGATGTACTGCTTGCCGGTCTTGGGCGACACATAGGTCATCGGCCCCGACTGGCTGCCCACGGGCAGGCGCGCCTTCCAGATCTCGTTGCCGTTGCCCGAGTCGAACGCACGCAGGTAGAAGTCCTGGGTGCCGGCAAAGAACAGCAGGCCCGACTGGGTCGACAGCGAAGCGCCCAGGGTCGGCATGCCGATCGGGATCGGCATATGCATGCGGATACCCAGCGGCCCGGTGTCCTGCACGGTACCTACCGGCACCTGCCACACCAGCTTCCTGGTCTTCAGGTCGATCGCCGACATCGTGCCGAACGGCGGCTTCTGGCATGGAATGCCAGCGGCCGACAGGAAGCGCTGGCGCATCGCGCCATACGGCGTACCTTCCTGCGGCACCACGCCCATCTCGATGCCACTGGCATTCTTGGGAATGTTCGCGCGCGGGATCATGTAGTTGGCCAGGCCCAGGCGCATGTCGTTGACGAACATGTAGTTGTTGGTCGGGTCGACCGATACGCTACCCCAGTTCATGCCGCCCAGCGAGCCGGGGAACTGCAGCGACGGGTCCAGGCCCGGCGGGGTGTACACGCCCTCATGACGCATGCCCTTGAACGAGATACGGCACAGCAGCTGGTCGAACGGGGTGGCGCCCCACATGTCCGACTCTTTCAGGGTCTGGTTGCCGATCGACGGCATCTCGACCGAGAACGGCTGGGTGGGCGAATAACGTTCGCCCGGCACGTTGCCCTGGGGCACCGGCTTTTCCTCGACCTTGGCAATCGGCACGCCGGTTTCGCGGTTGACCACGAAGATCTCACCCTGCTTGGTCACCTGGGCCAGCGCCGGTTGCACGCCGCCCTTGTCGTCCGGCAGGTCGTACAGCAACGGCTGGGCCGGCAGGTCGAAGTCCCACAGGTCGTGGTGGGTGGTCTGGAAGTGCCAGCGCACCTGGCCGGTCTTCACGTCCAGCGCGACGATCGAGGAGCTGTACTTGTCGTCCAGTTCGCTACGGGTACCGGCAAAGAAGTCCGGGGTGGCGTTGCCGGTCGGCAGGTACACCAGGCCCAGCTTGGCGTCATACGACATCGCCGACCATACGTTGGGCGTGCCACGGGTGTAGGTCTGGCCTGCGGGCGGACGCTTGGTGATGTTCGGGTTGCCCGGATCCCAGGCCCAGGCCAGCTCGCCGGTACGCACGTCATAGGCACGCACCACGCCCGGTGGTTCACCGGTGGAGAAGTTGTCGGCCACGCGGCCACCGACGATCACCACCTCACCGGCCACCAGCGGGGTGGAGGTCTGTTGGTAGTAACCCGGCTTGATCTCACCCATGTCGACGCTCAGGTCGACCACGCCATTGTTGCCGAAGTCGGCACACGGCTCGCCGGTTGCGGCGTCGAGGGCGATCAGGCGGGCGTCGCCGGTGGGCAGGAACAGGCGCTTGGCACAGGCTTGCGGGGCGGCTTCGGCGAGCGCCGGGGTCTCGGCGTAGCCCAGGCCACGGCAGCGCTGCCAGTTCGGCGCACTGCCCTTGGGGTCGAAGCTCCAGCGCTGCTTGCCGGTGTCCACGTCCAGGGCGAAGACCTTGCCGTAGGCGGTGCACGAGTACAGCGTGTCACCGATCTGCAGCGGGGTGTTCTGGTCTTCGGCGCCAGCGCCGGTGCTCTGCGGGATGTCGCCGGTGCGGAAGGTCCAGGCCACCTGCAGCTTGTCGACGTTGCCCTTGTTGATCTGGTCCAGCGCGGCAAAGCGGTTGCCAGCGGTGGTGTTGCCCCAGTGCGCCCAGTCCTTCTGTTCGGTGCCCGGCTTGACCGGCTGCACCGCAGGCACGCTGCTGGCAGTGACCACGTGGGTCGGGACGAACATGTAGGCCAGGCTGGCGGCGACGCCGACGGCCAGTACGGCAGCGACGCCGAACGCACCGCGACCGGCCGGACGACCGGCAGCACGTTGCAGGCTCGGGAACACCAGCGCGATGACCAGGCCAATCACGGCGAAGGTCAGTACCCGCGAGACCAGCGGCCAGAAGTCCAGGCCGGCATCCCATACCGCCCAGATCGCGGTCAGCACCAGCGCCACTGCGTACAGCCACGCGCCCAGCGGCTTGCGCCGTGCAATCAGCACGCCGCTGGCCAGCATCGCCAGGCCCATCAGAAGGAAATACCAGCTACCGCCAAGGGTGCTCAGGTAAGCACCGCCACCGGCCAGTACCAGGCCGATCAGGGCGATCAGGATGCCCAGACCTCCCAGCAGCCACTTTGCGGTGCCTGGGGCACCCGCCTGTTCGTTCATGTGATTTACCGTCCTAAACGTTGTGAAAACCCACCGTCAACAGTTCGCCGACCCAATCCCGAGCATAGTCGGCAGATTTAGGTAGCTTGCTTGTTAACCAGTTAGTACGTTTAAGGGTAACAAAAAATTGCAGGGCACTGCGACAATTTGTCTGCCTGCCCGGCTTCAGTGGCCTGAAACCGGGTAGACATCGGGCTTACGCGGCGCTGAACAGTTTGTGCGGGTCGATGACGAATTTCTTCGGCACGCCGGCATCGAATTCGCCATAGCCTTCGGGCGCCTGATCCAGGCTGATCACCTGCACGCCCACCACTTCAGCGATATTGATGCGGTCCCACATGATGGCCTGCATCAGGGCACGGTTGTACTTCATCACCGGGGTCTGGCCGGTATGGAAGCTGTGGGATTTGGCCCAGCCCAGGCCGAAGCGGATGCTCAGGCTGCCCATCTTGGCGGCGGCATCCACCGCACCCGGGTCTTCGGTGACGTAAAGCCCGGGAATACCGATCTTGCCGGCCACCCGCACCACGCCCATCAGCGAGTTGAGCACCGTCGCCGGCGCTTCGTGCTGCGCACCGGCATGCCCGTGGCCACGGGCCTCGAAGCCCACCGCGTCGACCGCACAGTCCACTTCCGGCTCGCCCAGCAGGTTGGCGATCTGCTCGTGCAGCGGGGTGTCCTGGGACAGGTCGGCAATTTCGAAGCCCTGCGCCTTGGCGTGCGCCAGGCGCACCGGGTTGACGTCACCGACGATCACCACGGCAGCACCGAGCAGGCGCGCCGAAGCCGCAGCGGCCAGGCCGACCGGGCCGGCACCGGCGATATACACCGAACTGCCAGGCCCGACCCCGGCGGTGACGGCGCCGTGGTAGCCGGTGGGCAGGATGTCGGACAGGCAGGTCAGGTCGCGGATCTTCTCCATGGCCTTGTCGCGGTCGGGCAGTTTGAGCAGGTTGAAGTCGGCGTACGGCACCAGCACGTACTCGGCCTGGCCACCGGTCCAGTCGCCCATGTCGACATAGCCGTAGGCGCCGCCGGCACGGGCCGGGTTGACGGTCAGGCACACGCCGGTGTGTTGTTCCTTGCACGAGCGGCAGCGCCCACAGGCGACGTTGAAGGGCACCGAGACCAGGTCGCCCAGTTGCAGGTGCTCGACGTCACGGCCTTTCTCGATGACCTCGCCGGTGATTTCATGGCCCAGTACCAGGCCGGTCTGGGCCGTGGTGCGACCGCGCACCATGTGCTGGTCGGAGCCGCAGATATTGGTGGAAACCACCCGCAGGATCACGCCGTGTTCGATCTTGCGCCCACGCGGGTCCTGCATTTTCGGATAGGGGATTGTTTGCACCTCGACCTTGCCTGCGCCCAGGTACACCACACCACGATTACCAGACATGCTTTCACCTCGCTCGATTGTTGTTATGTCGCGCTGAATCTGTGTCTGTCTCCAGGCCCTCTTCGCTGGCAAGC
>NZ_JAAHBU010000192.1 GCF_010671725.1 Pseudomonas brassicae | reverse complement strand
GCAAGCCAGCTCCCACAGGCACCCCGCAGAGCATGCGGTCGCTGATACCCTGTGGGTGCTGGCTTGCCAGCGAAGGCGCTCAGACGGGCAGCGCCATGTAGAACTGGGTGCCCTGCCCCGGCCGTGAATACACGCCCATGCGCCCGCCATGCAATTGCACGATCTCCTTGCACAGCGCCAGGCCCAGGCCGGCGCCGCCCTTCTTGCGCCCGACCTGTACGAACGGTTCGAAGATCCGCCCCTGCTGGCCATAGGCAATGCCCTCGCCGTTGTCCTCGATGCTGATGATCACCCGTTCTGCATGGCGCCGTGCATTCAGGCGGATGCGCCCGGCCGTCGGGGTATGGCGCAGCGCATTGTCGAACAGGTTGTCCAGCACCGGTCCAGTTGGGCCGGGTCGGCCTGGATGCGCGGCAGCGGGGCATTGAGTTCGACCAGCAGTTCGATCTGTTTCTCGGCCAGCGCCGCTGTAAAGCGCTCGCAGGCCCGCGCCAGCAGCTCATCCACCGCGCACGGCGCCAGCTCCAGCTTTTGCAGGCCGCTTTGGTAACGCGAGAAGTTGAGCAGGTCGTTGATCAGCTGGGTCAGGCGCTGCATCTCTTCGCCAATGGTGTCGAACAGGTCCGCCTCGCGGGTGTGTGCCGGGAACGTGAGGCGCTCGCGCAGCAGGCCGAAGGCCATGTGCATGCCGGTCACCGGCGTGCGCAGCTCGTGGGACGCGCGCAGCACGAACTCGCTGCGTACCCGCTCGAAGGCGCGTTGCTCGGTGACGTCGTGCAGCACCATCACCGCCCCCAGGATCTGCCCCTGGGGATGGCATACCGGCGTCAGGCTGTAGGACAGCAGGCGCGCCTCTTCCTCGACCTCCAGGCTCAGGTCATCCGGCACCCGCTCCAGGCTGCCACCGCGCAGGATCAGTTGCAGCTGGCTGTCCAGTTCGGGGCGTTGCAACGCCTGGCCAAGGCCCTGGCCCAGGCGGCTGGCATCCCAGCCCAGTTGGCGCTGGGCGACCGGGTTGAGGTGTTCCAGGTTGCCCTCGCGGTCGATGATCAGCAGGCCGTCGTCGATACTGTCGAGCACCGCCTGCAAGCGCTGCTGGCCGGCAAGCAGTTCGTCCACATTGGTGGCCTGGTGCTTGCGCAGCGCTTCGGCCATCAGCCCGAAGCGTCTAGTCAGCTGGTTGATTTCCAGGGCCGGGGTCACCGGCAGGGTCACCTCATAATTGCCCAGGCCGATCTGGTCCGCCGCCTTGGCCAGCGCTTCGATCGGCTGACCGAAGCGACGGGCGATGCCGTGGGCGGTGATAAAGCCCAGCACCAGCACTGCAACCCCGACCAGCCCAAGCAGGCTGGACACCAGCAAGGCACGCTCGCGGGCCTGCTGTTCGCTGTGGTTGATATGCGCCAGTGCCTGCTTGTGCGAGTCGACAAGGTCGGTACGCAACCGGTTGAATCCCGCGCCCAGGGGCTGCTCCGGGCCCAGGCTGCGGCTTGGCTGGGCATTGTCGCGCAGGGCCTGGAGGAACGTCTGGTAGTCACGGTTGGCGGCACTGAAACCGGCGAAACCGTCTGCCTGGCGCTCATGGCTCATGCCTTCGTCGAGCAGTTGCTGGAACTGCGCCTGCAACGGCTGCAGTGCCTGCTGCTCGGTCTGCGGGTCGAGGATCAGGGTCAGTTGTTCGCCCAGGTTCTGACGCAGCCTCAGGCCCAGGTCGAGGATGTAGGAGTTGTCGCTGATCATCTTCTGCTGCGACATGGCCATCTGCTGCACGCTGACCAGGCCCAGGATCAGGCCCAGCAATGCCACGGTGATCAGCGCCGAGATACTCAGAAAAAGCCGTGTGCGCAGCTTTACCGCCAGCTTCACAGGTTGTACTGCTTGCGTTTGCGGTAGAGCGTCGAGGCGTCGATACCCAGTGTCTTGGCGGCCTGGTCAAGGGTGTCGCTGGTGGCCAGCACCGCGCCGATGTGCGCACGCTCCAGTTCATCCAGGCTCAGCGCCGCACCCACGCGCGGGGCATTGCTGACCGGTTGTTCGGCCATGCCCAGGTGGCTGACTTCGACGCGCTCCTGCGGGCAGATGATGCTCGCACGCTCGACCACGTTGCGCAGCTCGCGGATGTTGCCGGGCCAGCGGTAATTGAGCAGCGCGGCCCGCGCCTCATCGCTGAAGCCGCGGGCCGGGCGGCATATTCCTTGACGAAGCGGGCCAGGAAACGGTCGGCCAGGGTCAGGATGTCCTCACTGCGCTCGCGCAGCGGCGGCAGGTGCAGGGTAATGACGTTCAGGCGGTACAGCAGGTCTTCACGGAAGCGCCCGTCGCGCACCATGTCCTCGAGGTTGAGGTTGGTCGCCGCCAGAATGCGCACATCGGCACGGCGGGTGACCGGGTCGCCCACGCGCTCGTATTCCTTGTCCTGAATGAAGCGCAGCAACTTTGGCTGCAATGTCAGGGGAAAATCGCCGATTTCGTCAAGAAACAGCGTGCCTCCGTCGGCCTGGTTGACCCGCCCGAGGGTGCTTTCGCTGGCCCCGGTAAACGCACCGCGGCTATGCCCGAACAGCTCGCTCTCCATCAGCTCGGCGGTCAGCGATGGGCAGTTGATCGTCACACAGGCCTTGCGCGCGCGTTTGCTCCAGCCGTGGATGGCCCGCGCCAGTTCGCCCTTGCCGGTGCCCGACTCGCCGAGGATCAGGATGTTGGCATCGGTGGCCGCGACCTGCCGCGCCGTTTCCAGCACCACCATCATGGCCGGGCTGTGGGAGTCGAGGCCGTCCTTGGGCTTGCGGATCTCGCCTTCCAGCGCCTCCAGGCGCGCCGACAGCTGGCGTACTTCGAGCTGTTTGGCCGTGGCCAGGCGCAGTTGGTCGGGGCTGCACGGCTTGACCAGGTAATCGGCGGCGCCGGCCTGGATCGCATCCACGGCGGTGTCGACGGCGGAATGCGCGGTGACGATCACCACGCGCATCCAGGGCGCCAGGATGCGCATCTGCGCCAGCACGTCGAGGCCGTTGTCTTCACCCAGGCGCAGGTCGAGGAAGCACAGGTCGAACACCTGGCGCTGCAGCAAGGCTTCGGCCTGCGCTGCGCTGTTGGCAGTGGCCACGCTGTAGCCTTCGTCTTCCAGGCAGTAGCGGAAGGTACGCAGATGGCAGACTCGTCGTCCACCAGCAGAATGCGGCCTTGATTTTCCGTGGCGGACTCCATTTTCCTACGCTCCTTTAAGAATGATCTTGGTTAGTGTCGGAAAAATCGGGCAAGTTGCATGGTCGATTCTGATTGATTCCGCTACCTGCATGCTAGCTCCAAGCCAGCTGTTTAGCTAACCCATTGAAAATAATGGTTTTAGCGCTGCTCAAAGGGCTGGCACATTGATTGCGATGATTCGTCTTCTGACCAACAGGAGGCTTCGTCATGCGTGCATTACGTCCGTTGGCAGTGTTGACTGGCGCACTGCTATTCAACCAACTGCCCCTCGCCCAGGCTGTCGCAGCCGACCCCAGTGTGCAGCAAGCCCGCCAGGAAGGCGCGTTGCAAACGGCGCTGGCGCTCAATCGCCTGCTCAATCCGTTCAAGATCGAGGTGACGGTGCGCGATCACCGCGCCCGCCTTGAGGGGCAGGTGGAAAACGAGGTGGAGCGCGTGCTGGCCGAGCAGTTGGCACTGGCCACTGCGGGTATCGAGCAGGTCGACAACCGCTTGCAGGTCAACCCCGAGCTCGTCGAAGAAACCCTGCAGCGCCGGGCCTACGCCCAGCGTGTGGAAGACGCCACCCTGGCTTCGATCATCCGCGCCCGCTTGCTGTGGAGCAGCCAGACCCATGGCCTGCCCATCGAGGTAGACAGCCGCGCTGGCGTGGTCACCTTGCGTGGCCGGGTGACCCGTGCCGAGGCCAAGCAGATGGCGGGCTCGATCGCCGGTTCCAGCGCTGGCGTGTACCTGGTCAACAACCTGATCAGCCTGGGCGTTGGCGACCCCGCTCAGGCGCGCGAGCAGGTGGCGGCGGCCGCCACCGAAGTGCAGAGCGATGCGTGGATCAACGACAAGGTACAGGCCAGCTTTCTATACAGCCGCAACCTGGACGGGCCGAACATCAAGGTCGTGACCCAGGACGGCGTGGTGCGTTTGTCGGGCGAGGTCATGAGCGATCAGCAGAAAACCATTGCTCAGGAAGTGGCGCGGCAGATCCGCGGCGTCCGTGGCGTGGACGCCGACATGCTCAAGGTGGCTGTGAAGGTGCAGGGTTGATCGTGCAATTCGCACGAAGATGCGCAGGGCATCGTGCAGGATGCGTCCTGAAGGCTGTGTTTATGTGTTTCTAACATGCTGATTTATAAGGGTTTTATCGAAAAGTAAAAGCTGGCATGCAGGCTGCAATACCTCTAGCAGTCCATAACAAGATGCAGCAAAGGAGCTCGGCATGAACCCGCTAACCGCCGCCCTGGTGCAGATTTCCCCGCTACACGTGCGTCAACTGCTGTTTCTGTGCCTGGCCTTGCTGCTGACCCTGGTTGCCGGGCAGCTGTACAGCATCTGGCAGTCCAAGCAGATCGCCGATCAGCTTTCTGCACAAGCCACCCAGGTGGCACATATTCAGGCCACCCGCGCCTCGATGTTGTTGCAGGCCAGGACCGCCCTGGGTACGCAGCCGGCCAACGAGGCCACCGTCGAAACCGTCGTACCGCGTGAGCGGTGGGTGTTCTAGTCGAGCAATGCAGTAGTTCTGTCACACATGACCGCTTTCAAAACGGTAAGGAGAATCACCATGTTGAGTTGGGCCATCACCTTCCTGATTATCGCCATTGTCGCTGCCGTGCTGGGCTTCGGTGGTATTGCCGGCGCCGCTACCGGTATCGCGAAGATTCTCTTCATCGTCTTCCTGGTGCTGTTCGTGGCGTCCTTCTTCTTCGGTCGTCGCGGTAGAGGTTAGACATGAACGGGACGCTATACAGAGCCCTGGCAGGCGCCCTGATGGTAGGGGCCTGTACAGCGGCAATGGCGGCCAATGACGGCCAGGTCCGAACCAGCCAACTGCTCGGTTCGGACCCCGAGTACCGGGAAACCTGGCAAGACGTGGTCAACAAAGAGGAACGGTTGCCTGATTGGGTGATCAACCTCAGCGGGTTCTCCCGCTCCACCTCCGCCCCCAGTGCCACTTCCGCCCCCAACGATCAGATGACGACGGTGGCGGAAGACGGCGACAAGTACCTGGTCGGCCAGCTGTGCGAGACCGAACCGAGTTGCGCCAGTGCACGCCTGATCGTGGCGTTCAGCTGGGACAAGGACGACGCCTATGGGCTGTTGGTGACGGTGCCGGCCGGGTTGCCCGCCGACAAGTCGCCCAGCCGCCACACCGACAAGCGTTGGCTGGGCAAGCCGGACAAAGGCATGCAGCAGATGCTCGAAGAGCAGCTGAAGAATGACCCGAACTATTACTGAGTGTCGCCGGGCACATCAGTACCTATATAGAAGCTGAACCTTCTGCCGGTTGCAGTTTCTATGATGCGCCCGCCCGAGGAGGGTGAGCGCATGACCAAGGGGCCGGGCCGCTCTGATTGCTTCAGGATCGGAGGGGCCTAGGGGTACAGGGAGTACCTCCGAAGAGGGCCGGGTCAGGGTAGTAAAAAGGCATCGCAGTCGTGGACCGGGGCCGCTTTTCGAAAGGACAGCCCCCGGTCAGACTTGTGCCCGCGTTGCCAGCCTGAAGCATTTCCCTTCTTGAAAGTGACAGATCGGCCAGACGGCTGACCGTACATCAAAAAAATCTCGCGTCAGTTTGCCGTCTCGAATGGCGTTTTCAACGCATTCGGATTGTCGAACAATGACTTTTTCTACCCGCCTCAATACCGCTGTATCGGCCTAATCATGGCGCTTTGGCCATCGTCGGGATTCCGAACACACCTCTTCCAACCCGCTGGGACGTCCGTTTTGGCGCAAAAAGATCATGCCGATTCGGCATAGGGTAGTCAGTTACGGCATTAGACTCAGTGCGCCCGCATCGGAATAGTTGCGCCTTTTTCGCTGGTCCGAGCGTCTTTGCGCTCGCTTGCGGTGACCTTCTACGGCGCATTGCCTGCATGATCAAAACTCCAGGGGAATCGCTTCCAGCGGCTCTAGAGTGCAGGTTTCAAGGCGGTGGCCGTGTCCACTTGAACAAAGGGTAACGACATGAAGAAGGCAAAACTAAGCCTCGCCTGGCAAATCCTCATCGGTCTGGTCCTGGGGATCGCAATCGGAGCGCTGCTGAACCATTTCAGTGCAGAAAAGGCATGGTGGATCAGTAACGTCCTGCAGCCGGCAGGTGACATCTTCATTCGCCTGATCAAAATGATCGTCATCCCGATCGTGATCTCGTCGCTGATCGTCGGTATCGCCGGTGTCGGCGATGCGAAGAAACTTGGCAGTATCGGCCTCAAGACCATCATCTACTTCGAGGTGGTGACCACCATCGCGATCGTGGTCGGCCTGGTGCTGGCCAACGTGTTCCACCCAGGTGCCGGCATCGACATGAGCACTCTGGGCACGGTGGACATCTCCAAGTACCAGGCGACGGCCGCCGAGGTTCAGCATGAGCATGCGTTCATCCAGACCATCCTCAACCTGATCCCGTCGAACATCTTCGCAGCGCTGATGCGTGGCGAGATGCTGCCGATCATCTTCTTCTCGGTACTGTTCGGCCTGGGCCTGTCGAGCCTGCAGGCCGACATCCGCGACCCGCTGGTGAAAACCTTCCAGGGCGTGTCGGAAGCCATGTTCAAGGTCACCCACATGATCATGAACTACGCCCCGATCGGCGTGTTCGCACTGATCGCGGTAACCGTGGCCAACTTCGGCTTCGCCTCGCTGCTGCCGCTGGCCAAGCTGGTGCTGCTGGTGTACTTCGCCATCGCCTTCTTCGGTTTCATGGTGCTGGGCCTGATCGCCCGCCTGTTCGGCTTCTCTATCCTGAAGCTGATGCGCATCTTCAAGGACGAACTGATCCTGGCCTACTCCACCGCCAGCTCCGAGACCGTGCTGCCGCGTGTGATCCAGAAGATGGAAGCCTACGGTTCGCCGAAAGCCATTTGCAGCTTCGTGGTGCCGACCGGCTACTCGTTCAA
>NZ_JAAHBU010000191.1 GCF_010671725.1 Pseudomonas brassicae | reverse complement strand
TTGCCAGCGAAAGGGCCATCATCAGCACAGCCCGTCTTACTCCGGCTGCAACCAGGTGCTGACAAAGGCCTCGGTGTCCACTACCGGTGCGGTACGCGGCTCGTTCAACGGCGTGCCTACATACAGGAAGCCGATCACCTCCTCGCCCTCGCCCAGCCCCAACCCCTTGGCCACCTGCGGGCTGTACGACAGCTCACCGGTACGCCACACCGCACCGATGCCCTGGGCATAGGCGCAAAGCAGAATCGCGTGCGCAGCACAGGCCGCCGTCAGCCGCTGCTCGGACTTGGGCACCTTGAAATGATCCTGCAACCTGGCAATCACCACGATCAGCAACGGCGCGCGCAACGGCATCGCGTGCGCCTTGTCCAGCGCGGCCTGGGTGGCTTCACCCTGCGCCTGTACCGCTTCGGCCAGCAACACGCCCAACTGCTCGCGGGCCGCCCCTTCTATGGTCAGCAAGCGCCAGGGGCGCAACTGCCCATGGTCTGGCGCGCGCGACGCGGCCTGAAACAACAGCTTGCGCTGCGCGGCATCGGGCGCCGGCTCCACCAGGCGTGGAACGGAAACACGGTTGAGCAACGCGTCGAGAGCCTCCATCGGCTACCCCCTGTCGATAAATGTGCGGCTATTCTACCGTTTACTTAAAGGGGCCCATAGGTAGAATGGCGCCCCTCCGTTTCAGACCAGAGCAGATCACATGGCGTTGCCGACCTTACGGATCATCGGTTTCATTATCGGCATCTTCCTGATTACCCTGGCGATCAGCATGACCGTGCCCATGGCCACGCTGATCATCTACGAGCGCACCGAAGACCTGCACTCCTTCCTGTGGGCCAGCATGATCACCTTCATCGCCGGCCTGGCGCTGGTGATCCCCGGCCGCCCCGAGCACGTGCACCTGCGCCCGCGCGACATGTACCTGCTGACGGTGAGCAGTTGGCTGGTGGTATGCATCTTCGCCGCATTGCCGTTCCTGCTCACCCAGCACATCAGCTACACCGACGCCTTCTTCGAAAGCATGTCGGGCATCACCGCCACCGGCGCACCGTGCTCAGCGGCCTGGACAGCATGTCGCCGGGCATCCTCATGTGGCGCTCGCTGCTGCACTGGCTGGGCGGCATCGGCTTCATCGGCATGGCGGTGGCGATCCTGCCGCTGTTGCGCATCGGTGGCATGCGCCTGTTCCAGACCGAGTCCTCGGACCGTTCCGAAAAGGTCATGCCGCGCTCGCACATGGTGGCCAAGTCGATCGTGGCGGTGTACGTGGGCATCACCGCCATCGGCGGGCTGGCATTCTGGCTGGCCGGCATGAGCGTGTTCGACGCGATCAACCACGCCATGTCGGCCATCTCCACCGGCGGTTTCTCGACCTCGGATCAATCCCTGGCCAAATGGGATGCGCCCGCCGTGCACTGGGTGGCGGTGGTGGTAATGATTCTGGGCAGCGTGCCGTTCACCCTCTACGTGGCCACCCTGCGTGGCAACCGCAAGGCACTGCTCAAGGACCAGCAAGTACAAGGCCTGCTCGGCCTGCTGGTGGCCACCTGGCTGGTACTCGGCACCTGGTACTGGGCCACCACCAACCTGCACTGGCTGGATGCGCTGCGCCATGTGGCGCTGAACGTGACGTCGGTGGTCACCACCACCGGCTTCGCCCTGGGTGACTACAGCCTGTGGGGCAACTTTTCGCTGATGCTGTTCTTCTATCTGGGCTTCATCGGCGGCTGCTCGGGCTCGACCGCCGGCGGGATCAAGATCTTCCGCTTCCAGGTGGCCTACATCCTGCTCAAGGCCAGCCTCAACCAACTGATCCATCCACGCGCGGTGATCAAGCAGAAGTACAACGGTCACCGTCTCGACGAAGAGATCGTGCGCTCGATCCTGACGTTCTCGTTCTTCTTTGCCATCACCATCTGCATCATCGCGCTGCTGCTGTCGCTGCTGGGCGTGGACTGGATGACCGCACTCACCGGTGCTGCCGCCACCGTGTCGGGCGTGGGCCCGGGCCTTGGCGAAACCATCGGCCCGGCCGGCAACTTCTCGAGCCTGCCGGATGCGGCCAAGTGGATTCTGGCCGGCGGCATGCTGCTGGGACGGCTGGAGATCATTACGGTGCTGGTACTGTGCATGCCTGCGTTCTGGCGTCACTGACCGGTTCGGCCAGCGCTTCGTCGCTGGCACCCTTGGCTGCCCCCATACGTGCCCGGTACTCGCCTGGGGTCACGTCGAACCAGCGACGGAACGCCCGGAAAAAGTTGCTCGGGTCGGCAAAACCCAACAGGTAGGCCGTCTCCAGCAGGGTCATGTTGGGTTGTGCCAGGTATTGCTCGGCCAGTTCCCGTCGGGTGTCGTCGAGCAGGGTCTGGAAACTCGTGCCCTCCTCTTGCAGGCGCCGCTGCAAGGTGCGCTGGGACAAATGCAGGGCTTGGGCAACCATCTCGCGCTTCGGTTCGCCCTGGGGCAGCATCCGGCACAGCACCTGGCGGGCCCGGTGGGTCACGCGGCTTTCGGAAAACCGCGCCAGGTACTCGCCGGCAAAGCGATCGTGCAGGATAGCCATGGCTTCATTGGCGGTTGGCAGCGGCGCTTCCATGTCGGCACGCTCGAACAGCAATGCGTCGTGCGCCGCACCGAACACCAGCGGGGCCCGAAATGCCTGCTTATAGGGCTCGATGTCCACCGGCTGCGGCCCCTGTACCAGCACCCGCCGCAACTGGATCACACGCCCGCTCAACCAGCTGCACAGCGACAGCGCGCACGCCAGCGACGCCTCGGCACTGTGCCGGGTGGGTGGCAGGTGGTCGCCGTGCACGGTGAGTATCAACGAATAGCCTTCCGGGCCGAGGCGAAAGCTCAGGTCCGAACTCTCGGCGATGATGCGCTGGTAGCGCACCAGGCGCTCGAAGCCCTCGGCCAGGGTGCGGCTGGACATCAACGCATAACCCACCACGTGGAACGAAGCCGGGCGCACCACCCGAGCCATGTTCAGGCCAATGGCATGGTTGCCCGAAAGGTCTTCGGCCAGCTGCCACAGCCGCGTCATGGAGTCCTGGGTAAAGCGAGCGTCGGGATCGTCCAGCGCGGCAAAGTCCAGGCCGAGTTGCTTGAACAGGGCACGGCAATCGAGCCCTTCGAATTCAAGTGCCTTGACGATCCCCGAGGCCCAGCTTGCTGAAGTGGTTCTTTCGCTCATGGCTGGCTTCTTTTGGGTGATACCGCTCCTGCGGTGAACGCAAAGGATACTAAAGTGGCGCCCATTGTCACTGGTTGATACCGCGTCTCAATCCTAGACTCGGTTCAGGCTCCACCCCGTGCATGTTTCGTCATACCCGACAAACCTGGGAGCGATGCAGTGAACAGCCCCCCGCGCTTCAACAGCTTTGCCGAGTTCTACCCGTACTACCTCGCTGAGCATAGCAACCCTGCGTGCCGGCGCCTGCACTTCGTCGGCACCAGCCTGGTCATCGTGCTACTGGCCTGCGCCCTGGCCAGCGCCAACGGCTGGCTGCTGTTCGCGGTGCCGGTGGCCGGTTACGGCTTCGCCTGGGCCGGTCACTTCTTCTTCGAGAAGAACCGACCCGCCACCTTCACCTACCCGTTCTACAGCCTGCTGGGGGATTTTGCCCTCTATCGCGACATGCTGCGCGGCAAGGTGCACTTCTGATAAACGGCCCACAAGGTCAGAAACCCGTCCCGGCAAGCCACTACCGGTACCGGCAGAGTGCCTAAACTGGCTGCTCTGGCCGTCAACCCACGGAGTGCCGATGACCCAGCAGGCCCGCTTCACCCATATGCAGGACGGAACCGAACAGGACTGGGCGATCATCGCGGGCGATTTTCAAGCCTATGCGCGACAGCTTCCTGACCGTGTGCTGACGCACCTGCGCCTGCTCGATGGCGACTTCGGCGGGTTTCCCATCGACCGCCTGAGCCATTCACTGCAAACCGCCAGCCTGGCCTGGCGCGACGGCCGCGATGAAGAATACGTGGTGTGCGCGCTGTTGCACGACATCGGCGACACCCTTGGCAGTTACAACCACCCGGACATCGCCGCCGCCATCCTCAAGCCCTTCGTCAGCCCGGAGAACCTGTGGATGGTGGAAAAGCACGGGGTGTTCCAGGGCTACTACTTCTTCCACCACCTGGGCATGGACCGGCACCTGCGCGAACAATTCGAGGGGCACCCGCAGTACCAGCAGACCATCGAATTCTGTGCCCGCTACGATGCGGCTGCGTTCGACCCCGACTACCCGAGCCTACCGCTGAGTTTCTTCGAACCGATGCTGCGCCGGGTCTTCGCCCAGCCCCGCCAGTCGCTCTACAAGGCTGCCCTGCAAAAAGTCAGCGCCTGACTCACACGCTCGGCTCGCCAAGGGTGTGCCGCCCGGCCACGCGCCGGCTTCCTCGGCCTGTGCGTCGGCCAGCCGATACAGCTCGATATTGCCGTCCCAGTGCTCGATCAGCGCGGTGCACGACTCAACCCAGTCGCCACAGTTGAGGTAGTCCACCTCGCCCACCTTGCGAATCTCGGCGTGGTGGATATGCCCGCATACCACGCCGTGAAAGCCGCGCTTGACGCACTCGTGGGCAATCGCCTCCTCGAAGTCGCTGATGAAGTTCACCGCCGTCTTGACCTTGTGCTTCAGGTACGCGGACAACGACCAGTAGCCATAGCCATAATGCGCCCGCCAGTGATTGAGCCAGCGGTTGAGGGTAAGGGTGATTTCGTAGGCCGAGTCGCCCAGAAATGCCAGCCAGCGATGATAGCGGGTGATCACGTCGAACTGGTCGCCATGGATCACCAGCAGACGCCGACCGTCGGCGGTCAGGTGCTCGGCCTGGTCGACCAGCCGGATGTTGCCCAGCACCAGTTTCGAGTAGCGCCGCAGGAATTCGTCATGGTTGCCGGTCACGTAGATGACCTCGGTGCCGCGCTTGCTCATGGTCAACAGGCGCCGGATCACATTGGTATGGGCCTGCGGCCAGTACATGCCGCCACGCAGCTTCCAGCCGTCGATGATGTCGCCCACCAGGTAGATACGGTCGGCCTGGTAGCCCTTGAGAAACTGCGACAGGTGCTCAGCCTGGCAGTCCCGGGTGCCCAGGTGCACGTCCGAGATCCACAAGGTGCGCACCCGCTGCTTGCGGGAGGGTTTGCCAAGCTCGGCATGGGTCATGGGCAGGCTCCGGGAGAGTTTGTGCGAGCTTGCCTGCGGGCAGTTAACCGACCATGACCGTTGTGCGGCAGTTGCGTGACATGCCGTGCGCCGGCTCAGGGCCGGTCGTTGTGGCCCAGGTCGCGCTGCGGGTCGATCTGGTCGCGCACGCGCTGCTTGAGCAGCTTGGCCTCGGGGAAGCCGCCATCGGCCTTGCGCTCCCAGATCTCTACACCGTCACAGGTGATGCGAAAGGCGCCCCCGGTGGCGGGCTCCAGCGCTACCCGGCCCAGGTCGTCGCTGAAGGTGCTCAGCAGTTCCTGGGCCAGCCAGGCCGCGCGCAGCAGCCACTGGCACTGCGTGCAATAGGTGATGACTATTTCGGGTTTGGGCGTGGACATGCGCTAACGGTCTCCTGAACGGTGGTCGCGCTTATACTAGCGGTCTTTAACCTTTGCTCCGAGAGCCACGATGCGTCGTCTGCTGTTGTGCCTGCTACTGTCTTTCACCTCCCTTGCCCTGGCTGCAACCGAAACCACCCGCCCCAAGGTCGGCCTGGTGCTATCTGGCGGCGCGGCGCGGGGCCTGGCCCACATTGGCGTGCTCAAGGCGCTGGAGGAGCAAGGGGTGAAGATCGACGCAATTGCCGGCACCAGCATGGGCGCGGTGATCGGCGGGCTGTATGCCTCGGGCTACAAGATCGACGAACTGGAAAAACTCGCGCTGGCCATCGACTGGCAGCAGGCACTGTCCGATGCGCCACCGCGCAAGGACATTCCGTTCCGGCGCAAACAGGATGACCGCGACTTCCTGGTCAAACAGCGCCTGAGCTTTCGCGACGACGGCAGCCTTGGCCTGCCACTGGGCGTGATCCAGGGCCAGAACCTGGCACTGCTGCTGGAAAGCCTGCTGGCCCACACCAGCGACACCCGCGACTTCGACAAGCTGCCGGTGCCGTTCCGTGCCGTGGCCACCGATATCGCCAGCGGCGAGAAAGTGGTGTTTCGCAAAGGCCACCTGCCCCAGGTGATCCGCGCCAGCATGTCGATCCCGGCCGTGTTTGCCCCGGTCGAGCTGGACGGCCGGCTGCTGGTGGACGGCGGCATGGTCGACAACATCCCGCTGGACATCGTGCGCGAGATGGGCGTGGACATCGCCATCGTGGTCGACATCGGCACACCGCTGCGCAGCCGCAAGCAACTGGCCACGGTGGTCGATGTGCTCAACCAGTCCATCACCCTGATGACACGGCGCAACTCCGAGGAGCAACTGGCTTCGCTGCACGCCACTGACATCCTGGTGCAGCCACCGCTGGCCAGCTTCGGCGTGACCGACTTCGGCCGCGCGCAAGAGATGATCGATGCCGGCTACCGCGCCACCCGCATTCTGGACCCGCGCCTGGCGCACTTGCGCCAACCCGACAGCACCACCACCGAGCTGGCCGTGGCACGCTCGCCTGGCCAGAGAACGCCCGTGATCACCGCGATCAGGATCGAAAACGACTCCAAGGTCAGTGACGACGTCATCCGCTACTACATCCGCCAGCCCATCGGCGAGCCGCTGGAGCTCGACCGCCTGCGCACCGACATGGGCACCCTGTACGGCCTGGACTACTTCGACCGGGTGCAGTACCGCGTGGTGCACAAGGGCCAGGACAACACCCTGGTGATCAACGCCCGCGGCCGCCGTGGCGGTACCGACTACCTGCGCCTGGGGCTGAACCTGTCGGACGACCTGCGCGGTGACAGCGCCTTCAACCTGGGCGCCAGTTACCGGGTCAACGGCATCAACCGCCTGGGCGCAGAATGGCTGACGCGGGCCCAGATCGGTGATCAGCAAGAGCTCTACAGCGAGTTCTACCAACCCCTGGACACCGGCTCACGCTACTTCGTCGCGCCTTACCTGGACATTGGTTCGCAGAACATCGAGGCCACCCTGGACAACGATCCAATTGCCGAGTACCGCCTTGAACGCTACGGCCTGGGCCTGAACCTGGGCCGTCAGATCGGCAACAATGGCGAAGTACGCCTGGGCGTCGGCCAGGCGTGGGGCCAGGCCGAGGTGCGCATCGGCGAGCAGGACCTGCCCAAGGTGAACTTCAACGAAGGGTTCTACGACCTCAAGTACTCGTTCGACACCCTCGACAACGTGTACTTCCCCCACAGCGGCGAAGACATCAGCATGACCCTGCGCCAGTTCGAACCCGGCCTGGGCTCGGACCAGCGCTACCGGCAGTGGGACCTGAAACTGGACAAGGCGCTGAGCGGCGGGCCGAACACCTGGGTGTTCGGCGGGCGTTACGGCAGGACCCTGGACACTGCCGAGGTGGTCACCTCAAGCTTCGTGATGGGCGGCGCCCGGCAGTTGTCGGGCTTTCGCCAGAACTCGGTATCGGGCCAGAACATCAGCCTGATGCGCATGGTCTACTACCGCCGCCTGACTCCGCGCACCTACCTGCCGCTGGACTTCCCGCTGTACCTGGGCGGCTCGCTGGAGCGCGGCCGCGCGTGGAACAACGACAATGAATTCGACAGCGGCTACATCAATGCTGCCAGCATCTTCCTGGGCTTCGATACACCGCTGGGGCCGTTGAATTTCAGCTATGGCAGCAACAGCGACAACCAGAAAGCCTTCTATCTCAACCTGGGGCAGACCTTCTAGGATCGTTCGAGGTTGGCCAGGATGCGCGCGTGCACCCGCATGCACACGCGCATGTCCTCTTCGTCGACCCCCTCGAACAGTTCGACACGCAGGGCATTGGCAATGGTCTCGATCTGGTCGATCAGGGGTTTGGCCGGCGGGCACAGCACGATCTTCTTCGCGCGCCGGTCTTCCAGCACCGCCTGACGCTTGACCAGACCTTGCGCCTCCAGGCTGTCGAGCAGACGCGCCAGGGTCGGCCCCTCCACTCCAACGCTCTGCGCCAGCTCACGCTGGGTCGGGGCTTGCTCGAAACGCGCCAGATGCAACAGTACCAGCCAACGCGCCTGCGACAGGTTGAGCCCGGCCAGGCGGCGATCGAGCTCGGCGCGCCAACCCCGGGACATATGGGCCAACTGCATCCCGAAGCGGTGTTGATCGGTCAACGGCATAGAAAACTCATCATCAGAACTAATTAATAGGCAGCTAACCATGACCTTGAGCCTTAGGCAAGGCTCAGGCGGCGGGCGCGCCTGCGATAATCGTCATAAATGATGACAAACCGCGATTTTACATCTCGAACTCGGCCGCCAGCGCGGCACGCACGCAGTACAGCACGCCTTCCGGCACCCGCCCGCCGAACTGCTCGATGATCGCCGAGACCGGTGGCAGCTCGCCTTCGCCGTCAAGGAAGGCGTCCTGGATTTCTCCCATCAGTTCTTCTGGCAGGTCCAGCGCCTGTTCCAGCGACAGCTGTTGGCGGCCGATGGCCTCGGCCAGCAGGCTGTAGACGTTCTTTTCGCTGCATTGCAGCTGGCCGGCAATCTGTACCGGGGTCATGCCGGCGCGGGCCAGGCTGATCAACTCGTGACGCAGATCGGCCACCACTGCGGGGGCCTCTGCCCCACCACCCAGCACTTCGAGGAAGGCCTGACCGTAGCGCTCCAGCTTGCGCGCGCCGACCCCACTGACCTGGGCCATCTCGCTCAGGCTGCCGGGCTGGCTGCGCAGCATCTCGAGCAACGTGGAGTCGGGGAAAATCACATACGGCGGCACGCCGTGCTCTTCGGCCAGCTTGCGTCGCAGGGCACGCAGGGCTTCCCACTGCTCGCGCTCTTCGCCGCGCACCAGCTGGCTGGCCGGGCTGCCCGAACTGCTGGTCTTGCTGCTGGTCTGCGGCTTGAGGTCGCGACGCAGTTCCAGGCTAACCTCACCACGCAGCAATGGCCGACACGTGTCGGACAGGCGCAGGCCGCCATACCCCTCCAAGTCGATATCGGCCAGGCCACGTGCCACCAACTGGCGGAACAGCGAACGCCATTCGCCTTCGGAACGGGCCTTGCCCACGCCATGCACCGCCAGCTTCTCGTGGCCGAAATTGCGGATCTTCTCGTTGTCCTTGCCCAGCAGCACATCCACCAGGTGGCCCACGCCGTAGCGCTGGCCAGTGCGGTAGATCGCCGACAGGGCCTGACGGGCAGGTTCGGTGGCATCCCAGGTCTGTACGCCGTCGACACAGTTGTCACAGTGCCCGCACGGCTGGGGCAGTTCTTCATCGAAGTAGTTGAGCAGGATCTGGCGCCGGCAACGGGTCTCTTCGCACAATGCCAGCATCGCATCGAGCTTGTGCTGCTCCACGCGCTTGTGGCGCTCGTCGCCTTCGGAGTTCTGCAGCATCTGCTTGAGCATCACCATGTCCTGCAGCCCGTAGGCCATCCAGGCATCGGCTGGCAGGCCGTCACGGCCGGCACGCCCGGTTTCCTGGTAGTAGGCTTCCAGCGACTTGGGCAGGTCGAGGTGGGCGACGAAACGCACGTTGGGCTTGTCGATACCCATGCCGAACGCAATGGTCGCGACCATGATCAGGCCCTCCTCGTTGAGGAAGCGCCGCTGGTTGCTGGCACGGGTTTCGGCCGGCAGGCCGGCGTGGTACGGCAGCGCCGGGTAACCCTGCTCGCAGAGGAACGCCGCCACGTCGTCGACCTTCTTGCGCGACAGGCAATACACGATGCCGGCATTACCGCGTCGCTCGCTCAGGAACGCCAGCAACTGCTTGCGTGGCTGCTCCTTGGGCACGATACGGTAGAAAATGTTCGGCCGGTCGAAGCTGGACAGGAAGCGCTCGGCGTTCTGCAGGTGCAGGCGCGTGACGATCTCTTCGCGCGTGCGCATGTCTGCCGTGGCAGTCAGGGCGATGCGCGGCACGTTGGGGAACAGCTCGGCCAGTTGCCCCAACTGCAGGTATTCGGGGCGAAAGTCGTGGCCCCATTGCGATACGCAGTGGGCTTCGTCGATGGCGAACAGCGCAATGTCGAGGCTGCGCAAAAAGTCCAGCATGCGCGGCTGTACCAGGCGCTCGGGGGCCAGATAGAGCATTTTCAGCTCGCCGCGCCGGATACGCGCGGCCAGCTCGCGCTGCTGCTCGGCGCTCAGCGTGGAGTTCAGCGACGCGGCGGCAACGCCCAGCTCGTCGAGGGTGGCAACCTGATCCTCCATCAGCGCGATCAGTGGCGACACCACCACCGCCAGGCCTTCGCGCAACAGCCCCGGGACCTGGAAGCACAGCGACTTGCCGCCGCCGGTGGGCATCAGGACCAGCGCATCGCCGCCCTTGGCCACACATTCGATGATCGCCCCCTGGCGCCCGCGAAAGCTGTCGTAGCCGAAGATGTCCTTGAGGACGCGCTGAGCCTGTTCGAGCATAAAAACTCCATAAATCGCAGAACCATCCTGGCCACAGGCTGGATGAAAAGCTTGCCCGCCACACCAGAAATTGCGTAAGCGGCTTTTGCCGCAGCCGCGTGCAGGCGTGGCCGGGGCGAAAAGCCGAGCATTATACCGGACCCGGCGTCTGTGCAGGGGGCTCAGCGATAGGCGTCATCCTTTGCCTCGCAAGCGCCGCAAGATGCTAGAATTCCAACATCGTTTATTCCCAAGGTAGCCCTGTAATGTCCTTCGCTGAGCAATTAACCCGCCTGCAAGCCTTCCTCGACGCCGACGAGCTGCACGAAGAAGCGCTGGACTACGTTGCCGCCCACGGCTACCTGACCGCGCTGTCGATCTGCTCCGAGGTCGTTCCCGACCGTGAATGGATCGATGCCCTGTTCGCCGAGCCGCCACACTACAAGGACGACGCACAGCGCGACGAAATCGAAGCCACGCTGCTGCAGCTCAAGGCGCACATCGCCCGCCAGCTGGCCAGCGACGAGGAATTCGAGCTGCCGTGCGACCTCGACCTGGGCGACGAGCCGGACGACTCCGACCTGCGCGGCTGGTGCATCGGCTTCATGGAAGGGGTATTCCTTCGCGAAGAGGCCTGGTTCGAAAGTGCCGAAGAGGAAGTCAGCGAAATGCTGCTGCCGATCATGGTCGGTTCGGGCCTGTTCGACGATCAGCCCGAGTTCGAGGACATCGCCAAGGACGCCAACCTGATGGACGACATGATCGTGCAGATCCCCGAGGCCCTGACCGCCTTGTACCTGCTGTGCCATGCGCCTGAAGAAAAACCGGCCCTGCTCAAGCCGCGTCACCACTGAGTCTGCATCCATGCGCTACCTGCTGCTGGCCATCGGCTGGCTCAGCGTCGCGCTGGGGGTGATCGGCATCTTCCTTCCGGTGTTGCCGACCACCCCTTTTTTATTGCTGGCGGCCGCGTGCTTCGCGCGCAGTTCGCCACGCTTTCATGACTGGCTGGTGAATCACCCGCGGCTCGGGCCGTGGATTGGCGACTACCTCAGTGGCGAAGGCATCCCGCTCAAGGGCAAGGTGTATGCGATCGGGCTGATGTGGTTGAGCATCGGCTTTTCGTGCTACCTGGTGCCATTGGCGTGGGCACGCGGGTTCATGCTGACCAGTGCGGTGCTGGTGACGGTGTACATCCTGAGGCAGAAGACCTTGCGCAGACCGCTTTAGGGCTGCTGCGTCCCCCTTCGCTGGCAAGCCAGCTCCCACAGGTACACCGCCCTCATGCTCAGCGGTGTACCTGTGGAAGCTGGCTTGCCAGCGAAGAGGCCCAAACAGGCTATCCAGCACTCACACCGTATCCACCTTCAACGAATGGTCATTGAGCATGCCGTTGATGATCGTCGCCGTGTCCGCCCCCGCCGAAATCACCCCGCCTGCTCCCGCCGTCACCCCATAGTGGTGAGCCAGGTCAACCCCCCGCCAGCTCGATGGTCTGTGTCGGCGTGGCGCCCGCCACCGCACTCACCTCGATGGTCGAGATCACCCCGGTGCCGGTCTGGGTCACCTTGAAGTGCAGGTAGTCATCCAGTGACGCCGACGTTGCATTCTCCCCCTGCAGCAGTTGCGAAAGGTCCAGGCGATCAGTACCCGGCGTGAAGTCGGTGACCCGGTCGTGCCCGGTGTTGCCCTGCTGCCACAGGAAGGTATCACTGCCCTCCCCGCCCGTGAGGGTGTTGTTGCCCGGCCCGCCGATCAGCACGTCATCCCCTGCACCACCGACCAGGGTGTCATGGCCCAGCCCCCCGATCAGGGTATTGGCATGCTCGTCGCCGGTCAGTTTGTCATCGAAATTCGACCCCACCAGGTTTTCGATCGACACCAGCCGGTCCAACCCGGCACCCACGGTGTTCTGTACCCCCGTCTCGGCCAGGCTGACCGTCACACCGCTGCCCGCACTGGCATAACTGGCGGTGTCGAGCCCGGCGCCCCCGTCGAGCAGGTCGTTGCCAGCACCGCCGATCAGCAGGTCATCGCCGTCGCCGCCGTACAACACGTCGTTGCCATCGCCGCCCATCAGCACATCGTTGCCATCGCCAGCGTTGAGCGTGTCGTGGCCCGCCCCGGCCAGCAGGATGTCATCGTGGTCGCTACCGTTGAGCGTCGAGCCCGCCTGGTAGTTGATGTCCACCGCGCCCGTGGCACTGCCGCCATGCCCGTCGCTGACGGTGTAGGTGCCGTTGTAGGTCGGCGCCTGCTCATGTGCGCCGGCATAGTTGATGGCCATGTTCAACTGGTAGCTTTCCGCCCCCTTGCCACCATCGTCGTTGACCCGGTTGACCAGATGGATGCTGTACACCCCGTCATGCTCAGCGGTGAAACTGCCGCCGTCGGCGATGGTATGGTAGGTGCCGCTTTCGTCTTTCCATTGCATCAGCAGGTTGCGATCAGTGTTGCGGTTGTGGTCCAGCGTCAGGGTTTCGCCCTCGCGCAGGCTCACCTTGATCACATCCTCGTCATTGCCGTTGGCATTGCTCACCGCGCCCAGATAACCACTGACCACCAGCGCCGCGGTCATGGACCCGGCCGTGCCAGTGAAGGCACTGCGTGCAATCACCCGCTCCTGGTTGGCCAGCGTATCGTCGGAACCATTGAACACGATGGTCGGCTTGGTACTGCCCAGCGTGAAGTCCGCACCTTTCTTCCAGCCGGTATTGAACGTGATGGGTGAAGCACCGAGCGGATCCTTGTTGGCATCGCTGTCATTGGCCAGCAAGGCTTCGGCCGGCACGCTGATACTTGGCGCGAAAATGTTGGTAATGATGTGGTCGGCATTGGCCAGCGGCGCGGCATTGGTGTTGACGTTGATCACCAGATTGGCGCTGCTCAGGTCGCCGTCGTTGTCGCTGGCGACGAACTTGATGGTTTCGACCTGGTTGCTGCCACTGTCCTTGGGTGGCGTGTAGGTGAACTGGCCGTTGTCCATGTCCACCACCAGCGTGCCGCCCAGGCTGGTCTTGACCGTGATGCTGTTGGTAATGGTGTCGAACACGCCGCGGTCGGCGCGCCGCTGGCGGCATAGCTGCCCTGATTGGACAGGCCCTTGGGGTCGAAGGTATAGGTGGTGCCGTCGATGAGCAGCGCCTTGATGAAACCGCCGTCGGCGCCAAAGTCGCCACCGCTCATCAGGCTGCCGGTAATCGGCGCGCCCTGCACCGTGCCAGACAACACATTGCCCAGTTGCGCAAGGTCGGTGACCACCACCGAGTTGGTATCGGTGTGGGTACTGCCGTCATACGCCGCCGGATTGAGATTGCCCGCATTGACACCACTGCCCAGGCCGATCGCGTAGGACTTGATGCCATTCTGGTCGAGGAAGTTCTCCCAGCCAGCCGTGCGCGTGTCCGTCAGGGCGTGCCCCGATGTCGGTGCGCCATCCGAGAAGAAGTAGCTGACGCTCTGTGCGCCCTCCAGCTTGCCCGCGGTCTTGTAGGCATCCTGCGCCACGTTGACGGCCGAGTCGTAGTAAGTCGAACCGCCCGGGCTCAGGTCCTTGATCAGCGCCTTGGCCTGGTCGACCGTGACCCACACCTCGGAACGGTCGCTGGCACCGGTGGCGAAGGTGACGATTTTCACTTTCACATCGCCCATGTCGTCGTACTTGTCGAGCAGTGCGCCAATCGCCTCCTTGGCCAGCTCAAGGCGGCTCAGGCCGCGGACGCCGGACTTGTCGGCCATGCTGCCCGAGATATCGATGACCAGCAGCAGGTTGGTGTCGACCTGGCCTGGCGTGATCGAACGGGCCGCGTCCACGGCCTTGGGCACATCGTCGACAATGCGGATCACGATGCTGCTGGTGACGCTGTTGCCCAGTGCATCGGTAGCCTTGTAGGTGAAGGTTTCGCCGGCCACCACATTCGCCCCGTTGTCGCTGTTGCCGGTCTGCGGCGCCGAGGTCAGGGTGTACTTGTAGCTGCCGTCGGCATTGAGCTGGATCTGGCCATAGCGCCCGTGGCGCTGCCCACCAGGGTGTAGGTGAGCGCGCCCGAACCACCCTGGACAGCACCGACCAGGCTGCCCGTCGCCGTTTCGCCGGGCGAGGCGGGGTTGCTGCCGAGCACTGTGCCCGGCGCCAGGTCCTGCGGGTCCTGGGTCAGGTCCAGGGCATTCTCGTAGACCTTCACATCGTAGTCCGCGCAGGCCTGCAGCTTGCTGTCGGTAACGTTGATGGTGAGGGTGGTGGTGCTTTCATCGCCATCGGCATCGCGGATGGTGTAGGTGAACACATCCTTCGCGCCGGCTGGATTCACCGCGTTGGCATTGGCCTTGTACACCGCCTCGCCATTGGCATTGAGGGTCAGGGTACCGTAGGTGCCGGCAATGCCCAGCCCCACCGCGCCAATAGCCGAGGTCGAGGTATCGGCGCCGGCACGCACCCCCACCACCGCGCCGTTCAGGGCCGGCCCGTCGGCACCGAGCACATCGTTGCCCAGCACGTTGCCGGTAACCGTACCGCCCTCGATCACCGTGGCGCTGTCCGACTCGGCCGTGGGCATGTCGTCGACGATCTTGATCACGATGGTACTGGTGGCGGTATTGCCCAGCGAGTCAGTGGCCTTGAAGGTGAACGTCTCGCTGCTGACGATATTGGCGCCGTCATTGCCGTTGCCGATGTGCGGAGCCGAGGTCAGGGTGTACTTGTAGCTGCCATCGGCGTTGATCTGGATCTGGCCGTAGGCCCCGGTAGCGCTGCCGACCAGACTGTAGGTGATCGCGCCGACACCACCGGACACCGTCCCTTGCAGGTTGCCGACCGAGGTTTCGCTGGCCCTTTGCGGCGCGCTGCCCACCACCGTGCCGGGGGCAAGGTCCCAGCTATCCTGGGTGAGGTCCAGCCCGCGCTCATACACCTTGATGTCATCGTTATCCGGGCACGCCACCAGCTTGCTGTCGGTGACATTGATGGTGAGGGTGGTGGTGCTTTCATCGCCATCGGCGTCGCGGATGGTGTAGGTGAAGACGTCCTTGGCGCCGTCTGGCGTGACGGCATCCGCATGCGCCTTGTACTCGGCCTGGCCATTGGCATTGAGGATCAGCGTGCCGTAGGTGCCGGCGATCGCAACGCCCAGCGAGCCGATGGCCGAGGTCGACGTGTCGGCACCGGCCCGCACGCCCACCACCGCCTGGCTGAGGTCGGGGGTGTCCGCACCAAAGCTGTCGTTGGTCAGCACATTGCCCCTGACCGTCCCCCCTTCGACCACCGTGGCACTGTCCGACTCGGCCCTGGGCACGTCGTCGACGATCCTGATCACGATGGTGCTGGTGGTGGTATTGCCCAGTGCGTCGGTGGCCTTGTAGGTAAAGGTCTCGGTGCTGACGATATTGGCACCGTCATTGCCGTTGCCGATCTGCGGCGCGACGTCAGGGTGTATTTGTAGCTGCCGTCGGCGTTCAGCTGGATCTGGCCATACGCGCCCGTGGCGCTGCCCTCCAGGGCGTAGGTCAGTGCACCCGAGCCGCCGGTGACCGCGCCCACGAGGCTGCCGGTGGCGGTCTCGCCTGGCGAATTGGGATTGCTGCCCACCACCGTGCCAGGCGCGAGGTCTTGCGGGTCCTGGGTCAGGTCCAGGGCTTTTTCGTACACCTTCACATCATCGTCCGGGCACGCCACCAGCTTGCTGTCGGTGACATTGATGGTGAGGGTGGTGGTGCTTTCATCGCCGTCGGCATCGCGGATGGTGTAGGTGAAGACATCCTTGGCACCGTCCGGCGTGACGGCATTCGCATGCGCCTTGTACTCGGCCTGGCCATTGGCATTGAGGATCAGCGTGCCGTACGTGCCGGCGATCGCGATGCCCAACGAGCCGATGGCCGAGGTCGAGGTGTCGGCACCGGCCCGCACGCCCACCACCGCCTGGGCCAGGTCAGGCCTGTCCGCGCCAAACGTATCGTTGTCCAGCACGTTGCCGGTGACCGTGCCGCCCTCCACCACGCTGGTGCTATCGGCGTGGGCCTTGGGCACGTCGTCGACGATCTTGATCACGATGGTGCTGGTGGTGCTGTTGCCCAGCGCATCGGTGGCTTTGTAGATGAAGGTTTCGCTGCTGACGATATTGGCGCCGTCATTGCCGTTGCCGATCTGCGGGGCGGAGGTCAGGGTGTACTTGTAGCTGCCGTCGGCGTTCAGCTGGATCTGGCCATACGTACCCGTCGCGCTGCTCTCCAGGGTGTAGGTGATCGCACCCGAGCCTCCCGTGACGGCCCCGACCAGGGTGCCGGTCGCCGTTTCGCTGGTCGCGCCGGGGTTACTCCCCACCACGGTACCAGGCGCCAGATCCTGCGGATCCTGGTTCAGGTCCAGGGCCTTTTCATACACGGTCACATCGCCATCGGGCCGGGCAACCAGCTTGCAGTCGGTGACATTGATGGTGATGGTGGTGGTGCTTTCGTCGCCGTCGGCATCGCGGATGGTGTAGGTGAACACGTCGTGCGCCCCATCCGGTGCCACCGCATTGGGGTACGCCGTGTACTCGGCCTGGCCGTTGGCATTCAGGATCAACGTACCGTAGGTGCCGGCAATGCCCAGGCCCAGCGAGCCGATGGCTGAGGTCGAGGTGTCGGCACCGGCACGCACGCCCACCACCGTGTGCTCCAGCGCCGGGCGATCGGCGCCAAGCCGGTCGTTGTCCAGCACGTTGCCGGTG